>JAUNXT010000001.1:52909-85258 GCA_030539655.1 Methanocorpusculum sp.
TTTTTTTCCTTTATTCAGGCGGACGGTTCCTGCCTTATGTCATACGGATTTCAGGGTAGAGCGGGTATCTCAGACAGAATTTTTTGACCTCTTCCTTAATCTCGGAAAGAACCGCAGGTTTGTCCATGTTTTTCAGTGCCCGGGCAATCCAGTCCGCAATCTGTCTGCATTCATCCTCTTTCATGCCGCGGGAGGTAATGGTGGGTGTTCCGATTCTGATACCGGAGGTCTCGAATGGTGAGAGTGCCTGACGGGGAATAGTGTTTTTGTTGACGGTAATTCCTGCACGTCCGAGGGTAATCTCTGCCTGATGACCAGAGATATTGTGGTCTGATAAATCGACCAGACATAAGTGGTTGTCCGTTCCGCCTGATACCAGACGGAAGTTGTTATCCTCAAGAGCGGATGCGAGCACCTTACAGTTTTTGACAACCTGCTTTGCATACTCTTTGTACTCAGGGGTTGAGGCCTCGCGGAAACAGACCGCCTTTGCGGCGATAACATGCATCAGAGGCCCGCCCTGCATTCCCGGAAACACAGCGTTATCGATACGGTTTGCCTCTTCCTTGTTGCACATGATAACTCCTCCGCGGGGGCCTCTGAGGGTTTTGTGGGTGGTTGATGTGGTAAAGGTTGTAACCCCCACGGGAGAGTTGTGCAGTCCCGTGCAGCAGAGACCTGAGATATGGGCGATGTCAGCCATGGATTTTGCACCGACATCTTCTGCAATCTCTGCGAATGCTTTGAAGTCTATCTCACGGGGATATGCTGATGCGCCGCAGACGATGAGTTTTGGTTTCAGCTTTCGTGCAGTCTCCTCGATTGCTCCGTAATCGAGCAGTTCGGTGTCAAAATCCACACCGTATGCGGTGACGTCAAAGTATTTTCCGGAGATATTTGCAGGGTCTCCGTGGGATAAGTGTCCTCCGTTGTTGAGCGACTGGCTCATCATTTTGTCCCCCGGCTTCATGAAGGAGAGGTAGACTGCCTCGTTTGCCTGACTTCCGGAGTGGGGCTGCACGTTGGCGTGTTCCGCGCCAAAGAGGCGGCAGAGGCGGTCACGTGCCAGGTTTTCAATCTGGTCATGGAATTCGCATCCTCCGTAGTAGCGTTTCCCGGGGTATCCTTCCGCGTATTTGTTCGTGAGAATGGTGCCCATTGCTTCGAGCACCTCGCGTGCTACAACGTTTTCAGAGGCGATGAGCTCAAGCCCTTCGGTCTGACGCCGGTGTTCACGGTTTATCAGGTCAAATATTTCCGGGTCAAAGAGTGCTAATGATGACATAGAGTAGTTATTTTATTTGTTTTTTGGTATAATATATGTTTGTTTTTGCGTCAAAACGGGCCGGCTGACTTCGCCGTCCGTAAAAAAGAAAAAGAGAGCCGGTTAGAATAAACCGGAGATCTTTCCATTGTTGTCAACATCGATGCCGCATGCTGCCGGGACAAGCGGAAGTCCGGGCATTGTCATGATGTCTCCTGTCTCTACCACAATGAATCCTGCACCGTTGCAGAGCCGGACTGTTGCCGCCTTAATCTTGTAGCCGACAGGTCTTCCAAGCTTGTTCGGGTCATCGGATAAGGAATACTGCGTCTTTGCAACACAGACCGGCAGTTTGTCACGTCCGAGTGCTTCAATGTCCTTAATTGCAGACTCTGCCTGAGCGGTGTAGACCACACCGTCTGCTCCGTAAATCTCCTTTGCGATTGTCTCAAGCTTCTCCTTAATCGGCTTTTCAACATCGTAGAGGCAGTGATAGTTTGTCGGCTTCTCGCAGGCTGCGACAACCTTCTTTGCAAGCTCGATTCCTCCGTCTCCGCCTTTTGCAAAGACCTCGGATAAGGCAAAGTCTGCTCCCTTGGATTTGCAGAACTCCTCTAAAGTCTTTAACTCCTCATCGGTATCTGCTGCGAACCGGTTGATGGCAACAACGACCGGAACACCGTACTTCTGCAGGTTCTCGATATGTGCCTCGAGGTTGACCATACCTTTCTTCATCGCCTCAACATTCGGTTTTGCTGTATCTTCCTTCTTTACACCGCCGTTGTACTTCAGGGCGCGGACAGTTGCCACAAGAACAATCGCGTTCGGAGTAAGACCTGCTGCGCGGCATTTGATATCGAGGAACTTCTCGGCTCCGAGATCGGAACCGAACCCTGCCTCCGTAATCAGGTAGTCTGCCATTTTCAGACCCAGTTTGGTGGCTCTTACCGAGTTGCATCCGTGAGCGATATTTGCGAACGGTCCTCCGTGGATAAGGCACGGTGTGTTTTCCAGCGTCTGGACAAGGTTCGGCTTGATTGCATCCTTTAAGAGGGCTGCCATTGAGCCGACGGCCTTTAAGTCTGATGCATAGAGCGCCTTTCCGCTTCTGCTGTAGCCGAAGATAATCTTTCCGAGCCGCTCTTTTAAGTCGTCGATGTCGTTTGCAAGGCAGAGGATTGCCATGATTTCAGAGGCGACGGTGATCAGGAAGTGGTCCTCGCGCGGCATGCCGTTTGTGACCCCTCCAAGGCCTATGATACAGTTTCTGAGTGCTCTGTCGTTCATGTCGAGACAGCGCTTGAAGATGATTCTGCGCGGGTCAATGTCTAAGGCATTTCCCTGGTGGATGTGGTTGTCTATCATCGCGCAGAGAAGGTTGTTTGCCGAGGTAATCGCATGGAAGTCACCGGTGAAGTGAAGGTTGATGTCTTCCATCGGGATAACCTGTGCGTATCCTCCGCCTGCAGCTCCTCCCTTGACACCGAAGACAGGGCCTAAGGACGGCTCACGTAAGGCAAGCATTGCCTTTTTGCCAATCTTGGGCATGGCCTCTGCAAGACCCACGGAGGTGGTACTCTTTCCTTCGCCTGCCGGCGTCGGGTTAATGGCTGTTACGAGAATGAGTTTTCCGTCTTTGTTCTTCGATAATCGTTTTTCGAGTTCATCGGAGATTTTTGCCTTGTAACTTCCGTATAACTCGATTTCGTCAGCTGCGATGTCCAGAGATGCCGCAACTTCGGTAATCTTTTTTATCTTCGCCTGCTGGGCGATTTCAATGTCTGATAACATTGGTTTTCAACTCCTTAAATGACTTAGTATGGTCTCTCATATTATATAAAGATGTCAGTATGATATCCCTGCATCACACTCTGAGGCCTTCCACTCCTCCATTCAATGACACATCTTTTAAACCGGAATAGAACAAATATAATAAGTAACTGTGCCTCACGAATATAAACCCCCGAAATACCGCCATACAGATAAAAGCCGCCGCTTAGGAAAACCGGCAGCGCATGCTCCGTCCCATAGGCAGCGGGAGAATATTGCAGGAGATAAACCCCCGCGAAAAACCGCACCGAAATCGCTTGGAAACGAGCTCACCAGAAAAGACAGTATTCATGCAAAACTTCAGAAACAGCTCTTCTGGTGCCCCAAATGCAACATTCCGCTCCTTGCAAAAACCTGTGCGTGCAGCACTGCCTCTGTAAAAATCGACCTGCAGCAGCCCTATGATGTGCGCCCCGTGCTCAAAGCAGATTATAATCTCATTGTAAAGACCATGCGGGAGCGCTTCGGGGATAGGGTATCTCTTCCCCGGATTGTTGTGCTCAACAAGGCAGGCGGTCTTGACCGGCGTGACCTTATTATCGCAAACGGCATACGGTTTGCATGGTTTTCGTTTGATCCGGTAAACAGAAAGTATGCATTCGACATAGAAGCAGAGGCGCTTCCCTATCTTGCAAAAGATGCGGACAAAGGCATCGTCCGTCTGGAAGACGCGGCTGAAGAGGTCCCCGAAGGACGGCTTGGCGGGAAACGCATCACTATTCGCCCGCAGAACATGGATGACGGAGTGGTAATTGTCAGATACAAATCAAAGTGGGGAACAGGTATTCTGAAAGGCACCTCACTGAAAATAAAAGAACTCGGCGCCCTCGATGAGACAAAACATCTCCCGGACCCGGACTGGAGTGAGTTTACCGCGAAAAACGCATTCCATATCAAAAACATGGAGCGGACCGCGGTGCGCGAAATCAGGCAGAATCTGACGCTTCGCCCGGAGATTAACTGTTCGTTTTCCGGAGGAAAGGACAGTACCGCAGTCTGGAACATCGCGCAGAAGGCGGGTGTTACCAAAGCTTTCTTCATCGACACCGGGCTTGAGTTTCCGGAAACAATCGCATTCGTTAAGGCGCAGAATGTGGAGTTCATTGAACGTGCCGGAAACTTCTGGCAGGCGGTGGAAAAAGCAGGTCCCCCGGCAAAAGACCACCGCTGGTGCTGTAAACTCTTAAAACTCAATCCGGTAAAGATTCATTTAAACGAAACCGGCCCGTGTCTTACGGTGCAGGGAAACCGCTGGTACGAGTCATGGAACCGTGCGGAACTTGAGGCTGTGACGCAGAATCCGAACAATCCGCTGCAGTTAAACATCTCGCCTATCCGTTCCTGGCGTGCTCTGGATGTCTTCTGTTACCTCTGGCTGAAGGAGATTCCCTATAATCCGCTGTATGACATCGGGTATGAACGGATTGGCTGCTATCTCTGTCCCGCGATGCTTGAGTCCGAGCTTGAAACCATGCAGCGGACGCATCATGACATGGCGGAACGCTGGGATGCGTTTCTGCGCCGCTGGGCTGAGGAACGCGGTCTTCCGGAGGAGTTTATCTCATGGGGTCTCTGGCGGTGGAAGGAGCTTCCGCCGAAGATGCAGGAGCTTATAAAAGAGCGTGGTCTTGACCTGAGTGAACAGCCGCTGCGGCGCAGCACCCCGGCTTCGGTTGCATCTCTCATGCCAGAACACCAGAGAGGAGATATTGTAGATGACAGCATACCTGCCGCACCAAAGCAGGAGAAGACAGAACAACAGACCATAAAACCGCAGAACACCGGACAATACTCTGAATCCGTGAGTGTGAACCAGGACATGAAATCCAATATAAACAGTGCAGAAACTATATCATCCGGCGTGGATTCGTCAGAGGGTTTTGATGTTGAACAGATTCGTGCAGACTTCCCGATGATAGGAGATATCATTTACCTCGACAGCGGTGCTACCGCCTTCTCCCCGAAACAGGTCATAGATGCCGCGTACGCGTACGATACCACATGCCGCTCGAACGTGGGACGCGGCGTTCACCGCTTAACGCGGATTGCAACGCAGAAGTACTGGCATGCGCACAAAAAGGTCACGGAGTTCATCAACGGAAGCGCAGGAACGCTTGTGTTTACGAAAAACTCCACCGAGGCGCTTAATATTGTGGCACACGGCTTCCCCTTTAATCCGGGGGATGTGGTTGTAAACACCATCCTGGAGCACCACTCAAACACACTTCCCTGGCGTGCACTGAAGAACAAAGGTGTCACTCTGAAGACTGTGGGTGTCTGTGATGATTTATCGCTTGACATGGATGAACTCACCCGTATCCTTGATGAAGGAAACGTGAAACTGGTAACCGTCTGCCATGTCTCAAATGTTACAGGAACAGTCAATCCGGTTCGTGAGATAGCAGACCTCTGTCACAGGCACGGCGCAAAACTCTGTGTGGATGCCGCACAGTCCGTTCCGAAGATGAAGGTCGATGTGGAAGCGCTTGGGTGCGATTATCTGGCATTTTCCGGACACAAAATGCTTGCACCCACAGGAACCGGCGCACTCTGGATAAAGGAGGATAATCTCGAGCCGCTGATTTTAGGCGGAGGGATGGTTGAAAGCGTTTCAGACGACAGTTATGTGCCAATCAAAGGATATGCAAAGTTTGAGTCGGGGACGCCGAACATATCAGGAGGAATCGGATTTGGTGCGGCTGCAGACTATCTCTCCGCAATCGGGATGGATGCTGTTGAAGCACGTGAGAGAAAGCTCACTGCGCTGTTAATCAGCGCCCTTGAAAAGATAGAAGGCGTGCATCTGTTCTGCGCGAAGGATGAGAATGCGAGAATCGGTGCTGTTTCATTTACCCTCGATGGAATCGCCCCGCACGAAGCGGCAACCGTACTCGATGAAGAGTACGGAATCGCAGTTCGTTCCGGAATGCACTGTGCCGAGCCGCTGATGCGAAGACTCGGGGCCGCATCAGGCACAATCCGTGCTACACCTGCCTTTTACAACACCGAGTCCGAGGTAAATATGCTGGCAGCTGCGGTCCGCGAGATGCTGGAACAAATCTAAAAATATTTATTCTTTTTAAAAGAGATAAGAAATGGAGTTTTTTGCATGAGAAAAATACGGGGAAGAGACTGGATTATACTCGGAATCGGGCTTATTGTTATTCTGCTCGCTGTTTTTGCATTTGTTATGAGTGCTGTATGCAGATAGTGCTGCTGCAAAATTCACACTTTAATACTTAACAACAATCTCTCTGCACTCTTCACAGCAGTATGCTTCCAGGCTGATACGATGACCTGCTTTCAGGGGGGTAATCTGAATATATCCCTCGGCGTTTTTCGCGTTGGAAAAAACACCCGGAACTTCCACTGCAAAACTGAATGCACCGTCTTTTGTCGTAAACAGGTAGCCTTTTTTCATTTCCTTACCGCATGATGGACAGTTCATATATGATGTTATCTGTTTATCACAGAAGTAGTTTCCGACACTGATACAACGCAGGAGATATCCTGTTAACTGAAATGAATTATGAATTATTTTCAGTTTAAATGTTCTTTTCGGATGGCTGGTCCTGACTGATTCGGGAAAAAGAAATGAGCACGGAGGGGATTATCCCTCTGTTTTCAGAGAGATGGGTTTTCCTGCTTTTTTCATCTCACGGAACTCGACAGCTGCTGTAATGAGTGCATCTGTTGAAGAGTTCAGGCCTGTTTCCATGGAATCCAGAATCACGCTGATGATAAATCCGATACCTACCACCTGCATTGAGATGTCGGACGGGATGCCGAAAAGGGAGCAGGCAACAGGAATGAGCAATAGTGAGCCGCCTGCAACTCCTGAGGCCCCGCATGCAGCAAGTGCTGCAACAAAGCAGAGCAGAATCTGCAGATAGATTGGAACATCAATGCCAAGTGTGTAAGCACAGGCAAGCGTCATTATGGAAATTGTAACTGCAGCCCCTGCCATGTTAATGGAAGCCCCTAAGGGGATTGAGGTTGAGTAGGTATTTTCGTTGAGCTTTAAGGACCTGCACAGCTCCATGTTAATCGGGATGTTTGCTGCGGAACTGCGGGTAAAGAATGCCGGGATGAAAGAAACCTTCAGGCATCTGAACAGAAGCGGGTATGGATTCTGATGAATCTGGGTGTAGACAATGATAGGATTAATTATGAAAATAACAGCGGCCATTGTTCCTGTGAGAACAAGAATAAGCAGACCGTAATCAGCAAATATACCAAGACCGCTGGAACTCACAGCAGTAAATACCAGGCCGAGAATCCCGAACGGCGCAAAGGAGATAATCCATTTGACAACCTTTGACACCATGTCGGATACGTCTTTAATAAAATTCTTTGTATTGTCACTTGATTTGCGGAAGGCAAGCCCGAATAGGATAGCCCAGAAGAGAATTCCGAGGAACTGACCGTTTACCACTGCAAGAAGCGGGTTTACTATAATGCCTACTACTAAATCTGATATTTCCTGTATCAAATTATCCGGACTTGAAGAACCCGCTATCTCCTCAATGTCGGTAAGCGGAAGAGATACCGGAAAGATGGAAAATACAACCACGGCAGTAACTGCTGCTGCAAGAGTTCCGATGATATACAGGATGACAATCCTGAAAATGGAACTTCCGTTTGATTTTCCACGGGATAATGCAGATATAACAAGGACAAAGATAAGGACGGGTGCGATGGCCTTTAGGGCACCGACGAACAGTGTTCCGAGAATCCCGATTCCGGTCGCCTGCGGGATAAGGAGAGCCAGAATTGTTCCAATTACAATCCCTCCTGCGATTCGCAGAATCAGATTAGTGTTGTTCCATCTCTGAATAATGTTCATGCGTATACTTTTTTCCTATAGCAGCTATTCTGATTTTTACCGCCTTACAACGCGCTTCATCATCCCGGAATCCGCCTTCACCTTCTTTTCGCAGTACACGCAGCGGCAGATTCCTGCCTCTGCATCAACCACGCGGAACACATGGTCCAGCTCCTGCTCGGTTGCCGTAATACAGCGCGGGTTCGTGCATTTTATCTCATTGATTAACACACTGCGTCCGGCTAAAAGATCCTCTGTCTCCGGATTTTCTTTCGCGGATGCAAGGAGTTTCAGGATAAGTGCCATACGCATGTACTTTCCGTTTTCCACCTGCTTAAAGTAGCATGCACGCGGGTCTTTATCCACCTTCACGCTGATTTCATTTACTCGGGGAAGCGGATGCATAATGCACAGGTCACTTTTTGCCGATGCAAGCTTTTCAACAGTCAGGATATAACTGTCCTTTAACCGTTCATACTCGGAAGGGTCGGTAAACCGCTCCTTCTGGATACGGGTCATATAGAGGATGTCAAGCGAGGGAAGCGCTTCCTCGAGTGAATCGGTCTCCGTGTATAAAACATTGTGCCGTGCGAGAATCTCGTACTTTACAAATGTCGGAAGCTTTAACACATCAGGGGAAATCAGGACAAATCTGACATCCGGATACCGTGACATGGCTTCAATCAGTGAGTGTACAGTCCGCCCGTACTTTAAATCCCCGCAGAATCCTACGGTGAGGTTGTTAAAGCGCCCCTTCTCGCGGTAAATCGTAAAAAGATCTCCTAACGTCTGTGTCGGGTGTGCATGCCCGCCGTCTCCGGTGTTTATCACAGGAATTGTGGCATTCTTTGCCGCAACAAAGGCTGCTCCTTCCTTTGGGGAACGCATTGCTATAATATCTGCGTAGCAGGAGACAACACGTGCGGTATCTGCGACACTTTCTCCTTTCACAGCGGAGGAACTCCCGGGCTCTGAAAAGCCGAGCACGTTTCCGCCAAGCTCCATCATGGCAGCCGTAAACGAAAGGCGTGTACGTGTCGACGGCTCATAAAAGAGTGTTGCAAGGATTTTTCCTTCGCAGCTTTTTGCATACTTTTCGGGGTGCGATGCGATATCTCCTGCGGTTTTAATCAGCTCATCAATCTCTTCTACGGAAAGATCAGGGATATCGATAACGCTTTTCATTTTATGCTCCTATCCAGCTTTCATCCGAAGGGTTATTTCTAAAGGCAATCAGCCGTTTGATATCTTCGGGCTTTATGTATCCTTCTTCAGCCGCGACATCTGCTATAACATCGAAGTTTGTGAGCGAGACATTTTTCACCTTTGCATCAGAAAGACGCTTAAGACCTGCTTCCATCCTGTATGTGAAAATACTTGCAACACCTAATACCTCGGCACCTGCTGCACGAAGGACATCAACCACTTCGAGAACACTCCCGCCGGTGGAGATTAAGTCTTCGATTACGACAACCTTAGCTCCTGCTTCGAGTTTTCCTTCAATCTGGTTCTGCCGTCCGTGGTCTTTTGCACCTGAGCGGACGTATCCCATCGGAAGTCCCAGAAGGTGTCCGGTGATTGCTGCGTGCGCAATTCCCGCAGTCGAGGTGCCCATAAGCACTTCACAATCCGGGTACTCTTTTTTCACAACCTCTGCAAGTCCCTGTTCCACATCGAGCCGCACGGAAGGTGCGGTAAGGGTTAAACGATTGTCGCAGTATACCGGGCTTTTAATGCCGCTTGCCCAGATAAACGGTTCGTCCGGGCGGAAGAAAACGGCTTTGATTGACAGAAGGTCCTTTGCAATTTTTATTTCAAGTTCTGAGTGTTTCATGATATGCTCCTTTTTATGCTCCTAAAAACTCCCTGCAGCAGCGTTCGTATGCTGCCGCCGGGTCATCTGCCTGTGTTATGGGGCGTCCGACCACAATGTAGTCAGAGCCTGCTTTTGCAGCATCAGCAGGGGTCATAATGCGTTTCTGATCTCCTGCGGCGGAGTCTGCAAACCGGATGCCGGGTGTTACTGTGACAAACGATTGTCCGCAGACTGCGTGTACTTTTGCGGCTTCCAGGGGAGAGCAGACAACTCCGTCAAGTCCTGCAGATGCCGCATTTTTCGCATATGACGCGACAACCTCTTCCATGGGTTTTTGAATCAGCAGTTCCCGTTCGAGCTGTTCCTGCCCGGTTGAGGTGAGCTGAGTTACCGCAATCAAAAGAGGTCTTGTGCCGTCCGCACGTGTTAACCCAACGAGCGCGGCTTTCATCATTGAGGAGGTCCCTGCTGCGTGCACATTGCACATATCCACATCGAGACCGGATAAAACCGTCATGCTTTTTTTCACGGTGTTCGGGATGTCATGCAGTTTTAAATCGAGAAAGATTTTGTGTCCCCGGCGTTTAATCTCACGGACGATTGACGGCCCTTCCGCATAGAAAAGCTCCATTCCTATCTTTACAAACGGTTTTTTCCCGTGGAATCGGTCAAGAAACGCATATACTGCGTCTGCACTGTCAAAATCGCAGGCGATAATTACATCTTTTGGCATGTGTGTGCAGCTCCTGTTATTTCTTTTAATGAATGTATGTTGTATTTCCTCATAACCTTTGGCAAATCATTGATGATATCGCGGCATGCATATGGATGAATCAGATTTGCAGTTCCGACCTCAACTGCGCACGCACCAGCCATCATCATTTCAATCACATCCTCTGCAGTGGAAACGCCTCCGATTCCCACAATCGGAATCTTTACCGCTTCTGCTGTCTGATAAACCATCCGGAGTGCTGCAGGAAACACCGCAGGACCGGAAAAGCCCCCTGTGGTGTTGGCAAGGACGGGACGCCGGCGGAACAGGTCGATGCGCATTCCGACAAGCGTGTTGATAAGAGACAAACCATCCGCTCCTGCCTCTTCGCAGGCCTTTGCAATCTCTGTGATATCAGAGACATTGGGTGAGAGTTTGATGATTACCGGTTTTTTCGTTACCGCTTTTACGGCTTTCGTAACGGCTGCAGCACTTTCCGGGTCAGTCCCGAAATGCATCCCGCCTCCTTGTACATTGGGGCATGAAATGTTTACCTCGAACCATCCTATCTGCTTTTCGGAATCAAGACGTCTGCAGACTTCTGTGTACTCCTCGATGGAAAAACCGCTTACATTTGCCATGACGGGCTTTGCAAAGCAGCGCTTGAGTTTCGGCAGTTCTTCCGAGATGACTTTATCCACTCCCGGATTCTGCAGACCTACCGCATTCAGCATGCCGCCTCTGCACTCGGCAATCCTTGGTGTCGGGTTTCCAAACCGCGGCTCAAGTGTCGTTCCTTTGAAGGAGAATGTCCCGAGGCAGTTTATGTCATAGTACTCTGCGAATTCATATCCGTAACCGAAGGTACCGCTTGCAGGAATAACCGGGTTTTCCAGTTCAATCCCGCAGAGATTTGTTGTAAGGTCCGGTGTTGTAAGGTCTGAAGTTACCATAAAATATCCTCCGATTTCATCACCGGACCATCTTTGCAGATGCGCTTAAAGCCGGCAACTGTTTTGCAGGAACATCCCATACAGGCACCGAATCCGCAGCCCATCCGTTCTTCAAAGCTCATCTCCCCGGGGGCCACTGCCGCGGAAAAGACAGCCTTTAGCATAGGCTCCGGTCCGCAGGCATAGTAATGTGAACAGGTCTCAGGCATCGCTGCCGTGACAAACCCTTTGATGCCGTAACTTCCATCAACTGTTGTTACCCGGACATCCGCACCGAGGACTGCAAACTCCTTTTCATAGAAGATTTCATCCTTCGTGTTAAAGCCGAGAATAACAGTAACTGTTTTTCCTGCAGCGGTCAGAAGTTTTGCGAGTTTGTAGAGCGGGGGAACGCCCACCCCGCCTCCGATGAGAAGCGGGGTGTTTCCGGCAGCAGATACATCATATCCGTTTCCAAGGCCTGTCAGGACATCAAGCTGGTCTCCTTTGGTCATCCGACTCATCTTCTCAGTTCCTTTTCCGATGACCTTGTAGATGATGGTAACTGAATCCGGTGTCGAGTCGCAGACTGAAATAGGCCGCCTGAGAAACAGACCGTCTATCAGGATGTTGATGAACTGCCCGGGGGCAGTTATGGCTGATGCGTCGCCTGAGAGCACCATCCGGTACACGGATGGTGTCAGCGCCTTGTTTTCCGCAATGGTAAATATACCCTGTTTCATTCCCGCCTCACGCATCAATGGTTGAGATGGTAATTGTTGTCTCCTCCAGAACATCAAGAAGGACTCTTACCGTATCAAGCGAGGTAAACATGGTCACGTTGCTTTCCGTTGCATACATGCGTATCTTGTACCCGTCGCTTTCCTCGTCTGCTGCACCGACGTTGCTGGTGTTGATAACGTAGGCGATATGTCCCTGACGGATTGCATCACGGATTTCAGTGCTTCCGTCGCTAATCTTTTCCAGTGTCCGTGCCCTGATGCCGTTCTCGCGCAGGAACACTGCAGTGCCGCGTGTTGCCTCGATGTTAAATCCAAGGTTGTAGAAGCGTCTGATAAGGGGCAGTGCCTCCTCCTTGTCCGCGTCTGCGATTGTTGCAAAGACTGTTCCATAGTTCTGCACACGTGTTCCTGCCGCCTGCAGGCCCTTAAAGAGTGCACGGTTCAGTGCGGAATCGTAGCCGATGGCCTCTCCTGTCGACTTCATCTCAGGTGATAAGTAGGCATCGAGGCCTTTAATCTTGTTAAAGGAGAAGACCGGGACTTTGACATAATGGCGTTCCTTTTCTGCCGGATAGAGGTCAAAGATACCCTGCTCTTTTAATGTCTTTCCGAGGATTACCCCGGTTGCGATGTCCGCAAGCGAGTAGCCGGTTGATTTGGATAAGAACGGAACGGTACGCGAGGAACGCGGGTTTACTTCGATAATGTAGACATCCTCGTTTTTGTCAACAATGAACTGGATGTTGTACAATCCGATAATGCCGATTGCAGGTCCTAACTTTTTGGCGTACTGAAGGATGATGCCTTTGACCTTGTCCGAGATGGAGAAGGATGGATAGACTGAGATTGAGTCGCCTGAGTGAATACCCGTGCGTTCGACAAGCTCCATGATGCCCGGGACAAACACATCGCGCCCGTCGCAGACCGCATCCACTTCTACCTCTTTTCCGATGATGTATTTGTCCACAAGAACAGGTTTGTCCTCGTCAATTTCCACCGCGGTCTTTAAGTAATGGCGAAGCTGCTTTTCGTTTGCCACAATCTGCATTGCGCGCCCTCCAAGGACAAAACTCGGGCGGACCAGAACCGGGTATCCAATCCGTTCCGCAGCAGCCACACCATCTTCAATCTTTGTTACTGCACACCCTTCCGGCTGGGGGATGCCCAGTTCAACCAGGAGTTTTTCGAAGAGTTCACGGTTTTCAGCCTTGTCGATTGCATCACAGTCAGTTCCTATGATTTTTACACCGCGTGCGTGGAGGGGTTCTGCAAGGTTAATTGCGGTCTGTCCTCCAAGGGATGCAATGACACCTTCCGGCTTTTCAAAGTCAATGATTGCCATCACATCTTCGGGTGTCAGCGGCTCGAAGTAGAGTTTGTCTGCCGTTGTATAATCGGTTGATACCGTCTCCGGGTTATTATTGATGATGATTGCCTCATAACCTGCCTTGCGGATGGTCTGGACTGCATGCACTGTCGAGTAGTCGAACTCGACTCCCTGACCTATTCTGATGGGTCCTGCGCCGAGCACAATAATCTTCTTTTTGTCGGAAAGACGCGAGGCGTTCTCTCCGGTGTAGGTGGAGTAAAGATATGCGATGTACTTTCCTGTATGGAGGGTATCTACCATTTTAAAGACAGGCGTGATGCCGTTTGCCTTGCGGATGCTGTAGATATCGGTCTCCTTCATCTTCCAGAGGTGTGCGATGTATTTATCGGAAAATCCGAAAATCTTTGCCTTCTTTAAGACAACAGTGTCGCCTGCCTTCTGAATCACCTCATCTTCAAGGTTGACAATCCGTTTGACTGCTTCCAGGAAAAGCGGGGTGATCATGGTCACCTTATGAATATCTGCAATGTCTGCTCCTATCCGTATGAGTTGTGCCACGGCAAAGATACCGTCTGCGCGGAACATTTTCAGGTATTCAAAGAGCTCTTCTGCAGACATATTCGCAAACTTTGGAAGCCACAGATGGTCTGCACCGATTTCAAGTGATCTGACGGACTTTAACAGACACTCTTCAAGCGAGGAACCGATGCTCATCACTTCTCCGGTTGCTTTCATCTGTGTCCCGAGGGTATTTGGAGCTGAGGTGAACTTATCGAACGGGAACCGCGGGAACTTTGCGATGACGTAGTCGAGTGCCGGCTCTGTCGCTGCGGTACCTCCTGCAACAGGAATCTCTGAGAGTTCCATTCCAACGGCGATTTTTGCGGTGACGCGGGCAATCGGGTAACCGCTCGCTTTTGAGGCAAGCGCGGAAGAACGGGAAACACGCGGATTTACCTCAATTAAGAAGTATTCACTGGTATGGGGGTTTAAGGCGAACTGGACATTGCACCCTCCGGCGATTTTAAGCTCGCGGATGAGCTTTATGGCGCTGTTGTTCAGCATCGCATAGTCTTCAGCTGAAAGTGACATAATTGGAGCTACAACTACGGAGTCTCCGGTGTGAACGCCTACCGGGTCCACATTTTCCATGCCGCAGATGGTTATTGTGTGGTCGGCAGAGTCACGCATGACCTCAAATTCAATCTCCTTGTATCCGCGGACACTTTTTTCCACCAGCACCTGATGAACTGGTGATAAGGCAAAACCGTTTGCTGCGATTTCCATGAGTTCCGCCTCGTTTTCCGCAAACCCGCCGCCGGTACCTCCAAGGGTAAACGCAGGGCGCAGAACAACTGGGTAGCCGATATGAAGAGCTGCTGCCTTTGCTTCCTCAATAGTGTAGGTAATCTCCGAGGGAATAACCGGTTCACCGATTTTTTCACACATCTCCTTGAAGAGTTCGCGGTCTTCCGCACGCTCGATACTTGAAGCAGGCGTTCCTAAAAGCTCTGTGTGGCACTCTTTAAGGATACCCTTTTTATCAAGCTGCATTGCGAGATTCAGCCCGGTCTGTCCGCCTATTCCCGGTACAATTGCATCCGGACGCTCATAGCGGAGGATACGTGCGACATACTCCAGTGTCAGCGGTTCCATGTAGACTTTGTCCGCAATCGAGGTATCTGTCATTATGGTTGCAGGGTTTGAGTTGACCAGAACAACCTCATATCCTTCTTCCTTTAAGGCAAGGCATGCCTGTGTTCCTGCATAGTCAAACTCCGCGGCCTGACCAATCACAATCGGTCCCGAGCCGATTATAAGAATCTTTTTTAAGTCCGTTCTTTTTGTCATTTGTTCACCTTGGTTCTGCGGTACAGAATAGTATTGTCAGCTGCTGTCAGATAGTTTCTGCCAAAGACCTCCATCCCTTCAAAGGGTGTTGCTTTACCCATTGAGAGGAACTCGCCGGAATCTATGCGGTACCGTTCGTTCAGATTCCAGACAGAGTACCCGCAAAACGGAATGGAGAACCGTTTCCGCGGGGATACAGCGAGGAGGTCGATGAGTTTTTCGAGAGAGATAACTTTTTCGAGCACGAGTTTTGTGTACAGCACAGGAAATGCTGTTTCGAGCCCGGTCACTCCAAACGGGCTTTTTTTCAGTCCTGATGCTTTTTCCGCCCCGGTATGCGGGGCATGGTCGGTTGCAATCATATCGATTGTCCCGTCCCGGAGCCCCGCAATGAGTGCCATCCTGTCCTCTTCGGAGCGCAGCGGCGGGTTCATCTTAAATCTTCCCTCCTCCTGCAGGTCGTTTTCATCAAGGACCAGATAGTGCGGGGCTGTTTCGCAGGTAACATCCACACCGCGGGATTTTGCGGCACGGATAAGTGCAACACTCTCTTTTGTTGAGATGTGACAGACATGGAAGGCACATCCTGTCTCTTCTGCGAGACGAAGGTCGCGTTCCACCTCTGCATACTCGCTTTCAGAGGAGATTCCCTGGTGTCCATGCGCTTTTGCATAGGCACCGTCGTGGATGTACCCTCCGTGCAGAAGCGAGTTTACCTCGCAGTGTGCGGCGATAATTTTCCCGAGGGATTTTGCCTTTATCATTGCACGGCGCATCACAGCATCAGACTGAACTCCGCGGCCGTCGTCAGAGAAGGCAATGACATTTGGTGCAAGTTCCCCCATCCGCGACAGCCGCTCTCCTTTTTCACCGACAGTTACAGCCCCGTACGGGTAGACTGCTATTGCTGCATCCGATGCGATGATATCAGTCTGTTGTTTCAGATGTGCTGCACTGTCGGGGACCGGAGAGAGATTGGGCATGGTACATACTGCAGTATACCCTCCGTGTGCTGCAGCAAGAGTTCCCGTTTTTATGGTCTCCTTTGCTGAAAACCCGGGTTCCCTGAAGTGAACATGTACATCACAGAAACCGGGGAAAACAGAAAAAGCATCAGTGTCAAAAGCAGCGGAGAGAGAATCAGGCAGGGGATAAGCAAGTGACTTATCCGTACCTGATACTGTGTGCGCAAATTTCATTTCCATTGAATAAACACTACCGCTGACAATTTCCTTATCATATTGGTCGTCTATCTAATTATACTAATTGTTTTTATGCGGAGACACATTTGAGTCCGCGGGACAGATAGGATGTGGTCTTTTGGAAAAATCAATTCTGAGAGCGAATAAATCTGCGACAGTAAAAGAGATGTTGTATCCGGCATTTTTGATGCAGGACAGCGAAAATACCAGTAGAAACCGGTCAGAAAGAAGCAGCGTCTACCGCTTCTTACCACTTCCCGGTGACCCAGCCGTATACACCGTAGGCAATACATCCGAGGGCGACTGCCATTAAGATGTAGTACATAATGCTCGGCTTTTTACCCGGCTCTCTTGCAACCCGTGTTGAACGTTCCTCATCCATGTACAATATTGTTTGATGTTTCTAACATATCAATCTTTTAACATCCGGCGTCCAATATAATATAACAGCAATAATTATGATAACGATACGAAGAGAAATCTGCCGTTCCTGCGGGGCATGTGTCAGTGTGTGTCCTCATAATGCACTTGAACTCTTTGATGCATATCTGAATCATGACGCAGCGCTTTGCAGGGAAAAATGCGGATTCTGCATCGCCGTCTGTCCGCTCGGCGCAATATCGGAGGAGAGATGAAATCAGAATATGATGTAATTGTTATAGGTGCGGGTCCTGCCGGTTCGATGGCGGCAAAAACAGCAGCAGATGCAGGTCTCTCAGTCCTTCTCGCGGAAAAACGATCTGAAATAGGCGTTCCCGTCCGCTGCGCGGAAGGAATTATAAAACGGGACCTTGAGGAGTTTCTCTCCCCCGACCCTGTGTGGATATCTGCAGAGATTGAACGCGGAATTCTGGTCTCTCCGGACGGGAAACAGATAACTGTCCGCGGGAAAGGTACTATCGGATACACGCTTGACAGAAAGCGCTTTGACAAAGCCCTCGCAGATCGCGCGGCAGGTGCAGGGGCTGATGTGGAAATCCGGGTGCGTGCAGTCCCGCTTATGGAGAACGGAAAGGTCACAGGGGCTCTTATTTACCAAGGCGGAACCGAGTGCCGCGTCAAAGCAAAACTGGTTATTGCGGCAGACGGTGTTGAATCGCAGTTTGCAAAACGAGCGGGAATTAACACAACTCTTCGATTGCATGAGATTGGGTCCTGCTGTGAGTATTTGGTATCCGGGCTGGATATAGATGAAAAAACAGATGTTGTTTATTTTTCCGCAAAAAATGCACCCGGTGGATATTTTTGGGTTTTCCCCAAAGGAGACCACAGTGCAAACATTGGTGTGGGGATTGCCGGTGATATGTTACGGAACGGATATCATGCGAAGGATGCCCTTGATGCGTTCCTTGCAGAACACTATCCTGAAGGAAAAATATTCAGTATCGTAACAGGTGCTGTTCCAGGTGCAAAGCCTCTGGAACAGATGAGTGCAGATAATTTGCTCATAGCAGGCGATGCGGCGCATTTGTCAGATGTTATGACAGGGGGCGGAATATATCAGGCGCTTGCATCGGGAAAACTTGCGGGAGAATGCGCGGTTTCTGCAGTGAGGGCGGGAGATACCTCCGCAAAAGCTCTTCAGGTGTATGATAGTCGGTGGAAGAATAGTTCTGCAGGCAGGAATCTGATGTTGAGTTATTTTCTGCGTACCAAATATGTCAAACTATCGGATGACGATTTGAACTCCCTGTTTGACAGTCTCGAAGACATAACACTCGAAGAGTGTACAGTAAAAAATGCGCTTACTGCCATTCTTAAAGACCATCCCGGAATTTTTCTGAAACTTCCTGCACTGCTGAAGTCGGTATTCCCCGGTAAAAAATCGGAATGATTCCCTGAGCAATCCGGAAAACGTAAAAAATTACTGGGAGTTTTCCTCTCTTTTTTTCCAGATAAGGAGAATCCCGTCATCAAAGCGTTCTGCGGATTTCAGAGTAAGCCGCGGGAATTCTTCGGGTTTTGTAAAGCCGTCACCGTCCGCAAACGTGGGGGAGGTTTTTCCACCAATAATTAATGCCCCGATGTAGATACGTATCTCATCGAAGAGCCGCTGACTCATAAAAGACCAGAGAATAGATGCCCCGCCTTCGACCATGAGCTGTCTGATGCCCATATCTCCTAACCGGTCGAGCAGAATTCCGAGGTCTACTGATGTTTTCCCGGCAGTTATAACAGTCACACGTTCAGATAATGCAGCAACACGGTCTTTGTCAGCGGCTTCAGATACTGCAACAATAATTTTTCCGCTTCCTTTTATGAACATGTCAGAATCATCCGGAAACTCTGCGCGTGAGTCGATGACGATGCGGGCTGGTTCTGCAGGGAGTTTTTTCTCCCGCCGTTCTTCTTTTAAGGCCTCATTTTTTAGTCTGAGTGACGGGTTGTCCGAGCGGACTGTCCCAATTCCAACGAGAATTGCGTCTGATTCGGCGCGAAGTTTTTCCATTCGGGCAAAGTCTTCAGCACCGGATATTTTCGTCTGTTTGCGAAGCGGAGTGGAAATTTTACCGTCTGCACTCATAGCTGCGTTGATTATAACGTAGGGTCTCATGTTTCGCCTGAATTAATTAAGAAGCCGCAGAGTTTTATTTTTCTGCTTTTTCTACGACCTTGTAGACGTTGACACCGACACGGACATCCGGGAATGCGCGGGATACAGCCTTGTTTCCAAGGGTTGAACCGATGATAATCGTTTTTCCGGATGCGGAAGGACCGAAGTCCTGGCTTAAGTCAACCTTTATCGTCAGGATGTTTCCGTCTACACTCATGTTTACATTTTTCATGTACTAAGTAATATGTTGAGGAAGTTAATAAACCTTTTCCGTATTTTATGGGTTTTAAGGGGTGAAGGTGAGGGTAGGTGCGTGAATAAGTTAGTGTCCGTCTCCAAAAAACAACATCTGTATTTTATAATCCTATATTATTTTTCCTGATAAACTATAACATAACACAGGAATCTCCCTGCCCTGCGGCAAAAGACCCGCTTACAAAGATGGGGGGACAGCGGATTCATCATCCGGCTGCTTGCCGCAGCCGGCCTTGCGGTCCTTACAAAAATCCTGCTGTTCTAACCGGCAGAACCCTCTCCTTTTTTTAGAGTCTGTCAAACGGCGTTTCTTTTCCGCCGGAATATCTTTCTATTTCTATTGCTCTGTGTCTGTAAAGCCGCAGACACCGCACAGCAGTTCTGCCGCCTCCTGCTCGCGGCGTCCTCCGCACTTTCTGATAAGAGCCAGATCATATCTTATTCGTTCTGCAAGCTCCTCCGAGTGTGTCCGGATATACCGCGTTGCATGAACCGATGCATCAACAACCGCATCAAACCCGCGGTTTACCCGGCGTACTCCGGGGCTGACGATAACCTCCTCTCCTACAGGGGTCAGATCAACCAGATACGTGTTCTCTGTTTCGTGCGCAACCGCTGCATGATATGGGATGTATGCATCAGCTGCTGAAAGCCGCTGAAACGCTCCGGCCTCTCTCAGTTCTTCCGGTGCTGCATCATAAAACGCATACTTTGCGTAAAGATATGCGTCCGAGACAAAATTTGCTGTAACCCATCCATATTGTCTGATGTTTTCCTCGGTTTTTGAGCCCTTAAAAAGAATCATCTTCGGGCACTGCCCTTCGCGCAGAATAATTCCAATCGGCGCCGCATTGTCCTTTGTGACCGCAATAACCTCGGTAATCCCCTCACTTACGAGTCCCACTCCCATCCCTCCAGAAGTGCGGTGAAAATCCCTGCAATACAGATATCCGCAAGAGAACCCGGATTAAATCCTTCAGAAAGGCACCATGCATCAAAAATTTCAGCTGACATCTTTCCTGTACGCACCATCCGGGCGCAGTTTCTGACCTCCTCTGCAGCAGCAGACCCTGCCTTTTTGATGATAAACGTGTCCGGGTATGTTGCAAGCATCTCCATAAAGACATCGGGAATTGCCTTGCATCCGCCCGCGGTCTTCAGCCCGTCCGCAAATTTCCGGGTCAGCTCAAACCCGTTTACCCATTCGCGTGAGTTCATATCGTTTTCCGCGGAGAATGCCATCACATCATACATCGTCATGTTGTTTTTGCGCAGCTCCTCAAGTGATGCCGGGTCATGCACATCCATCTCGGACTCCTCGGAAACCCGCACCGAGGTAAGGCCGAACGCCTCATAGAAACGCACGGCATCTTCCACCGTGGTTTTCTTAATCTCTTCTTTTGCCCCGTCAATGCCGCGCCCTTTCAGGATGGGGAGCAGCAGGATAAATGCCCCGAAGTGGGTGTTTCCGCCCGAATGGCTGTTGGTACGTTTTACCGCCTCATAGATGGCCTCTCCTAACGGGAGTTCATCTATTTTTTCAAACACAGGTCTCGCACGTACCGCAGACGATATAAAATGTTCAAAGACAGTATCATCAAAGTCATGCTCACGGTCGATGTTTCCCGGTTTCAGCTTTGCGGAAATTTCCAGAAGCATCGCAAACGAGGCAAGCTCTGCCGCGTCTGCTGCTGACATCTTCTCTCTATGTTCTGCCATCTTATCTGCCTTCAAAGATATGCTTCATGATGGCTTGCGACAGCAGGCGTTTCTGTTTCATATATTCACTCTTCGAAAGGCCGCATCCTGCAAGCGACATATCACGGAACATACAGGGTGTGGAGGTTTTGCAGCAATAGGCAAGACTTCCGAAACAGGTACTGGAGCCTTCCGCAAGCAGGGTTCCTTCAACCGCCGCATTTTTCAAATCAACATACTCCTCATGTCCGAGACCTGCCGCTCTCAGTGTCGGAATCAGTGCACACTGCTTCATCGGCATGCAGCAGAAGGTAAGACCCCTGAAGTCCCCTCCCCTGCAGACCTGCTTCGGGGCATTATACCATCCGACCTCTTCCGCCATTCCCGCCATATAGTCGGATAAATAGTGCAGCAGCGGCAGGGATGCCTTTCTGGCGACAGAGACCAGGTCCGCCCCGTGCGAGAAGTAATCCATCATAACCTCGTCAGAGGTTACCCCGTTGTTTGCGATAATTATTAAGGGACATGCGTTTCTTATCTGTCTGAGTTTTGCATGACCAAAGTCCATTAAGTCAACATGCAGGATGTCAGCTCCCGCCTTCCAGAGGCTGCTGGCAAGTGCCGCGTCATCAGTGATGCCTGCGCGAAACTTCACCGAAACACAAAATCCTGCGGCATGAAGGGTGCTTACGATACCGGAGAGCTTTTGAATATCAGAAAGGAGTGCTTCACCCGCACCTGCGTCAGTCATCGGCTTTTGTCTGCAGTGTGCATCGATTTCACAGATGACATCATGCCCGAAGCACTCTGCTGCTGCAAGATATGCCTCCTTTGTTGTCCCGCGGAGGTTTACGCCAAGGGCAAGTTCCGTATCTTTGAGGCTTTCGAGTTCCACTTTAATATCTTCAAGGGAGGCATCAAACTCCGCTCTTCCACAGGCTTCCATCTCCTTTGATGCGCCGCGCGCCGCATCGTCAATGCTGTACCCTCCGATAAACGCCCCTCCGGCAGAGTCCGCGCGTTCTTTCACATACGCGGCATCAGTTATCCCTGCCATGGATGCAAGAAAGACCGGACTTTTCACCGCAGTCCCGTTAATTGTGATATATTGACTCTCTTTGGTCATTTGTAGGGTTATATGGGTTCTTTCATGTATTATTTCTTTCTCGGTAATCCTTTAAAGGATAAATGACATAAAGATATAGGAGATTTTTACCAATGGAACGAATGGTTGGTACTGTCGTTCGCGGCATCCGTGCTCCGATTATCCGGAGCGGGGATAACCTTGCGAAGATCGCAGCAGATTCCGTACTTGCTGCGGCAGAGTCCGAGGGTTTTAAACTTCAGAACCGTGATATTGTTGCTGTCACCGAGTCTGTTGTTGCCCGTGCACAGAATAACTATGTATCGGTTGATGATATCGCAGCCGATGTGAAAGCAAAACTGAAAGGAGGGACAATCGGTGTCATCTTCCCGATTCTTTCCCGCAACCGGTTTGCAATCTGCCTTCGCGGAATCGCAAAGGGCGCAAAGAAGGTTGTCCTTATGCTTTCATACCCGTCAGACGAGGTGGGAAACCATCTGCTTTCATGGGATGCACTGGACGAGAAAGGAATTGACCCGTACCGGGATGTCTTAACCCTGAAACAGTTCCGTGAACTCTTCGGTGTTGTGGTTCACCCGTTCACCGGTGTAGACTATGTTGAGTACTACTCGCAGATTGTCCGCGATGCAGGAGCAGAGGTTGAGGTCATCTTTGCAAACGACTGCCGTGCAATTCTTTCCTATACAAAGAACGTCTTAACCTGCGATATCCACACCCGTGAGCGCTCAAAGCGTCTTTTAAAGGCGGCAGGAGCAGAGATTGTACTTGGTATGGATGATATCATGACATCCCCGGTAAACGGCAGCGGATACAATGAGCAGTATGGTCTTCTCGGCTCAAACAAGGCGACTGAGGATAAACTCAAACTGTTCCCGCGTGAAAGCCAGGTGTTTGTGGATGCCCTTGCAAAGGAACTGAACACAAGAACAGGGAAAAACATTGAGGTTATGGTCTACGGAGACGGCGCATTCAAGGATCCGATGGGAAAGATCTGGGAACTCGCAGACCCGGTAGTATCTCCGGCATACACTGCAGGACTTTCCGGAAAACCCAATGAACTGAAGATGAAGTATCTGGCAGACAATGATTTCGCAGATCTCTCGGGAGACGCCTTAAAGTCTGCAATCAAGGACTCCATCCGTTCAAAGGATGCTGACTTAAAGGGATCGATGGCATCTGAAGGTACGACTCCCAGAAGACTCACGGATTTAATCGGCTCGCTGTGCGATCTGACATCAGGCAGCGGAGACAAAGGAACGCCGATTATTCTCGTTCAGGGCTATTTCGACAACTACATCTCCGAATAATATTGTCAGGGATTTTTCCCTGTCTTTTTTCCCGTTTCTTTCCGGATTTACATATACTGCGTTCGCGTTCCCTCTGTGTCTCATTCTGCTGTAATGTATAATGTGCTGTGCATAATGTACGGGTTTAATATCATTATCTGCCCAATATAATAGAACAATACTACCAGCAGCTCCGGCTGAGCTGGTCTGACAAATAATAACCGGATATCTATGACAGTTGCCACATTTCTGAAAAACCATTTCAGCCTTCTTCTTGTACTTGCCCTGATAATTATTATTCTGATTGTCAGCTGGAGCTACATCGCAGTGGTCATTTTTGCTGCATCGCTCGCGGTTGTCGGCATCCCTCTTTACCGGAAACTGCACAGGAAGCTTCCTGCACCGTTTTCCTCATTCATCGTGACTACACTCATATCAGCCATTATTGCGGCAATATTTATGGTTATTGTGTTGGTCCTTGTCTCCGACAGCGGCACGCTTTCCGAGATGATAAACAGCATTGTCGCATTCATTGGACATCTGTTCGGCTTTCCGATCGGCGTGGATGCCGGGGGTTCAATCGTTTCAACCATCCTTAATGTACTCGCACCTGCTCTTCCGGAATTTGTCGTATCAGCCGCGTCTGTTGGTGTTTATGTCTGTATCGGGTGTATTCTGTTCTATGCACTGTTATATCTTTTCCTCATCTTCGGGGAAAAAATCTGCGCAGATTTATGGAGCATCATCCCCGAGCAGTCCAGACCAAATGTCGGTCTGATGGCGGGACGGACAAAGGATATTCTCTTCTCGCTCTATATTGTAAACTTCATCATGGCACTGATAACTTTCGGCCTTGCAGTTCCTTTCTTCCTTCTGCTGGGCTACGGGCATGTTATCTTTTATTCGGTCCTCTGCGGACTGTTTGCCCTTATCCCGGTCCTTGGTCCCTTAATGATTATCATCTTTGTTGCCTTGTATGCGCTTTCAATCGGCGACTGGTTCGGGCTGATTTTAACCATGACCATGGGTTACTTCCTGACCTGTATCCTGACTGATTTCTTCCTCCGTCCGAAGCTTACGGCACGGCGGGTTAAGATTCGTCCCATGCTGATGTTTATCGGATTCTTCGGCGGGGCTGCTGTGATGGGTCTATTAGGATTTGTCTTAGGTCCGGTCCTTCTGGTGCTTGGCATTGCAGCCTATGAAATCTTCTTTAAGGAGATGCGCCAGGTCAAAAAGGAGATTGATACTGCAGGTGATGCACACCCTGCAGCATCTGCCAACCCCCCGGTATCTGTAAATAAACAGGTCTCCGAAAAATCAAATCCGGCTGAAACCGCACCGTCTGATACTGTGAAATAACCGGGAAGAAATGGAGAGGAAGTCCCCCCGCAGTTTATCTGAAAAATTATTTCTGTTTCTGTTCTGCGATATCTGCGAGGAACGCTTCCACGACATCCCGTGTTACATGCGGCATCAGAACAAACCTGAGTTCATGCCGTCCGGTATGAGATACCATCCAGCCGTCCGGGACCGCAAAGTCGCGGAAGACCGTAAGGTTTAGCACGGGGTCTAAGACCTTTTCATATCCGAATGCGGAAAGTCCTGCGGTAAGTCTTCTGGTGTTTTCCATGCACCCTGCAACAATATCCCTGAATCCTTCGCGTCCGAGATACGTAATTACCGCATAGGCAGCTGCAGCATCTGCTCCGGGGCGTGTTCCTGTAAGCGTTGTTTGCTCCTTTGAAATCAGGTACGGTGTGGAGACGCGAAGGGCTTTTACATCTTCTTCCTCTCTGAAGAGAAGACATCCTCCGGGGATTGTGCCAAGCCCCATCTTATGCGGGTCGAGCGAGACCGAGTCAACCCCTTCGACTGCAAAATCGAACGGAACCGGATTTTTCAGGAATGGTATTACAAAGCCCCCGAACGCCGCATCCACATGAAGATATGTGTCTGTTTCGCGTGTAATCTTTGCAATGGTTCTGATATCATCAATCGTTCCGTACTCAGTAGACCCGGCAACGGCAGAGACCGCAATTGTATTCTTATCAATCAGCTCTGCCATCCTCCCGGTATCTGCGATGTATTTTCCAGGCGCATACGGCACGGTCCGCATCTCAAGTCCCAGGATATCACATATCTTATAGAACGAGAAGTGGGCAGACTCCGGGACGACAATGTTCGGCTTTTCGGTTTTCTTCCGCTTTTTTGCAGCGCGTATCGCCTGCAGATTGGATTCAGTACCTCCTGATGTCATCCAGCCTGATGCTGTTTTGCAGTGCAGCAGGTCTCCGAGACTTTCGATTAACAGCTGCTCTATCTTTGCCGCCCCTGCAAATACCGCAGGGTCTCCCAGGTTTGACGCGGCGAAGAGTCTTTTTGCCTCTTCCGCTATCTGGTGGGGGATGGTGCACATCGAACTTAGGATACGGGTGTGCGGGGTATCAAGCGCCCGGTATCCGATAAGCTGTGCGGATATGACTTCACGCGGAGTTCCTTTCTCTTCCATGATTTTCCTTCTTTATTTGTGTTCCCTGCACTTTTACCTTCGTATTCTGTTTTTGTTTTCCGGACGGTTTTCTGCCGGTCCCGGATGCCTTTTTCGGTCCGGGCACTGCTTTCGGTCTACCGGATTTTGCCGGATGTTTTCCGGCACGCACTGCCGCTTTTGCTTTGTCCGGACATGACTTTTTTACAGGAGTGCCTGCTATCAGTCTGCAGATGCTGTTTTTCCCCATCAGGAGGTTGTATGCCTTCTGTTTTTCATTCCAGCGGACGAGTACCGAATCAACCGCGACAACACCTGCATAGGGGGCGGTTAACAGCGCCTCATGGTCTCTTGTCCGGTGAAACGCGGGAAGTGCGAGATAGCAGGGAGTGGTTCCCGACCCGTCGCATACCAGGTAGAGATAGGTTTTGGCATCTCCGATGTCTTCTGACATTACAGAGACTGTTACATGAATCCGTTTTCCTTCGTGCTGCTTTATCTGTGACAGACGTGCACGCTTTGCATCCGCGGGGATTTTGTACCCGCACCTGCGGTGGCCGTCGGTCCGCAGCACCACGTAGGAGAATTTGACATCCGTGTTGATATACCGGTATTTTTCCGTATCCGAGCCGAGGGATTCCATCAGGGCAGTGGGCTTTATGTCATCGTACGATTGAAACGACCAGCAGGGATGAACGCGGCAGGGTACTCCCCGCAGGTCGTTACAGGGGGCATAGATGGTAAGCCCCCGCTCTTTTGCCGCCCGTGAGATGTCGCGCAGTTTTGCCGCATTTTCAAGGTCTGCCGGTTCAAAGACCAGCAGGTTTCCGTCGGGTGCCAGATGCTTTGAAACGGAGATGAGAAACTCTGTTTTTGCCTCATCATCTCCTGAGAGCTCATTTAACACGTTTGAGCAGATGATAAGATCAAACGTTCCTTCGGGAAGCTTTTGTGTGATGTCCATCGAAAGCGGTTTTTCCGCGGTACAGTTTCCGGAGGTCTTCAGAAGTTCCGGTATCAGATAGGAGTATGCCTCACGGTGTGTGTCCATACGCTCTGCGGCACAGATTTCCGCACTCATCTCCGGAAACAGGGAAAATATGCGTATCACGGCCGCGGATGCAGTACCAGGCCCTGCTCCGAGGTCAAGGACGCGGATATGTTTTCGCATCAGTCCGCGGGAGATGAGGGATAGGAGAAACTCTGATATCTCAAAGACATACCCGGGCATCTGGTATGCGATGTAGGATAAAACACTGTATGCTCCCGTGTAGGAGACACTGCGTTTTACGCCCTCCTTCCAGTAGGCGTCTTTCTGGCTTACCACAGCCGCACGAATCTTTTCAAGAACCGTTTCATCGGTCCATTTTTTCCCGGTAATCTTTTCGATGTAGGATTCGGAAAGCCGTTCAAGTTCAGGAAACGACCGGGATTTTAAGAGTTTTTCTGCCGCATGCAGTTCCTCTGCAGACGGCACATAGCGGGAATTGTCCATAAAAATCAGCTGTAGGGCACAAAGGACATCCCGTCCTGCCGCTCTACCTCAAGTTTTGTTTTCTTTGCCTTCGATGAGACTATCCCTGAGTTTCCTGAAGGGTCTGTTATCCGGAGGGTAAATGCAAACTTTCCCTCACGTGCTTCTGTGATACGGGATAATACCGACTCGGCAGCTGTTATCTCGTCTCCTTCCGCAGATATCAGGGCACGGCGAACGGCATCTTCCGCACGTTCAAGCACGCCTTCCACATTGGATACAAAGCCGCTGCAGGCAGGCCCCGGGCGGATGTTGATTCCAAGCTCCGGAAGGTCAATTTCTCCTGCGGTGCTTCTGACCACACGCACACTTAAGTCGTCTGTGGTATCCGCGTGCAGTTCCCAGATGCAGGGCTCCCGCTCGTTTAGTATCATCGTGTCTGTGATGCGGAATCCGCATGACTCACAACTCCCGCTGATTAACAGTATCTCGGAAAAATAGGGGATGTTTTCCGTGTCATAGATGAAGGTAATTTCTTTCCCGCAGTCCGGACACGGTGCTTTTACAACCTGATGCATTGAGATCCGCAGAGTTAGTAGCCGCAGATCTTTTCACGGGAGATGCGCATGCCGGTCGGCACAATGATAACATAGCGCTGGTCGCCAAGACCAATAATATCTCCGTTGACATCACGGGCAACTGCGCGCAGGTCTCCCATTACGCGGTCGAACATAATTTTGTCGAGCTTCAGTTTGGTGATGTCGACAATTACTACGTTTCCGTTGTAGATTTCGTCTTTGACTCTCGGACACTCTTTGATGTCTGTGATAGAGGCAATTTTAACGTACGTTGTCGCAGGACCTTCACTCATCGAACCTTCATATGACTGAAGGTCGAGTTTCATGTATGTGTCTTCATCGGTCTGCGGTTTTTTATCTTTCGATCCAAATACTCCGTCGAGGAATCCCATATATATTATTGTTTTGTGAGAGAATTAATAAACCTTCTTATCGAAGGTGCTCAAAGTTCGAGATTCCAGAGCTCATCACCCACATAATGGATGTTTTTCGCGGCTTTTCCCTTTTCGAGCGCGAGAATCCCATCCGCATCATAGAGGGGGATTACAACTGCAAGCGGCTTTCCGTGGCTTTCGTCAACGGCGAGTGCGGGGTACCCTGCCTTTACATCGGGGGTGACTGATACAATTCCGGGGCGCATAATGTCTGCGCCGTTTACCATGTAGGGGACTGCCCCCATGTCAACGACAATCCGGCGTCCGGAGAAGGGGCGGAGGATTGCGCCGCGCAGTGTCGGGAATGCCCATTCGTCTTTTTCCATCAGGATTGGTTTTTTGTCAATCAGATAGATATTGAACTTGGAGGTGGTTTCTGCGATTTCAATCATGGGGGCTGTGTAGAGCCCTGCATCATCACCTATCGACTCCTTCAGTTTTGTCATCAGGGAGGTGAGCTGCCCTTTTTTTATGGCGTGGCGTTTTTTTATGATAATTTCTGCCATTGTGTGTACTATTGTTTGGCGTAAGATGTAATAAGGATGAAGGGTTGAGCGGGAGATGAAGCAGGATAAAAATCTCATGAACAGGCGTTTGCCGGTTCACATAGGTAAAAATAGATATGTTTTCCCGTTACTCCCCGTCCTCTTCCTTTTTCCTTTTCATCTCCAGAAGCTTACGGTAGAGCGCAATCTCTTCAGGAGAAATCTCCTTTACCACCGGGAACTCCCCGTTTTTGTCCTCCTTCCGTACCATAATCTGGAATCGTCCGGTTCTCGTATAGGGAGAGGGGATGGAGATGATATACTGGTATCCGCTGCCCTTCATCGGATTCTTCCTTGCATACTCATCCGCTATCATATTTACTGCCTCCATATCAGGATGCTCCCAGGATATCACCTCCCCGCAGCCGCAGCAGAACTTTGAATCACCTGTGTTCAGTCTCCCGCATTTTCTGCAGCGGAACAGGCCGAGGATCTCTCTTACGGCGAGCTTTACAAACTGCTCCCTCGAGGGTTTCTCGAGTTCCCCGGTTTTTCCGGGAAGCTCAAACTCCTGCTCGTACCAGATATTAACCTCCTCGTCCGATACAAGATCCTCTGCAAACCCGGAGGTGACCGCTTTTTCGAGCGTCTGCTTAATCCACTCGTTTGTGGTGATGTTTCTTTTGCGCGCTTCCGTGCTGCACCGCTCCTTAAGCTCCCCAGGTATTCTGAGGGTGAGTGCTGCGTCATATCCTTTTGGTTTCGCTGTCATAGTAATATATTTGCGCTCATATAATATAAAACGATTTATTTGGCATCATATTGACATATTAGTTTCAATTTTTTATTTTGACATCAAATAACAGAAAGTATTATATATTTATAAAACAAATACTATGGTGTGATAGTAAACACATCCATCAAAAAAAAGTGCTGCACTGAAAATTTTTTCTCCTGCAGCGCCAACGTACCGCACACGACCAGCACGGCATCCGCCGCGTACAGAGTACAGCCCCGGGTCTCTTTTGCCCGCGGCTTTGTCAGAAAAAACGGGAGCACTGATCTGAGATGACCGAAGCAGAATGTACCCTGCCCGAAACACCGCCTTCAGCACCCCCTGCACCATCGGCTCCGCAGGAGACCTCTTCCGGAGGGCTGAACCTCGCAGAATTTGGCGGGACCTCCTGCTCGGCGCAGGAAGGACGTGCTGTCCCGCAGCTCGACATCTCTGCTGCAGAACAGCAGAGTGAGGAAGAGAAACATCAGGAAGATGAAGCCCGCAGGATTTATGAAAGCGGACAGGCCTTTGAATACATGACAAACACCTGTCTTAAACTCCATGTGGACGATGAAAACATCATCCGGGCACTTATTTTATCCTACGCGGGAACCTTCATTGCCAACAACGAACTTGGGATTAACATCAGAATCTCCGGCGAGGCGGGGATTGGAAAGACCCATGTGGCAAACACCGTTGCAAAGATTATTCCCCCTGACTATATACTTGCCGCGAGATTCTCGGACAAAGCGCTGCTCTACATGTGCGAGGATCTGAAGTCCGGCTCTGTCATTTACTATGACGACCAGGCGTTAAGTGAACAGGCGGCTGAAATCATGAAGGCACAGACAAGCGACATCAACAAACCCTTCATCTATCATACGGTGGCAAACAGCAAACATGAACAGCTTACCTTCCCTCCGCTCTGTGTGCGGTGGTTTGTTCTGTGCAACTCAACAGGAGATGAGCAGACAGCAGACCGTGAGCTTTCTTTTTTCGTGGACAACTCATTTGCGCATCAGCAGCGGGTGAAAAAACTCAAGGCCTTCCTGAGCATGAACCCCTCGGTTCAGCAGGACACGACGGAAGTTGATACCGCACGGAGAATCTGGAAGTATATCCGGCGGCAGACGATTGTTCAGATTCCGTTCGCGGACCGGATTGAATCAGACGGAAGCGAGCCGTTAAGAAACCTGGCTCTTTTTGAGTCACTTATCCGTGCCTCGGCTGTTCTCCACGCACCGGTCCGTGAGATGACGGCAGATGGGTTTGTTGTCGCATCGGAAGAGGATTTTGAGATTGCTGCAAGAATCATGAATCCGATTTTAAAAGGTGTTCAGGGCAGTCAGAAACGTAAACTCACCAAGAATCAGGAGAGGATTCTGACAGAGTTCCTTGAACTAAAGGAGAGCAGTTACTATCTGTTTAAGGATATCCGTGATGCCCTGAATCTGAGCGAAGCACAGCTTTCACAGGCTGTCAACGGACGATACGACGCAACACACCACTCTGACGGTCTGCTGAAGATTCCGGGAATTGCTGCACGTCAGGATAAGGACGGGATTAAGTATCTTGAGTGGGATGCAGATAATTACTGGAGATGGAACGGCTCGAATGCATACTTTATCCTGAGACCGGTGTCTGAGATGTCTGAAGAGCCGGTGTCTGAGAAAAAAGGTAAAGTGATTATGGGTTTACACAGATAGGGTAAAGTCTAAACTCCTATCTTTTTCCTTTATTTTAAAAAATATATTTTTTTTAAGCTTTAAATTTTTGACTTTACCTTTTTACCTTTTTTTCGGGTGCGAGAGGGGGGAGGTGAGCTGTTCTTCATTTTCTCTTACTGCCTCTCACATTTACCATTAAGGTAAAATGATATTATAAATATAATAATTATTATTATAATACCCTTAGAACAGGTAAACGGAGCATGTTTGGACTTTACCATCCACTGGTAAAGTGAGGGTAAAGCGGTAAAGTTTTCCGGAAATGAGGTCTGATGAGGTCCTGCCCCGTCACTTATCCAGACTCCCCTCATCCAGGAGAAACTCAAAGAGTCCCATCGTCACAATACCATCCTCATCCCGCTTCAGCATCATGTCATCCTTCACCACAATAATTTTCTTAAACGAATCATCAATCGACAAAAGCGGCCGCTTCTCCTGCAGAACCTTGTCCGCATCGGATAGTGCAAACGCCGACTGAACATAATATCGTCTGCTTCCCTGATTCACCACAAAATCAACCTCATACCGGACTCTGCCGCGTTTCCCTGAGGCGTTCTGCTCAAACCGTTCAACAACCCCGACATCCACATCAAATCCGCGGGCACGGAGCTCATTGTAGATGATGTTTTCCATCAGATAATTCTCCTCCTGCTGACGGAAGTTCAGCCGGGCGTTTCGAAGGCCCGCATCCTCAAAGTAATATTTCAATGGGGTGCCGATGTACTGTCTCCCGCGGATATCAAACCGCTTTACACCGGTAATCAGGAACGCATCCTGCAGTGCTGCCAGATAGGAGGCCGCTGTCACCGCCGAGATTGAGCTCTTCTCAACACTCCGGAACGTATTTACGATACGCTGCGGGTTTGTGAGTGAACCTATGGAGGAGGAGAGGATGTCTGCTGTCTATTGTAGATTTCCGTGATTTGTAACGGTTTTCTACAGCAGCTGTTTATCCTCCTTTCCTCCCGTGTGGGCGAAC
>JAUNXT010000073.1 GCA_030539655.1 Methanocorpusculum sp.
CTCGCAGCAATACCGGAGTTTGCATGAAAATCACCGGCAGAATTGTATCAAAAACGGACTGTGCCGAAGAGATTGCAGAAGCACTCTCACCGGACAACGCAGGGTTTATGAAGTGCAGCGGGGCATCAGGCGTACTTACAGCAGAGTTTTCAGGCGAGTCCCCGAGAACGGTGCTTGCAACAGCGGATGACTATCTGATGAATTTATCTGTAGCATGGCAGATCAGTGAATCTGCCAAAGAACATACCAAAAACAGTAAGGTGAAATAAAATGGCAAGAAAGAAATCAAGCGGCGGACGCAAGCTTGAGGGATGGAAAGCAAAGAGCTGGTTCAAGGTCTATGCACCGGAATTCCTCGGCAAGCAGTTAATCGGTGAGATTGTCTCCTCTGACGCAGACAACATCCCCGGCCGCGTATTAACCGTAAGTCTTGGCGAATTAATCCAGGACTACTCGAAACAGAACGTTCGTGCATCCTTTAAGATTTCCGAGGTTGCAGGAGATGCAGCATACACCTACTTCGTAGGTCACGAGATGGCAAAAGAGTTCATCCGGGCGATGGTCAAGCACCGTGCAACCCGTATCGACTCAACCATCATGGTAACCCCGCTTGGAGCAGACAGAAGCATCCAGGTAACAATTACCGGATTTACCATCACCCATGCACGCCTCGCACAGGCACAGGAAATTCGTGCCGCAATGGTCAAGGTCGTTGAAGACTTCGCAAAAGAAGCTGACTTCGGCACCTTCGTAAATGCAATGGTCAAAGGCGAAATCTCAAAGAAGATGTTTGAGGTCTGCAAGCCGATCTTCCCGGTCCGCAGACTTGAGATTATCAAATCAGAAGTTTACCTGAAGGCATAACCGCCCCAGGCAAATTTACTCATTTTTAAAAAGAGACGCAAAAGGTCATAAGACCTTCTGCATATCTGTTCATTTCCCCGTTTTTTTGCGGGAAAACGCTCATGTTATCCACGTATTTATCCACTATATATGTATATGCTATATGCGCGGCACCCTGGTTTTCCGGAAAACTGCACGGAATAAGAGGCATTTTATCTCTTTTTATCATGCAGATTTATATCAGAATAAAAACAAAGAAAATAGACTATGATTGAGGAGGAAGAAAACCCGTCATTTCAGGTATACGATATACTTAGGTATAAACGCGAAACTACCCGTTTCGAGATACTTGTAGAAATTGCAGAACATCAGCCCTCTATTCGTCAGCTGGAGATTGCGGAGAAACTCAGTTTAACTCCGCAGGCGATTTCCGAATACATGAGAGCACTTACAGCAGAAGGCTTCATCACGGCTGAAGGCCGCGGAAGGTATTCTGTGACCTACAAGGGAATTGAATGGATTGAAAACAATGCAGAAGCCCTTGAATCGTATGCACGTCATGTTCGCCGCGATGTTGTACACCAGGTTGTGACCTGGGCCGCCATTGCGGACTCAGATCTGAAAAAAGGCGATGCGGTGGGCCTTTACATGAAAAAGGGATGGCTCTATGCCGGAAAAAAACCGCAGACAGCCATGGGCAAAGTAGCGGCAGATGCCAAAGAAGGCGATGATGCAGGAATCATCCGCCTTGCAGGAATCATTGAACACGCCGAAGGAAATGTGGTTATTGCCAAGGTCCCGAGAAT
>JAUNXT010000016.1:0-10323 GCA_030539655.1 Methanocorpusculum sp.
CGGCTCTCACCCCTCGCCGGTCGCACGGATATCCGGCAGTGATAAAAGCAGGATTCAGCGTCTCCCCCTCCCCTGCCCAAAAAAAGTATAATAGTATTTTTATTTCAGTCCCTGACAAAGTCCCGCAGATCAATCTCAAACGCCGCTGTCGGCTGCTCAAGACCAAACGCATTCAGAACCGCAGGGGAAATCTCCCCGAAGACCCCGATTGTCTTACCGCCTGACACAATCATTCCGCGGCGTCCTTCGATGAATGCCGGATCGTCTGACTCCTTCACCTCATACGGGATTGACATCATCATACAGAAGCTGTCAACTGCCGCATAAATCTCGGAAAAGTCAGCTGTGGTGTGAATAACAGCCCCTGCCATCTTCGGATAGGTCTCCATCGACTCAACCACATCACCGCAGGCAAAAATCCGCTGCGGAAGCTCGCGTGAACGGTTTAAGGCAAGAGACTCCATCAGCATCGGAAGGATATCTGTTCTGATAATCGTCTGATCCTCACTTATCGGATGTAAGACATGAAGAGCCTTCGGATTTGCCGGGCGGTTCATCTTCGTGTAGGCAACATCCTCGCTTGTAAGCGTAAAGGGCGTGTTTTCAAGATATCCCTGACCGGTCATCGCGGCACGGACCTCTGAATAGAGCACCTGCACCGGGTGGGGGCGTCCCACAGTAAAGCCCGGCGGAAGCTCGACAGCGATTTTATCGTAGCCGTATGCGATAGCCGCATCCTCATAGATATCGCAGTCATGCATTATGTCTGCACGATAACACGGGATGGAAATCTCCACCGTATCCTCATCAATGACCTGACATCCGAAGCGCATCTTTTCAAGGAGCGCTGCCATCTCCAAAGCGGTCATCGGAATACCGGTAAGTTTGCTGCACTCCGCAGCAGAGACTCTGCGCTTTGACGGGGCAAGCGTTGGTCCTTCCACACCGTCAATTGTTACCGTCTCCACAGACGCGCCCATCTCAACAAACGCGGCACAAAGGATATTTACCGCAACAGAGACCGCACGCGGCTCAATTCCTGTTACATCGAGCAGGATGTTATGAGTGTTTTCCGTAACTCTTGTAAGCTCTCCGTTGATGATTGGCGGGAACGAACAGACGCGGCCCTTCGAATCGACGATAAGCGGGTATTTGTCGAAATCCTGCACAATCTTCGCGTAGGCGCGTCCCTTCGGATGCTCTGCGAGAATCTCATCCATGTTCATCTCGCGGTCATAGTCGAGCGGGACAAACGCGGTGCTCTTTTCGGCTGCACAGTAGGTAAACGGCCCTTCAACCTTGTCAAGGTCGTGAACGCCGATGGCAACCTTCTTTCTGCCGCGGCCTACTGCCCAGTGCAGAGACTCCTGCAGGCCCATAAGGGATTCGATCATGGCGTTGTCCATGTTCACGTTTCTGATAACGGCAGATCCCAGATACGGGCGGATTCCTTTCAGTCCCTCATCGACATGGAAGGAGATGCCGGATGGTTTTACCGTGTACTCGACAAGTCCTTTTTCGATGCCGAGGTAGCCCCGTAAGGCACGTGCTGTTCCTTCTGCAGAGTAGAGGTCGGGACGGTTTGGGAAGTACTGGACATCGGTCTGATCTTCCTCTTCGCGCTCCACTTCGGACCCCATCATCGGCAGATTGTCGCGGATTGTCTGAATGTCGCAGCGGGTAAGCCGTGCGAGATACTCATTGTTTAATTTTACAACCGGCATGTTTTACACCCTCCTGACCGGACTGCTTCTTATCCAGTCAATATCACTCTTATAGAGCTGACGCAGGTCCTTTAATCCCATCCGCAGCATGGAGACACGCGAGACGCCAAGACCCCAGGCAAGAACCGGGCACTCAATGCCCCATGGTTTGGTAACCTCAGGGCGGAAGATGCCTGCCCCTCCCAGTTCAACCCAGCCGAGTCCGTCGACCCAGACCTCCGGCTCAACCGAAGGCTCGGTGTAGGGGAAGTATCCCGGGCGGAATCTGACCTCCTCGAATCCCATGCGGCCGAAGAACTCCTTAAAGAACCCGAGGAGGTGACCGAAGTGGAGGTCTTTATCCATGACGATTCCCTCGAGCTGCTCAAACTCGGGTAAGTGTGTCGGGTCAATCGTCTCCCTGCGGTACACACGCGAGATGGAGAACGCCTTTAAGGGCGGGTTCGGGTTCTTTGCAAGGTACTGGATGGATAAAGAGGTTGAGTGCGTACGAAGCACGCATTTCCGTGAGATGTCCTGACTCCAGTCTCCTCCCCAGCCGGTACTTCCGGTGTCTCCTCCGGTCTGATGAATCTCACGAATCTTTTCCCATCCGTCAGGAAGCGGCAGCTCCTCGGCAAGATGGAAGGTATCCTGCATCTCGCGTGCCGGGTGGTCCTGCGGCTGATAGAGGGCATCAAAGTTCCAGAATGAGTTCTGCACGATTGAGCCGTAGAACTCGGTAAAGCCCATCTCGAAGAGCAGTGACCGGATTTCATCGAGAATCTGCTGGTTGGGGTGAATACGACCCGCATAGATGCGCTTTGGAAGCTTTGAGATGTCGTATTTTCTAAGGTTTAAGGACTTCCATCCGCCTGAGATAATCTGTTCGCGGGTAAGTGTTCCGGTCTCTTCCTGCAGATTCAGTCCTGCGCCTGCGAGTGCCTGTCCTTCAGGGGTGATGCTGATGGTCCATGAGACATGCTCATCCACTGCTGCAAGTCCGCGCTTTACGAGAAGGGTGCAGCCGGGGGTGCCAGGTACCGGGTTTTCGAGCGCCTCCTCATCAGGACCGCGTGTCTTCGTCTCCTCGGTGTTTACCACGACCTTTCCGTCGAGAATGTTTATCCACTTCTTCCTGCGTAACCATCCGATGGCGATTTTGGCAAGCGGGTCACGGCTTAAATCCTTTAGGTTAAGCGCTTCTGCTGCTGCCTGAATCTTTGATAAGACCTGACGTTCCGGAAGACCTCCGCTTTCCGCGTAGCGCTTTCCTTCATCAGTAAGGCTTGCCGAATAGGTGACATTCTTTTCGATGGTAAGAAGTCCTTTGTCCGCACAGAGATGTGCCCACTGGACAACAGTCTCCGGTGCTGCTTTCAGTTTTTCCGCGAGCACTGCATCCGTACATGAACCGGATTCAGCAAGTGCCGCTATGACGCGTTTTTCATTGATTGTTAATTCCATTTATTTCCACTCCTCTACTTTGTGTGCAGCTTCGTCGCGTTTTTCCTTAAACTCTGCGAGGAACGCACGGACGCGCTCAAGCGTCTCTTTCTTACAGGTGCCGCACATGAGTTCTCCTGCCTTACATGCCTCGCACATCTTTGCAAGCTCTGCGTCATCATCCTGCATGTGGAACTTGTTTAGCTGGTAAACAGCACATTTATCAGGTTCACCGCCGAGTTTTTTCTGCTCCTCGAGCGTCTGTCTTCCGCCGGTTACAGCGCCCATAATCTTCTTTTTCACATCACGGTCCTCGTCATCGAACCAGATAAGACTCTCCGGCACCGACGAGGACATCTTCCCTCCCTGGAATCCCATCAGGAAGCTGTGATAGGTGGAGGAGGGAAGCATAAAGCCGAAGCCGCCGAACTGCTGCTCGATGCCGCGGACAACTGCATCCGTTTCTGCTGCGGTATGTCCTGCGGGCAGGTCGATGTGTCCTTCGTATTTCTTTGAACCCGGGAAAGCTTTTGCAACTGCATCTATGGCTTCTGCAGGTGCATTCTTTGCCCTGATACTGATGTGTGTCCCCCTGTCCTCGACCAGGAACAGCCGGAGGGCGTTTGTTACATCACGGGTGAGTCTGATATGAGGGTCCTGATCGATTCCCACAGGAACAATGGTAGGCGCCGCTCCCGCCTTCAGCTGCGGGTAGAGAATATCTGCTACCTGCATGGAGACGCTTACCGCATGTGCGAGCTCGGTTTCGGGCCCGAACCCGTAGATTGCGGAAAGGTTTGAAAAGTTTATTTTGCGGGCGGCCTCAAATGCCAGGTCCTTTAACGCGTTGTTCTTCCGCTGTGCGTAAATCTCTCCTTCAAATCCCAGAGCATAGAGACATGAGATGTACTCGCGGGCATAGGTGTCGCAGGCATCCCAGGAAAGACCTCTTACTGCATGTGCCTCGCGGTCTGCGATGGAGATAAAACCGCGTCCCCCGTGCTGAATATGCCAGACGACCTCTTTCATCACCATGAGATGCCCTAAATGCGGGTGTCCCGAGGGCATAAATCCTGTTAAGACATGGAAGGGTTTTTTCTGCAGGATTGCATCAGCTACAGCATCGTAGCCTCTGTGTCCCTGTACAATGTCTCTCCGCATAAAGAGCGGGATGCCGGAAGAACCTTCAAGACGTTCCTTTTGCGGTTCAAAGCGGTCAATGCCGAAGTTTTCTATCAGCTTTTCAATGCTGACCTTCGGCGTGCTTGACCATGGATTGATATCTTCTGCCATAGTGTTTCCTTACATTGGTATGTTACATTTTTATTCGTGCAAATTCGAGCGGAATTTCTTCATCGCCGGTGAGGATGACAAAAAGCATCCTCTTTTTTACGCTGTGGGCAAGACGTACCGAGCGGGAGACTTCCCACATGGGGGATGTCTCTCCGTCTGATACCGCCTGTGCGAGCATCTCGGAGTGGTCGGTGCTGTCCGTGTAGACGCGGAAGTGGTGTCCGTATTTGTAGCCGGAACGCGGATGATAGCCAAGCTCCCGGAAGCGGCAGTAGAGCCGGAATTTTGCGGAAAACTCCGGGTCTTTTGCCTCAGCTTCCCTGAAATACTCATCAGCGGACACCCCTGTATCAAGCGTGAGGTGCCCCTCACGCATAAGCCAGAGCACCTCTGCGGGTGAAAGATACAGCCGGGACGCGTCAAGCATCGTCCCGAACCAGTTCTTCTGCAGCGTTTCCACGGCATCTCCTGTTACAAATGCAGGAAGCCCTGTCTGTTTTGCAGAAAGTCCCGACGGAATCTTTGGGCACTCCTGCGCCGCAGGTACCGGCAGGCGTATTTCATAGTAGGTTATCTCGTGTTCGTCATCAAGGACGGCGAGGACAAACTGTTTTCGCATGTTTGCGGTCTTTTTTGCGTCGCGGATGAGTGAGGCAAAGTCGACCGGGTCGCGTTCGGAGAGGACACGGAGGAGGTAGCGTGATGTGCCTTTTCCGGGGCGCTGTCCGCGCGGAAATATGCGGTATGCGGCACCTGCAGGTTCGGGGCGGTGTACGGTTATGACGTAGCCGCGTTCCCTGATGTCGCGGTAGACGATGAAGCTGCGCAAAAACGACGGCTCTTCTGAACAGCGGGCAAGAAGAGTGTCAAAGGTGTAGTCTTTGAGGTCTATCTTTCCCCGGGCTGCAAGGTAGAGTGCTTCTTCGGGTTCGAGACGCAGGCGTCCGTCCTTTTCCACTCTTCCGTAGCCGTTCTGGTCATAGAGTTCTGCCGCGTCTTTTGGTGCGGTGCAGTATGTTCCGTCGAATGTGGTCTTCACACGTGTACTATATTTCTCATTCATAGATGATAAACAGTTTGAATGGTTGTGTGAAACGGATGGAAAGTATTTATTGCGGGTGACCCCTCATATTACGTGAAGATACATCAGAAAACTTATTTTCGGTTTACCAGAATCCCCTCAAGAACCGCGAGCGGAGCTGTTGTCTTCACCCCTGTCCCGCAGAAATGTGTGCGTGCCGCCTCAAACCCTGCATTCCGCACCATCTCCAGAAATGCATCCATGGAAGGCGGGGAGACTTTCAGTGCCTTGCATATCGCGTGATAGTCATAGAAAAAGCAGGTGTCAGGTTCCTCGTGCAGCATCGAAAGAAACTTCTCCATCTTCCGTTTTGTGCCGAACTGCATTGAGGGAAGCTTCTCCTGCATCGCCGAAATCACAGTTTTGTCCGAGAGCTTTCCCATCCAGAGAGGACCAATCGGAATAGTAGGCGCTCCGCAGCGCGGACAGCGCTCCTCGTGCGGAAGGAGAGACCCGTGCTCTTCCGAGCGGTACTGGCACTCAGGACACTGGTGGATAAAGCCCATCTGCATTACCGTCTCATCTGCTGCAGGGACTTTCGGGAGGATTTTTACATGCGAGCGGTAGAAGTGGGCGCTTGCAAAGGATAAGACAGGCTCCATCCCGCGGTCGTATTTGACAAGCTCACGGGCGATAGCCCCCATCATCATCCGAAGACCAACCTCTGCATGATACTCGGTGTTCATCGGTGTTGCAAAATAGCGCCTGAGGCCCGCCTTAAAGTGTGCACCGCAAAGCGGGGCGGTGTCTGTTGCCGTGACAAACAGATACCGTTTTGCAGACCGCGCCGCGGCATCTAAAAACGGCATCGGCGTTCCAAAGGGGTCAAGGTCTACGGTATCAAACCTGCGGGCACTTAACAGGAGGTTTACGTCCTCGCAGGTCACTTCAATCTTTTCATCAAAGTTTTCGGCATTTTTCCGAATGGTTGCAACCGCCTGCGGATTGAAGTCATTTATGACCACAGGCGTGTGCGTCTCGTTTGCGACACGAAAGCCCCGCACGCCTGTCGCAGCCATTGAGTCGAGGTACTCCGAGGGCTGGAGAACAGAAAGCAGCAGGACGGTCATGTCCCGGTTAAACTCCATCCGCGTGTTGTAAAAGACCGGGGCGGAGCCTGGCGGGAACTCGGCGTTTTCGTCCTGAACAGGCGCATAGAATGCGGTGCTCCCTTCGACTATCTCATGCAGATTCATAAAACGGTTACGGGCATGCGGAGATTCGAACTCCGGGTATTCAGCTTAGGAGGCTGATGCCATATCCTGGCTTGGCTACATGTCCACTTCTGTTCTTATTATTCTATTTTTGAAGTATAAGATAGTTGTTAATGTGTGTTCCGGGGATACCCTCTGGTGTTACGGGGTTTTGTCGTGAGCAGGACATCCTCTCTATACGATGGTTCCGTGAGTAATCGTTTCCCTCATTTTCATCTTCATCGTGACAAGACCTGCAACTTCGCCGTCGAAGGAAGTAACAGAGTTCTCTGACGAGTATACGAGTGAGGCAGGTACCGGAAAGACATAAACCTGGGAATCCGAAAACCATCCTTAACATTTATAATCTTATAAAAGAAAGAATTAATAACAACAGGAAAAAAGAATGGCAGTCATCTATAAAGGTACACAGTATCTGGCAGAACCAGGTTCCTTCTTCCGCGGGTCGGTAAAAATCGATGGTGACTTCGTGGTATCAGCACGCAGTACCTTCTGGAAAAACCTTGTCGTCACCGGAAACCTCTATCTCTGTCCCGAATGCCAGATAAAAGGAAATGTGTCCTGCAAATCAGGAGTAATCTCCCGCGGGTGTGTCATAGACGGCGAACTCTCCGTGAGCGAAGGGCCCATGACACTCTGTGACGGAGCGGATGTCCACATCGTGTCCTGCGCAGGAGATGTCCTGGTGCGTCCTGGTGTTTCCTCTCTTGAAATCAACGGGGACACTATTACCGTCGTCGGAAAAATCCACTGCGGCCGTGTAATGGGCAAAAAGACCCGTGTGGTTCCCGCACAGTAAACCGGGTTGCGGCAGCGCAGGGTACACACTGCGATAACAGCGAACGGAATCGTTAATTACACATGCGGCTGCTGTTCCGTCAGTTCCTTTCCTTCTTTTTCTCTCCGGAGGCTTTTCCGTATCAGCTCAGGCGTATCAGGAAGCCGCTCAGGTTTTCCGGTCTTTGGAAACGCCGTTATTTCATCTGCACAGTAGCGCAGGATAAGTTCGGTCCGTTCCGCCCCAAGCGTGGGCTTTACCGTCTCAAGCCAGAGATAAAACCCGACCCGTGAGGGGGTGGGGCGCTCGTACTTAAAACCGCCGAGACTTGATGGAACGAGCTTCAGATACTCACGCTTCCTTCTGGGCTTTAGATAGACCACCGGTTCAATCTCGGGGAAATCAACCGCAAGAACAACCTTCGAGTACTCTGCTGCAATCTTTTCCGCCGTAAGCTGCTCTGACTTAATCCGAAGCCCATGCTTTGCAACCAGTGATTTGACCGCAGACGGATAGAGTCCTCCGCAGATGACCTTTTTGACAAGAGGAGATACACTCGGGTTGTCAAAGAACTGGTTTGCGGTAAGCCGGTGCTCCTCTGCGAAATAAAGCTGCGACAAGGCCTCGTCATGGAGCTTTTTGTAATCGAACTGTACGGTATGCAGCTCGTCTGCATGAACCAGTTTCGGGGAGTTTTCCTGGTTTGTCGGAAGAGATGCAAGGCGCAGCCCGCTGATGCATCTTTTCATCGTCTCGCACGGGGCTGTGCAGATATATGCATTGTCCGGGTCTGCCTTGAGGCGTTTTACCGTCTGCGTGTTTCCGATGTCAACTGACGAAAACAGGATAAAACCCACATGGTCCTGGCTGAAAAGATAGCCGAAGAGCTTTTTCTTATAGATAATCTCAGCCTCGAGATCTTTTAAGTCAGTCGGCGTTGTCACGATTTCGCAGAAGACCACCTTATTGTTTTTATCGAAGAGGAGCAGGTCAACCTCTGCCAGATCCTGTCCGTTTCCGCAGACTCTGATGTCCCCTTTGTCCGCGGAGTAAAGGGCATTTGTCCCGAGCTGGTTTCGTGACTTCCGGGATTTTACATCAGCGCCTTTTCTTACAATCTTTCTGATGGTATCAGTGTCTTCCGCGATTCGTATCAGCTGCTCGTAGATGAGGTACTCAAACCAGTACCCCTCCGAGGTCCGCATGAGCATGACATCTTCGGAAAAGAGGTTTTTCCGGTCCGGGGCCCTCATGTGCCGGAGGGCACGGACGGCAACCGAGCGCGTCGGGACATAGCGTGTAAACTTCTGTGTAATCCAGGAGAGCATCGACTCTTCCGGCTTTCCGTTCTGTACCCTGTTCTGTGCCGCCTTCTGCTCTCCTTTCTGCACCCGCATCTGTTCTCCCGGCTCATGCCGCGGTCTGTTCTGCGGCGGTCTGCGGTACGGGGGTTTATGACCCGTCCCGTGTGCATGCGGCTCTTTGGGACGGCTTTGATCTGATTTTGGATTATTCATTCCTGAGGACTAATATTCTTCTGGTGAGGCTTTTGTGGATATACTGCTCAAAGAAGCCTTCAACCGTAAACCCGGCGGATTCTGCGTAGGACCGGATGTCTTTGTGGGTTACAACAACCGCACGTTTTCCTGTCTTCAGAACCCGCCTGATTTCTGCAAGCGCCCCCCGGTAGAGGGCGTCAAATGTTTCTGCGCCGACTGCGGTGGACTGCCCGTAGGGGAAGTCGCAGGCAACGGCGTCGAATGATGCATCTTTATAGGGCATACGGACTGCATCTGCACGGACAAGAGCCGCGTCAGGGATATTTTGTCTGGAGCCTGAAAGCATCTCACAGTCAAAGTCGCTTCCGATGCTTCGTATGCCGAGGAGGTTTGTTTCGAGGAGAATCCCGCCTGTGCCGCAGAACGGGTCAAGGAGTGTTTCTCCCGGTTTTACACGTGTCAGATTCACAATCGCACGTGCAAATAACGGCATCATGACTCCCGGATGGAAGTACGGCCGTTTGTTCGGGTTTCTGGAAGCGCTGCTTCCGCGGTCAATCTCATAGATGACGCGCCCGAGATAGCATAAGCCGTCGGTAAACACTGCGCGGTAGATGACTCCCGGATTCTTCAGGGAAACGGTTCCTTTGATGAGGGAGCCCATCATGCGTTCAATTTCTGTCAGTGATTCGGGGACGACAGCTGGATGAATTTTTCGCGCCCTGCAGCAGTAGGGATGTTCCGCTTCGATTGAGAGGCTTTGCATGAGTGTGCGCAAATCCTCTGCGGTTCCCGGGCAGACTCCAAGCAGTTCTGATACCGTATGGGTTTCTGCAAGCCGCAGGGTCTCTTCCGGACGGCTGGTTTCAGCAACGGCTATTCCTGTGCCGCGGCTCTCTATTTGTGCGACGCAGGCGAGTTCCGCTGCTGATAAATCAGGATTTTCTCCGGAGAGTTCGTACAGCAGTTTCATCCGCTTTATATATGGGTTTTTCAAGGTATTATAGATAGGTATCTTTCCTTGTGCAAATATCGAAACGGGCGTTTGGATCGATTATGTATTAAAATCGTGTTTTATTTGATGTTTCTTGTAAAATATAATGACAATCGATAATAAAAATAAAATTTAATCTCACTCAAAGCTTACGTTGTACGCCTTTATGAAAAACTCCGGATGATACCGCATCTTCGCCTCGCGAAGCCCCGCCTCATCCATATCCCCCTCGCGGTTGATAAACCGATACCGTCCGCACAGCAGTTTTGCCGTCTCCTGATTGATAACTTTGTAAATTCCGGGGTACTCTGTCAG
>JAUNXT010000016.1:10423-19058 GCA_030539655.1 Methanocorpusculum sp.
GCAGTTTTGCCGTCTCCTGATTGATAACTTTGTAAATTCCGGGGTACTCTGTCAGGCCTTTCTCATAGTGAACCAGGCAGACATCAGAGTCTCTCTTTTCCCAGATGGAGACTGCAGCAGGTACTCCGTCAACTCTCAGGAGAATTCCTTCCAGATGCAGTACGGAGTAATGGTCAAGTGAGATGTCAGAAGCTAACAGTTCGTCAGAGACTGCAGAGCCTTTCGCCGGTGTCTTTTTTGCATACCACAAATGAATCAGAGCCCGCACCTCCTCCAGATTCTCTGCAGAAACTGGTTCTGTCGTGTATGAAAACTGCCGCTTGAACTGATTTATCTGTCCACGGATTTCAACAAACCGTTTCCCTGCAAGTTCAGCGAGGGTTTTACTCTTCCAGCAGTACTCAAAATACCCGCGAACCTCCTCCACGGCGGTTTCCGGGAAAAGCTCCTGAAACATCTGAAGATCCGCTTCATCATAGATGTTAAACATGGCCCCTGATGACCGTGCAAAAGCTGCCGTATCATAGAACACCGCTTTATCAGGTTTTCCGACCGGTGCATAGACCGACCGCCCCCCTTCATAGAAGCACTCAATAATCAGATGGTCTTTGTATACGGCAAACCTGCACGGAGAGTAATGTTCCCATGAAAGAATGGTGACAAGCGAGTATTCCGAATGGTCCTTTGGATAGGTCTGCAGGTATCCCTCAGGGATATGGATATTTTCGAAAGTGAACGGCTGAAAATCTGATTCTTTAAGCATCGTGCATCCCTGGTTACTTTTCTTTCAGCATTGGAGTGTAGTGTTCCATCCCGGAAAACCCTGCACGGCGGTAGAACTCTTCTTTTCCGGGCGCGGAAATAAGGCCCAGCCATGAGTGGCCGTATGCGAGTGCCAGTTTTTTCAGCGCTGATACGATACGGCTGCCGATTCCACGCCCCCTGTACTCCGGAAAGACCACCACATCCTGAATATAGGCATCGGATGCGCTGTCACTTATAAGGCGCCCCATCCCGACCGCATTATTCTCCTCATCGATTGCGATGATGACGAGAAAACTGCCGTCTAAAAGGCGCGGGATAACGGCTTTGTCATATCCCATCTCCCACCAGCCTCCCGCGCGGTAGAGATCAATTATCTCATCCGCGTTCCAGGTCCGCACCGCAGACAGCGTGACTGTTTCATTCGTGCCGTTCATAGATTGCTTATATCTCTGTTCCCGCGGGTTTAAGAGGATTATGGTGCAGGCGTCCGAATCTGGGGCATCATGGGATTTTCCATACATTATTTACCCCCGAAAACAAATATTCTATTAGACTATGCGATATTACCACACCTCAGACACCCTGTATATACGGGGAAGGTTTCGTGCGGCATGCACAGGAATAAACGGCGGCATCTCTGATGTATCAACAATCCTGAATCACACTGTCCCAATGGACTTCTCTCATGAAAACCCTCCGGAGTATGTAGAAAACATCCTCTCCAAAAAAGGATACGGCAAAGATGCCTTCGGACTTTTAACCGCGGTTTCGATGCAGCATCTCTGCGTTCTGCAGTATGACTACATCACGGTGTTTGTAACAGCCGGCGTATCAAACCCGAATCCCGACCCGGAAAAACCCCATACCATAAACATCATTGTCATAAGCGGCGAAGGATTTTCGGATGCGGCGCTCCTTGAAACCATTATCACCGCGACGGAAGCAAAAGCGCACGCCCTGAAAAATCTTGGAAGAAACTTTACCGGGACAACCTCGGATGCAGTGGCTGCCGCATCCGAAGGACCTCTCGTTCACACATATGCCGGAACATTCACGGAGCCCGGAAAACGCATCTATGCTGCGGTCCTCAAAGGTGTTACAGAAGCCCTGCTTCGGCACGAAGGGGCAGTTGAACGCCCGTATCCTTCCTTTTTTATCTATTCAAGGCACAACAATACCGGATGGTTTGAATGGAGACGCGACGCATGCCCTTACTATCCATGTCATTTTGAGGGGCAGGCATGTGACTTCTGCTACTGTCCGTTCTATCCGTGTATGGATGAAACACTCGGAGAATGGGTTCAAAGTACCAGTTCGGAGACGGGGAGAGTCTGGGCCTGTTCCGAGTGTCTTCTCCTCCATGATGAAAAACACGCGGAGTATCTGCGAAAGCATCCGGATGCCTCCCTCGATGAGATAAAGGGGCTGTAGGACATCCCCGTTCCCGAAACCCTTTATACTGTCGAAGCATTATCATAAAGAAATGGATAAAATCGCAGGACTCTGGAAAGGGCAGAAGGCAATCCCCTTCGTCGGCTCAGGAGAAGGGACGGTTTCTATTGCCGCGGATGGTTCTGCAAAAGGCTGCTGCGTTGTGCATTTTATGGGTAAAGAGCATCGTTTTCATGCGGACACTATTTTTATCACGCCGCTTGGTCAGGGAAAATATACCGGGACATATCTTGGAAAAACCGTTGAGCTGTCACTGAGCAGTTCGGGCAAAATCATGTTCATCCGGGTAAATCCGTTTAAGCTCGGAATCGTAAACAATCCGAAGTTTAACGTGAATTTCCCGATACAGCTTACCAGGGTAAAATAAGGGAAGGATACATGATTCAGCACACACCGTCATCGGAATGTCTTATCTTCGACCTTGAGGCCTATGTGCCGGAGGCTGACCGCCATTCACCTTCATTTACCCTTGCCGCAAACCCGCACCGTGCGGGGCACACGCTTTTAGGAGGCGTTTTTCATCTGTTTCGTCCGGTAACAGGTGAGATTTTAAGTGTTCCTGATTTTGAGCACCACTGGGTCTGGGACGAGGGGGATGAAGCGGAGACGGTCGCTTCAGTCTACCGGATTTTTGAGGGGATGCGCAGACGTGCGTACGGTAAGAAGCGGTTTGCGGCAGACCCGGTGGTATCCGGCGCAGGGATTGCAAACTTTGACATGCCGTTTATCTATGCGAAGTGTCTGCAGTACGAACTGGCAGCCCCTGAGGAAATCTATGATACGGTCTGTAAGTTCCGGGTGGTTGATTTAAGCACTGCGGCAATCGGCATGCTCCCCGGAACCCGCCTCTATCCTGTCCCGCATAACAGAATGGCGGACTTTTTCCTTCCTGAACGGAAAGAAAAGCCTACGGGAAAAATCGTCTGGCAGATGGCTGATGAAAAAGAGTATCCGCAGATTGCAGTGCGCTGTGAGACGGAGGTCCGCGAGATGAAAGAAATCGCATCCGCCATGCTGAAGCTTATTCTCTCGAAGCCTTGACGAACTCTTTTATCTTCTGAATGGTTACGGTGTTTAGCTCGTGTTCCATGAAACAGGCATCCGCATCTGCGATTTTTTTGGGAACTCCGAGGATTTCGAGGAACTCGACTAAAATAGTGTGACGGAACTTCACCTGTTCCGCAGCAATCTTTCCTGCAGGGGTGAGAGTTACCCCTTCATATTTCCGGTAGGTGACAAGTCCTTTTTTCCCGAGCTTTGCAAACATCTCGGAGACTGATGAGGGGACAACCTGAAGGTCGTCTGCCACGTCGCGCGAGCGGGCATATCCTTTTTCAAGCGAGGTGTTCAGGATTGATTCGAGATAATCCTCCTCTTTTACGCTCAGATGCAGTGCTGTTTCTGTTTCTGCTGATTTTGCCATGCCGGATCTTTCCTGTTTGGTATTATCTGATTGTCCGGATTTCTATAAATAATTTCGGAATGCCGAAACCGTTTCAGTGTTTATTTTTCCGATTTGCACAGTCCGCGCGGCAGCATGAACAGGATGAGGAGCCTGCCTTTTTTCCGCAGGAGCAACCCTTTCCCCGTGCCGTCCGCACCAGAACAAAAAGAAACAGGGCACAGATGCACACTGCCACAACGACAAATACAATAAAACTTACAACATCAGAAGCCAAGGAGAGTCCCCACCTGAAATACGAGAAATGCCGCAATCCATGCGATGGCAAAGTACATGAACGCCGCAGCGAACATGAAGAGCCATGAATGAGCTTCCTTTTTCATGGTAAGAAGTGCTGCGATACAGGGGATGTAGAGCAGGATGAAGATGATAAATGAGAACGCAGATAATGGTGTAAAGATTGTCGGAAGAACCGCCTGAAGACCCGCGTCTCCCACGCCGAAGATTGACCCGAGGGATCCGATGACCACCTCCTTTGCGACAAGCCCCATGACGATTGAAACCGCAACCTCCGGGATGCCGAAGCCGAGCGGGGCAAAGACCGGGGCTATGGCTGTTCCGATACTTCCGAGAACCGAGTCCATCGAAGCGTATGATACCCCGAACGGGAGCGAGCCTAAGAGCCAGACGACAAGCACCGCAGGGAAAATGATAATTCCTGCACGGCTTAGGAACTCCTTTGCATTGTCCCACATCGAAAGCAGAGTGTCGCGGACTCTTGGCATGTGGTAGGCAGGCATTTCGATGATGAATGCAGACTCCTCGCCGCGGAACACAGTCTTTCTTAAAAGGAATCCCACGAGTAGTGCTACAAGCACACCTATGATGTAGACCACAAATAGAATCAGGCCCTGGTTTGCGGTAAAGAAGACACTGATAAAAAGCGTGTAGACCGGAAGGCGTGCACTGCAGGACATAAATGGTGTGAGGAGCATCGTAAGCTTCTTCGAGCGGTCGTTTTCAAGCGTCCTCGCTGCCATAACCGCCGGTACCCCGCAGCCGAATCCTAAAATCATCGGAATAAAGGATTTGCCGTGCAGACCGATCTTTTTCATAATCGCATCCATTATGACCGCAACACGGGAGAGGTAACCGGAGTTTTCCAGGATGGCGAGCATTAAAAACATCAGGATGATGTTCGGGATAAAGGAAACGACTGTTCCGACGCCCCCTATGACCCCGTCTACCACCAGTGAACTGACCCACGAGGGAGCTCCGGCAAGAGGAATTGCCGCAAGTCCTCCAATCCAGGTAAAGAATGATGCAAGAAGCTCCTGCAGAGGTGTTCCAATGAGAAACACCACCTGGAACATCACAAACATGACGCCGAGGAAAATCGGAATGGCAAGCACCCGGTTCATGACGATTTTGTCAATCGCCTGTGTTACACGTTCCCGTGCAGGGCCTTTGGCTGATACCGCATACTTCAGGACTTTTTCGATGTAGGCATATTTCTGCGTGGAGATAATCTCTGTAAGAGTCATCCCTCCGTTCTCGCTTTCAAGATGCCTTCGTGTTGCAAACGTGTGCGTGTCTTCGTTGAGCGTCTGATGGATTAATGTCTGCAGTGCTTCCCAGCGGCTCATCCCTTCCGCACATAAATCCGCGATATGGAACTCGAGGTCCTCGGTATAATAGTGGATGGTCTCCGCATGGGCATGTGTCTGGATATGTACCTGGGGACTCTGGTTTCCGTCGATATTTTCATGCCCGTCCTCATGGACATGGGTGTGGATGACCTCTGCTACCTGCTGGTTTACGTGTTCATGGGTAAGGATAACCTCATCGAGAAGTGCGTCGCGTCCTTCTTTTGTGACCGCTTCTATTTTTACAACCGGGACACCGAGCACTTCACTTAATTTTGCCTCGTCAACGAAGATGCCGTCCTTTTTTGCGAACTTATTCATGTTGAGGGCGACGATGACCGGGACACCGATTTCAATCAGCTGCAGGGTTAAAAAGAGGTTCTTTTCAAGGTGTGAGGCATCAACGACGTTTACGACCACTTCCGGCTTTTCATGCAGAAGATAGTCGGCTGCAAGTTCCTCTTCAAGGGTTCTTGAGGATAAGCTGTAGATACCCGGGAGGTCGATTAAGTCGAAAGTGTAGTCACGATAGGTGAACTTTCCCTCCTCACGGTCGACTGAGACGGTTTTTCCCGGCCAGTTTCCGGTATGGTGGCGAAGACCTGTCAGTCCGTTGAAAAGTGTTGTCTTGCCGCAGTTCGGATTTCCTGCGAGCGCGAGTATTATTTTATTCATATTTTTCGTACCAGAATATTTCGTGCGTCCTCTTTCCTCAAGGCCAGCCTTCCGCCGTGAATGGTAAAGATGAGCGGGTTTCCAAACGGCGCCTTTCCGTTTGCTGTTATGACTGAGCCGTGGATAAATCCGAGTTCAAGCAGCCGGTTTGAAAGCTCCTGTCCTGCTTCGGAGAATCCGATGATAGAGGCGGATGCATCTCTTTCAAGTTCAGATAAGGGAATTGCATCCTTTACACTTTGCATGGCTTTTTTCTTTTATCTTTGGTTGTTAAATACAAGTGCCGAAATTATTTTGTTTCAGTAATTTTTTTCCGAAACAGTTTCGGCTCTATGAAACCAACCGAAAAAAAGCGCGGGAATCTTTTATTCCGATTTCTGACGGAAAAAAAGAGGAGAACACATCCTGGTGATGCGCAGGTTTTTTGATGATGCAGGATGAAAGTGTGCTTAGTATTTTTCCGTGACCTTCAAAAACTCATCCGCTTTTGATACCTTATGGAATACCTTAAAGAGCATCTTTTCCTTCAATCCGTACACGAAGCTTCCGCCCGATGCGTTGGGATGCCCTCCGCCGTTAAACTCCTTTGCGATGAGATGGCTGATGTCAGGTTTTGACCGGAGCGAGAACTTGCCGCTCTCAAATACCAGAAGTTCGATGTCTGTACCAAGCTGTTTGCGTGCTTCTGCAGCAGTTTCGCTTGGGTATCCGTACGCTGGCATCACAGCTGTCCTGTACTTTCCGTCAGAGACTTTCGCACGTCTGATTGATTTTCTGATGCAGGCATTTTTCTCCGCCTCGATTTCCGCAAAAATTTTTTCTATATCCGCATCCATTATGATGCCTTTCTGCAGTTTGTCACGGACGAGCATCATGTTCTCATATTTGGTCGTGACAATTCCAAGGACTCCCGAGCGCGGGTCTTCATGTTTCCATAAATCGTAATCACAGACAACACGCGCCACTTCTTTGGCGTATGCGGTGTCAGGTTTCAGCGCTGCCGCAAGAACACCGGTCGCGCAGCGGGTTGTATCGACTGTAAGCTGGTCGGTATAGCCTCTGATGAGGTCTTCTTCCTCTGCGGTCCATCTGTGGTGGTCATACCACTGAATCTTCCATCCTGCAGCGCGCACTTTGCGGATTTTGTCCACAATGCCGTTCTGGAATCCAAGGTCGCTTATTATCAATGTCCGGTCTTTTCCGTTGTAGGAGCCGATCTGACCTAAAAACCAGTCAAATTTGCCGACGGATGAGAAAAATGTCAGAATATCATCGCCGTATTTCATCCGCACGACAGCGTCCGATCCTGCCGCATCAAGGTCGTTATGGGTTAAATGAACAATCTGCCCGGTGTGTTCGCGGAGTCTGTCCTGTATGGTGGGCTTTGGTGTTTGTTTGCGGATGTGAAACGGCATGCTATCTTATACCTTATGTATGTGCTGTATTGGAAGATAAGATGTTGGGGATAAGGTGCCCGGTTCCGGGGTGAGAACGATTTCTTTAAATAGAACAAGGTACAACATTATTACGCACTTTTGCCCTTATAGCTCAGTAGGGAGAGCGACAGACTGAAGATCTGTATGTCGCCGGTTCAATTCCGGCTGAGGGCATGTTTTTTTATTCATTTCATTTTTTCAGTTGCTTTGGTCAAGGTCTGTTTTCGTCTGTCTTGTTCGTCTTTATCCGTTTCATCATCCTCTTCCCCTCTCTTCCTTTTACCAACCCCATCTCTTTATAATCCCTAAACATCAATACAATAAGTCAGATGTATAAAACCCAGCGAAATCTGATGATAGTCTCCGTCTTTTTCATCGCGGCTCTCATCACCTCAAACATCCTTGCCGCCAAAGTTATCCAGATAGGATTCATTGAAATCCCTGCGGCGGTCATAGCATACCCGATAACTTTCCTCTGCATCGACATCATAAGTGAACTCTGGGGGAAAAAAGAGGCGCAGTTTCTGGTCCGCGTAGGTCTTGTAGTTCAGGTAGTAACCCTTATCCTCATCTACATCGCAATCGCTCTCCCGCCTGCTCCCTATACCAACCAGGAAGCGTTTGCAGGAACGCTCGGCACCCAGTGGGGTATTGTCCTCGCCTCGCTTCTGGCCTATCTTGCCTCACAGTCCTTTGATGTGTTCGCGTTCCATAAGATACGTGAGCGGTTCAAGCCGAAATGGGCAAGAAACAGCACCACAATCGTAAGCCAGCTTATCGACACCACGATATTTATCACCATTGCAGGTCTTCTGGTATGGGGAATCCCGCTCCAGACAATCCTTGTAATGATTGCATGCCAGTATGCGGTAAAGGTGCTCTTTGCACTTGCTGATACGCCATTTTTCTACTTCTTCACCCGGCACGGACAGGCGGAATCCCCTGAAGAGTATGAGCGGATGAAAGGCTCACAATAACATTTTTTTATCAGCACGGGCAAAAACCTGCATCCGCGAAAGAACCGTTTCATTTCAGACGAGCAGACAGATATACCGTCCGATTCCCCCTGCACCCCCATTCACAAATACTATAATCCTTCCCGCGAAACATATTATCATAACTCCGGGAATCCTTTACCGGAGGCTGACACATCATGGAAGAACAGGCTGCAGCATCCCCTAAATACCGTGCGTATCTGGATGGTCTCTTAGAAGAGCTTTCGCGCGTCATGGCTGTCGCAAAGGAAGCGAAAGCTAAAG
>JAUNXT010000016.1:19158-25865 GCA_030539655.1 Methanocorpusculum sp.
CTCTTAGAAGAGCTTTCGCGCGTCATGGCTGTCGCAAAGGAAGCGAAAGCTAAAGGATACGACCCGCGTGATGAAGTAGAGGTGCCGATTGCAAGCGACCTTGCAGGACGTGTGGAGGCTCTCCTTGGATACAAGGGAGTGGCTGAGGAGATCCGGCGTCTTGAGCACGACCCGTCCTTAAACCGTGAACTCATATCGCTTAAAATCTGTGATGCCTTTGTTGCGGGAAAGTTCGGGGAAAAGACCCGCGATGAGATTATCGACCACGCAATCCGCACCTCGATTGCAATCATCACGGAAGGGGTTGTTGCAGCACCCACAGAAGGAGTCGAATCCATCACCGCTCATAAAAATGATGACGGCTCGGAGTATCTTGCAATCTCCTATGCAGGTCCTATCCGTTCCGCGGGCGGTACCGCACAGGCGATGTCGGTTTTGGCAGGCGACTACCTGCGGCGTCTTTTAGGCATGGAGCGGTACATGCCGCGTCAGGAGGAGGTGGAGCGCTATGTCGAGGAGATTAAGCAGTACAACGGCATTGCAAGTCTTCAGTACATGCCAAAGGATGCGGAGATTGAGCTGATTGTCAAAAACTGCCCGGTCTGCATCGATGGAGAACCAACCGAGCAGGAGGAGGTCTCAGGTCACAGAAACCTCGAGCGTGTGCCGACAAATACCGTCCGCGGAGGTATGTGTCTTGTTATTGCGGAAGGAATGTGTCTGAAGGCGCCCAAGATTCAGAAAAACGTCGACAAGATGAACAAGGACAAGGTTGTCCTCGACGGCTGGGACTTCTTAAAGGTGATTATAAACGGTGCGGCAACGGCAACCGATGAGCCGACGGCGCCTGGTGTTCATCCGAAGGATAAATACATCCGTGATATGATTGCAGGGCGCCCTGCCTTCTCCTATCCGATGCGAAAAGGGGGATTCAGACTCAGGCTCGGCCGCGGAAGAAACACAGGATTTGCCACCTGCGGCTTTAACCCCTCAACGCTTCACATCTTAGGAGACTATCTCTCGGTAGGCACCCAGATGAAGGTGGAGCGCCCGGGAAAAGCGTGCGGTGTGGTGCCTGTTACAACCATAGAAGGGCCAACCGTCCGTCTGACATCCGGGGAGATACGGCGCGTTGATACCCTTGAAGAGGCAAAGGAGCTCGTAAAGGAGAATGAGATTGAGTATATCTTAGATATCGGCGAAATCCTCATCTCATTCGGCGAGTTCATGGAAAACAACCATGTCCTGATGCCTCCCTCGTACTGCGAGGAGTGGTGGCTGCAGGAAGGAGGAACACGTCATCCCGAAAACGAGGCGGAGGCAATTAAGTTCGTCGCGGAAGGCGCGTACCTCCATCCGGACTATACCTGGTACTGGGATGACTGCACCGAGGAGCAGATAAAAACGCTCTCTTCAATCGTGGAGCAGACCGGAAAAACAGACGGAGGAGTCCTCCGCATCCCGGAAAACAAAGAGGCAAAAGCGGTCCTTGAGGAGCTTCTCGTGCCGCACACCGTTGAAAACGGATGCTATGTCGTCAGAACGCCGCTTGCCCTAATCGCGGGGCTCGGGCTTTCCTACGAGCTCAAAAAACTCCCGACATGGGAACGTTTGTCTCCTTTTACCAATGGTCTTGTGATGGCGCAGGAGCTGTCCGGGATAAAGATGCGCTCCAAAGCAGGGACACGGGTCGGAGGGCGCATGGGAAGACCGGGGAAGTCCGCTCCGCGTAAAATGAAGCCGCCTGTTCATGTGCTGTTTCCGGTCGGAAAATCCGGAGGTCAGCGCCGCTCGGTTGAGGCCGCATCAAAAGCAGTCTCGGCATCCGAACCGGAAGGGGGGACAATCGCTGCACAAAGTGCCGGCATGGTCCACGTAGATACCGGTGAGCGCCGCTGTCCGAAGTGCGGACAGGTAACCTTCAAGAACAGCTGTCCCGACTGCGGAACGCATACAGACCCTGTCTTCCGCTGCCCGAGATGTCATACCATAGGAATGCCCGGAGATACCGTGTGCCCCGCGTGCGGTGCAGACCTTGTCTGTCAGAAGGAGAGTATCTTCAGCATGAAGGCTGAGTATGACCTTGCACTGGAGAAGACCGGGATGACAAATGCCAGAAACATGCCCGAGGTCAAAGGTGTTCAGGGAATGATTTCAAGGGAACGCTGCGTTGAGCCGCTGGAAAAAGGAATCCTTCGGGCAAAGCATGAGGTGTATGTGTTCCGCGACGGCACCATCCGGTATGATATGATCGATCTCCCATTAACGCACTTCAAACCAAAGGAGATCGGAGTCTCCGTGGAAAAGCTCCGCTCAATCGGTTACGACACCGACACATACGGGGCGGAGCTTACCGATGACTCGCAGATTGTAGAACTTCATCCGCAGGATATTCTCGTGTCGCAGGACTGCGGTGAGTACCTCCTTCGCGTCTCGCACTATCTCGATGAACTGCTCGAGCATCTTTACGGACTGGAGCCGTTTTACAAGGCGGAAACACCGGCAGACCTTGTAGGGCAGCTCATCATGGGTCTCGCTCCCCACACATCGGCAGGGGTTTTAGCACGTCTCATCGGATTTACCCGCGCCAAAGCAGGCTATGCGCATCCCTTCTATCATGCAGCAAAGCGCAGAAACTGTGATGGTGATGAGGACTGCGTGATGCTGATGTTAGACGGTCTGTTAAACTTCTCCCGGTCATTTCTTCCAAGCACACGCGGGGGGACGATGGATGCTCCGCTTGTCCTTACCACTATCCTGAATCCGAAGGAGGTCGACAAGGAGGCGCTCAATGTTGATGTCATGGCACGCTATCCGTTAAAGGTGTATGAGGGGTGCCTTACGTATGAGGAGCCGAAGAATCTGGCATCTGCTGTGGATTACATCAATGAGCGGCTGGGCAAACCCGAGCAGTTCGAGGGATTTTTATTCACGCACGATACAGACGACATCTCGAAAGGGCCTCTTGACAGCAGATACACGGATAAGACGCTGAAAAACACCGAGGAGAAAATTATCGCCGAACTGGAGCTTGCAGATAAAATCCGTGCTGTTGATACGGACGACCTGGCGGAGAGAATCCTAAACAGCCATCTGATGCCCGATATGATTGGAAATCTCCGTTCCTTCTCGAAGCAGAAGTTTAACTGTCCGAAGTGCAAGACGGGATACCGGAGATGCACCATCTCAGGAAAGTGCCCGAAGTGCGGAAGCCCGCTTAAGCCTACCATGCACAAGGGAAATGTCACGAAGTATCTCGGGATTGCAAAATACATGAGAGAGCATTATAATCTGTCACTTTATGCCTCACAGAGGATTGAGGTTATTGAAAAGAACATTGTGTCTACGTTTGGGGAGGAGGAGAAGACACAGATGGATCTCTCGGACTTTTTCTGATTTTTTCAATCTCTTTTTTGTTGTTTTTGTATCGTCCGGGGGATTATGACCTGTCCGGCAACCGGAATCCACAATGAATGATTAAAACAATAACAAAAAAGAAATCCGGAAATCTCCGGATTAAGTCACGCAAATTTCAGCGGAATCTCAACATAGGAGACGGCGGTCTTGTCCCCGTCCTTCTTGTACTCTGCCTTGAAGAGGTAGTCTCCTGCCTTATTTGCGGTTACAAGCCATACTGCAGGGTCATCGCCGCCGTTTACAATGGTAAGACCGTCGGTCTCCACTGCCTTCCATGAGCAACCGTCTTTTTTCAGCTGCTTATCGACAACAATCTTAACCTGCTCGCCTGCTTCGGGGTTGATGTTGAAAGAGTCGTACTTGTATGTGGTCTTCGGACCGTTTACCTGATACGGGTCTTTGTTTTCAACAACATGGATGGTCTGGGAGAATGTTGCAGCTGCTTTGTCCTCTCCTTCCCAGGAGCGCATGTACTTTAAGGTAATCTTGTAGTCTCCCGGCTTTTCAGGGGTGAACCAGAACTGGTCAACACCGCCCGTTCCAACCATTCCCTCAGGCGCTGCATCCGGAACATAGATTGCCTCTCCTCCGCGGAGTATCTCTTTCCCGTCAATGACCTGCCAGTCGTATCCTGTGGTCGGGTTTGCCGGAAGGGAGATACAGAAGATTTCACCTGCGCTGTAGGTGGTGTCTCCTGCAAGGTGGGCGTATACTGTGTATGCAGCATCATCCTCTGCTGCAGGTGCTGCAGTCGGGGAAGCAACCGGCTCTGATGCTTCGACGAACTTTATCGGAATCTCGAATGTGGAGAGAATTTCGTCAGAACCTGCATGCTTGTACTCGGCTTTGAGGATGTAGTCTCCCGGTTTTGCTGCAGTGACATACCACATGTACTTTCCAGGGGAGCCTGTAAAGCCCGGGTCCGGGTTGTCTACTTCATAGTCGTTTTCAATGATGAGTCCATCCCCTGATACGTTCCATACATATCCTGTGGTCGGGTTTGCTGCTTTGATGATTTTGACCGTCTCACCGACTTCCGGGTTGAGTCTGAATGAGTCGAAGACATAGGAGGTCTTTGGTCCGTCTGCTATCGGTTCCTCAGAGTCGACGACGTGAATCTTTTGTTTGTAGACGGCATAGGTCTCTCCATTTTCCCACGGCTGGCAGTACTTTAAGGAGATTGTGTAGTCGCCTGCCTTTCCGGGCTGGAACCAGAAGTAGTGAACACCTTCTGCTCCGACGACCGGTTCATCCCCGGCGGAAATCAGTGCAGGGTCAATCTGTGAGAGTCCGGCAGCATCCGATTTAACATCTGATGCCTGATTGGAGGAAAGACCTCCTTCGAGAGAGACCTGTGCAGATGCAGAGGCGGCGTCGCGGAGTTTAACCGATAACAGTCCGGATGAGGATTGCGGCGGGACATAGAAGTCGTTGTAGAGAATCTCTTCTCCTTCAACAATCTGCCAGGAACATCCGGTGCTCTGGTTTTCCGGAAGCTGCAGTTCAAAGATGCTGCCTGCGCTGAAGGTGTCGCATCCGTCGGTCTTTACCGTGACGGAGTAGACCGGGTTTTCTTTGTCAACGGACACCGCGGGCTGCTGTCCTCCCGGTGTCGCCGGTTCGGCAGGAGTGGAGACACATCCTGCGATGAAGATACAGCTGATTACAACAAGAACAGCTGCAATGACAATTGGGGTAATCTTCTTCATACACTATAGTATGCTACTTATAAAAATATAAACATCTGTATGACTATGAAAAAAATTGAAGTCTGGCAATCTCATGTGTTTTGCGGGTTATTGTAACTTACGGTGTGTCTTTACCATACATCCGCAGAACACACAAGGAAAATTGAACCGTTACAAACAATAAAAAAGAAGTCCGGAAGAGTCCGGATTGTTCACACAAACTTCAGCGGAATCTCGAACACTGACAGGACTTCATCAGAGCCTGCATGCTTGAGTTCTGCTTTGAGGAGGTAGTCCCCGGGATTTGCTGCGGCTGCGTACCACTCATACTGTCCGGGAGATCCCATGAGGTCCGGGTTGTCTACTTTGTAATCCTCTTCGATAGTCAGTCCCTCACCGGATACTGTCCAGAAGTAGCCGGTTGTCGGGTTTGCTTCTTTAATGATTTTAACTGTTGAACCTGCCGGCGGGTTGATATCGAACGAGTCGAAGATGTAGGAGGTCTGTGCTCCGTCTGCAATCGGGTCATCCGAGTCAACAACATGGATTGTCTGTGAGTAAACGGCACAGGTTTCTCCTCCCTCCCACGGACGGGCGTACTTTAAGGTAATCTTGTAGTCGCCTGCCTTTCCGGGCTGGAACCAGAAGTAGTGCGGATATGATGCTCCGGCGACCTGTTCTGCTTCGTCTCCGACGGCGGTGGACAGTGCTGTCTCTTCTTCTCCATCGAGGGAGACTGCCTGGGAATCCAGAGCACCAGTAAGGGATATACGCTTCAGCGTTTCGCCTAACTGCGAAACAGTGGACTGTGCGGTGAAGTCTTTGTAGAGAATCTCTTTTCCTTCAACAACCTCCCAGACGTATCCGGTGCTTGCGCTGTTGTCCGGGAACTGCAGTTCAAAGATGCCTCCGACAGGGAAAGTGTCAAATCCTGCGGTGGAGGTCTTTACCGTAACAGAATAGGCCGGGTTTTCTTTGTCAATAGTTGCTGCAGGAGTGGTGACACATCCTGCAATGAAGATGCAGCTGATTACGATGAGAATCGCTGCGATGACAATCGGGGTAATCTTCTTCATACACTATAGTATAGTACGTCCTATTATTTAAATATCTGTATGAAAAAAGACGAATCGGGAACTCCTTTCTTCACCAATCAGGGCTCTCAGGGTGTTCCAGAAAGTCGTAGATGTTCATCGTCAGTATTCCCGGCTCGTCACACTTTGGTTTTATAATATCCCTCACGACGATACTCCTCTTAAAGTTGTTACCGACAGTCTGCAGGATATTTCTGCATGGTGATGCAGTTTTATCTAAGACGCTGGTTTTATGTTATGTGTAATTCGATATAAATTTGACATTTCGGCCGGCCTTGACGATGTTGCTTTGGCGATGTTTCTGATAAACGCGGCTGTAACTGTGATTGAACTGTACCTCGCGTTTTCCGTCTTTGCAGAAAAAACAAAACTGCCGGTCTTTTAGGGGAACAGGGAGTAAAACCAGCGGAAAAGAAAAAAAGTTTATTCAGAATTCGTTACTTTCTTCTAAGCCCGAAGAGAACCGCTGCCGCACCTAAACCGGCTAAGATACCCATAACCGGCGCGG
>JAUNXT010000074.1 GCA_030539655.1 Methanocorpusculum sp.
CAATGTGGTCCACCGCATTTGCAGGATTTGCACAGGTTCCGCAGGGAATGCTCGCTGAGATTGTCAAGGGAATCCGTAAGAGAAAGGGACTCAAGGAAGAGATTCCGACACCGAAGGACTACCTCGAGTAATTCTACGGTTGGTATCCGGAGTGCAGACAGCACTCCAAAACTATTATTTTTCTTATTTTGTTTTTTGTTTTATTTCGATTTTGGTGTTCTTTGCGGGTTGTTGTAACTGATGGTGCAGGGCTGCGATTAGCAGGAGTCCCGGCTCGAAGTCAGAGTGCGGATCCGCCGTGCAATTTGCGCGAGTTGCGCAGATATCCGCAGGAGTGTAATCAATCAAGGCGTTGAGCACGAACCCTCCGTGCGATTTGCGGTTTTCCAGGAGCGCCTGCACCGTCATCTGCCGTCCGACAAACCTATCACCTCAGACGCCAAATAATACTCAGCTCAATACAATGACTGCAATAACCACAGAAATCCCGAAAACGGATCCAGACCGCGGCCTATCCGGCGCCGATGTTCACGAAAGAGTTACAAACGGTCTTACGAATACAACTGATATCAAAGTAAGCAAGAGTGTCCTTCAGATCTTTCTCACCAACATATTTACCTACTTTAACCTCATCTTCGTCGTCCTCGGTCTGTTCGTCTGTACCGCATTCGACGGAAACGACTGGTCCTTTGTAACCCAGCTCTCCTTCCTTCTTATCGTCATTGTAAACACCCTGATTGGAATCATCCAGGAACTTCGGGCAAAACATGTCCTCGAAAAGATGACACTTATCAGCGCACCGAAAACAACGGTCATCCGCGACGGTGCGGAGATAACAATCCCTTCCTCCGATCTGGTAAAAGACGACCTCATTGTCTTAAACGCCGGAAACACCCTCCCTGCGGATGCACGGGTTGTATCAGGCAGAGCTTCGGTCAATGAATCCCTTCTGACCGGTGAAGAGCGGGATATCAAAAAGAATCCGGGAGACTTCCTCTACTCCGGAAGCTACATCGTCTCCGGAACCTGCCGTGCTGTTCTTGAAAAGGTCGGAAAAGAGTCATATGTCTCAAAACTCTCCATCGAAGCAAAGAAGATGAAGCGGACCGAGCAGTCCGAGATGACCCGCTCGGTGAACACCCTTCTGAAAGTGATTGGAATCATTATTGTTCCGATGGGTGTCCTCCTTTTCCTCAATGCATTTTTCAGAACCGGGGATACATATGCACAGAGCGTGTTCTCAACAACAGGTGCAATCACCGCAATGATTCCGGAAGGTCTCTACCTCCTTATGACAATCGTCCTCGCGGTAGGAACTATCAGACTTGCAAAACGAAAAGTCCTCCTGCATGAGATGAAAAGCATTGAGTCGCTCGCACGTGTGGATATACTCTGTGTTGATAAAACGGGAACGATAACACAGCCCGAGATGCAGTTTGCAAATCTCATCCCGCTCACGGACAATGCGGAGGAAGAGCTTGCCCGGTATGTCAGGGACTCGACGGATGCCAACGGCACAATGATGGCCTTAAAGGAGCATTTCAAAGAGGCGGCGGCGCAAACGTCCGCCCCAAAGCCC
>JAUNXT010000047.1 GCA_030539655.1 Methanocorpusculum sp.
CCCTCTGTAACAATAATTCTTCCAATCTGCTCCTCCTTGAATCTGCGGATTACCTCATAGAGTTTTTTATCACCCGATATGGTAATCACATTCTTCATCATCACAGAAGAAATAAGAGCCTCGCGCTCCATTCCTGCATCAAAGGCGTTCACAATATCTGTCATCGTAACAATTCCAATGAGCGCCCCGTTTTCAACGACAGGGGCTCCGTGGATTTTTTTCTGAAGCAGCGTCTTTGCAGCATACGCGATGGTCATATCAGGCTCAAGGGAGATGAGAGGCATCGACATGTACTCGCGGACGGACTTTTTCGGAAGACTGGTCATCTCGGTGGTTGAAATGAGAAGAGAGCTGTCTGCCTCATCTTTCCCGAACACTTCCCCTTTAATCAGCAGTTTGTTGACCGGAGTGGGGCCTACCGTGATAGTATCCCCAACCTCAAACAGGCGGATGTTTCCGATAATCTTAATCAGCGCGTGGCACAGGTCTGCGTGAGTCAGCGTGGTAAATGCGATTTCACTCACCCGGGCGTTTTCGCAAGGGACACCGTTTCTCTGAATCAGGACCTCGCTTTCCGAGTAGTCGCCGGTGATATTGAGTTCACTGTACGCGCGTGCAGTCGGATGATACCCTCCTTTGGGCCCCGGGACTCCATCCGCAAGACCGAGCACTTTGAGCGTCTGCATCTGATTCCGGACGGTTCCGGGGTTTCTGCGGATAATTTCTGCGATATCCTCTCCCTTTATCGGATGGGAATATTGATGATAGAGTGAGATAAGAGTTATAAGAATATCTTTTTGTATCAGCGAGAGTTCCATATACTCATTCTTTCTGACTGCAAAACTAATAAAGGAAACGGATACGATGTACTTCGATGAGATACCAACAGTACCTACGGCAGATGAACTTCTTGACAGGGTGTTTCGCCGCGCCGCGAAAAAGATGCGGGAAAAAACAAACAAGCGTCATGCGGATGAGGATTTTGTCCGGTCAATTACCCAGTCCTCGCATGACAAGCTTGTAGCAATTATCCAGAGCTTCCCGGAGTTTGAGGAGCTTCCGCCGTTTTACCGGGATTTATGCGATATCATCTTCGGAATGGACAACCTGAAGAAGAATCTCGGAATGGTCGGATGGGCCGCGAAGAATGTTCGTGACATCGGATTCGGGATTTCACGGGAGATGCGAAAGGCGGACACCATCTCGGAAAGAAAACGCGCGGTGGCCCGGATAGCCTCAGTTGTTCACCGTGCGGATGATGCGCTGCATTACTTAAATGATGCACGAAATGTACTGCGCAAACTGCCGCACGTAAATCCTGATGAGTTTACGATTGTAATCGCCGGATACCCGAATGTCGGAAAATCCTCGTTTATCCGTCTGGTCTCATCCGCGGAGCCTGAAATTGCATCATACCCCTTTACCACAAAAGGAATTATTGTGGGACACCGGATGATGGAACGCAGGAGAAAAGTCCAGTTTATTGATACCCCGGGTCTTCTGGACCGGGCGGAAGATGAGCGGAATGCCATTGAAAAGCAGTCGCTGAACGCTTTGGTCTATGTTGCAGATATAGTGCTCTTTATTATCGATGCGAGTGAAAACTGCGGATATTCCATTGAATCACAGCTGAAGCTCCGCGAAGAAATTGATAATCTGGTATCTGTTCCGATGCTTACCGCAGTGAACAAAGCAGATATCAGACAGTATGAAGGATTCTTCAACATGTCAACAGTCACAGGAGAAGGTGTCGATGAGGTTTTGGCAGAACTGCTTCGAATCAGAAAAGAAAATATGATAAAAGAGCCGGTCGACATCAGGTCAGAACTGCCTGTTCCTGCAGTAACCCGCCACGGCGGCCGGGCGGAAAGCAAGACAGGATACTATCCGCAGGACTAAAAACGTGCGAAAAACCGGGTCCTGACTCCTCCAAAGTATCATTTTTTGAAGAATCAACCAAAAGTATTTTATATTGACAGGTATATGAAATAATGATAACAATGACTGAATTACCAAAAGCAGCAATTGTTCGTATTGCAAAGGCAGCCGGTGCAGAGCGCATTGGTGAAGAGGCAACAAATGCACTCGTTGCAGCAGCAGAAGAGTACGTCGCAGCAGTCGCAAAGAAAGCAGTCGGTGTCGCCGGCCTTTGCGGACGCGTTACCCTGAAAGCAGAAGACATTAACCTCGTTAAATAAATCCGCTCTTTTGCGGCAGAAAAGGGGGGATATCCCCTTAGTCTTTTCTGTACGCTTCCTTACATGTTTCCGGCTGCAGATAAACGGTATCTGCACGGTTGTAATTCTCTTAAAAAAAAGATGGTGCAAAAATTTCCGCACCGTTTTGTCTTAATCTTTTTTCGCCGACTCTTCTGCTGCTTTCTGCAGTTCAGCGCGTTCGGCCTCCTGTTTTTCAAGAAGCCGGTAGTCCACTTTTGCATACTTGGTCATCGGCATCTCATCGATGACGGCAACTTTAACCGGCAGACTCCAGCGGTTCAGTTTGTCCTTTGCATATGAAATCAGTTCTTTCTCCATTGTATTCGGATTGTATCCTTCATTGATGACGACAAAGAGCATGATTTTTCTGTCGTTTTTGTACGGGGTTGAGACAGCACAGACCTGCTTTACCGCCGGATGCCGCTGAAACACCTCTTCTATCATCATGGGATAGACGTTATATCCGTTCACTTTAATCATGCGCTTGACGCGGGAACGGAACACAATGTTTCCGTCAGGGGCAAACGCCGCGACATCACCGGTGTGCAGCCAGGCGTTTCCATCTGGGTGACGGATTAACACCGCATTTGTCGCTTCTTCGTTTTTGAGGTACCCGTTCATAATTGTGGGGCCTAAGAAGCAGAGCTCTCCTTCCTCACCGTCTGCGACTTCCTCGGTTGTGCCGGGTTTTACGATGATTATCCTGGAGCCGGTAAAGGGTTTTCCGATACAGCCGCCTGGCAGATGCTCCGAGTTAATTGGAGACAGTGTACAGGTACCTGAGGCTTCGGTAAGGCCGTATCCTGCGCGGAATCTGCAGTCAGCGCCGTCTCTAATCAGGAGGTCATTATATTTTTTCGTCAGGGTTTCAGGTACTCTGTCGCCGCCTGATACCATGAGTTTTACTTTGGAGAGATTATAGTTTTTGAAGTACGGATACATCCGCTCGAACAAGGCGGGGACACCCGAGATAAACAGAATATGTTCTTTTTTAATCTGCTTAAAGCATCCTTTCGGATCAAACCTGGGAACAAGGACCATCTTCATCCCGGAAATCAGCGGTGCATGGACGGTTACTGCAAGACCAAATGCGTGAAATATTGGAAGGATTGCCAGAAATCCGTCGCCCACATCTGTTCTTCCCTGCCCCACGTCGATTAACATCTGGATGGATATGGTATTTATTGCATAATTGGAAAGCATCACACCCTTGGAGGTTCCGGTAGTGCCTCCCGTATACATAATTACTGCGGTGTCCTTTGCTTTTCCGTCATCTTCCGGAAGGACAAATCCGGATCTGAGTTTATCTTTTCCCTCTTTTAAGAAGTCCGTCCATGAGGTGATGCTGTTTACGTCATGGGCCGGCCGGTATTTCCGGAGAGCAAAAGAATATCCTCCTTTTAACACCAGTCCTTTCGGGTTTGACGGGAAGTATCCTCCCGTCTTGCAGCGGATGATATCTATTTTCCGCCCAGAAACCAGCTCCTCGTTCAGTTCAACAGTAAACACCAGCCTGCTTTCTGCGAGGTCAATTGCATAGAGCGCCTCTTCTGCGGTGGATAAGGGGTGGACCATATTGGAAACCGCCCCTATCCGGTTCGCTGCGTAGACTGCAATTACCCCCTGGGGAATGTTCGGGGTGTAAATGGTGATTGTGTCTCCTTTTTTCACCCCGCGCGAAATCATGGCAGCTGCTGCCGCATCCACTTCTTCGAGGAATCTCTTCCAGGTCATGCGGCGTCCGAAATATACAAGTGCTGCGGCCTGGTCCCCGGCACGGCGGTATCCGTATAACAGCGCCTGATACAGGGTCCGTTTATCTTCTTCGGTATAGGATAGTGGTGTGTTTCCGGTATGTCCTTTCACAGTATCCTCCAGATGATTGATTATACGTTTGTCGTTCTGAAATAAATATACCTACCATTACACCTATCAGTTTATTGTCAGTTACCCTCCGCAGTCCGTACATATCTTCATTCTGCTTCACCAGAGGTATAAAATAATATCTCATAAACAGAAAATATATATCTTATGTTTACCAATGATATACCGTATGACTACAGCTAAGAAGTCAGTACTGATTCTTCTCGCAGCAGCAGTCTTTATCGGCTGCATTTTTGCTGCGGGATGTGTCAACAATGCTGACAAAGACCCGGTTCTTTCCATTTCAATTGAAAAGGAAGGATCTCTGTTCTACAACATCGGTGATACGTTCACCGTTACGCTTCCGTCGAATCCGAGCACAGGTTACTCCTGGGTTGCAACACCGCAGGACGGACTGAAAGTCACAGAATCCTCTGCAGCGTCCGACTCAGAGCTTCTTGGAGCTCCCGGATCACAGACTTTCGTCTTCTCTGGCGAAAAAGAGGGTACTTTCCTTATCGAACTCACCTACAAGAGAGCAGGTGAGGATGGAGGTATCTATGTCTATCAGGATCTTCTGAATGTTAAGGCAGGAGACAACCACGCAACCGGAAAGTTCGTCTTTGAAGGGGAGTACCTCCCCTCAACCGGCGATGTCGTTGAAATCAGTGTCAGCGGAAACCCGGCATCTACCGGATACAAATGGTTCGTTGAAGGCGATAACGGCTTAAATATTGTAAGTGAACAGTTTGTTCCGGCAAACACAGACCTGGTCGGAGCCCCTGGAAAGTATGTCTGGCATGTTACCTCGGAGACCCCTGGTGCATACATCTTCTATGCGGGCATGGCAAGAAATGCAGAGGATGATCCGGTGTCGTTCTTCTTCGTACCGATTACCTTTGGAGTAAATCTTGGAGAATAAGTGATTATCCATGAAGAAAAAATCAATCATTTTAGCTTTGATTGCGGCAGCAGTTGTTCTTGGTGCTTTCACTGGGGCAGCTGCGGCATTTGGAGAATCGTATACACTGTACGTACAATCTGTTCCATCGGGTGCTACTGTAATATGTAACATTGCAGAAAATCAGGATACAACCCCCGGTTACCTTACTATCATGGATGGATCCGGCGGAATCCCTGGGAGTTTCAGCGTCCGGTTTACGAAAGACGGGTATGAACCGTACTATTACACTGTCTACAAAAGTGACTTCTATAACAATGAGCAGACTATCACTGCCCATCTGACTCCAATCCAGGAGGATGGTGTACTCTATGTTACATCATCTCCAAAGGGTGCATCAGTTTATGTGGATAATGTTTACTATGGTACAACCCCTGTTTCAGATGAGATCTCTCCCGGAACACACACAGTACGTATCTCTCTGTCCGGGTATTCTACAGTCTCCAAATCCGTATATGTGGGAGAGGGTTCAACCGCGACTGTCAGTGTATCCCTTGATCCTGTTGTGTCAACCGGATATCTGTCTGTGTCATCAACACCAAAGTATGCAGATGTCTATGTTGACAATGCCTACATGGGACAGACGCCGATGACCATGTCATTGGATACAGGTACCCACTCTGTAACCTTCAAAAAGTCCGGATACTCCAACTACTCAACGTCTGTCCGGATTAATGCAGGTCAGACATCTTCACTCTCTGCAGTCCTTGCAGAAACAGAGACCGGTGGTTACGTAAGCATCGCATCAAATCCGACCGGAGCATCTGTTTATATTGATGGAACTTATGTTGGAAACACACCTGCTTCCTCCTCTGCCGGAACAACCAGTTACCTCTCGGCAGGTCCATACAGTACTAATACTTACCACACCCTTGTCCTGAAGCTTGATGGATATAATACCTACTCCACATCATTCATGCCGCAGGAAAAATCAGTGATTACTATTACACCTACATTAACACGTTCAGAACCCACTACAGCAAACCTGCATGTAACATCATCTCCTGCCGGAGCGTCGGTGTATGTGGATAATGTTTACTATGGTACAACCCCCGCAACAATTCCAAATCTGCAGGTCGGTTCCCATTCTGTAAAGGTCTCTGCGCTTGGGTACACAGATTCAGTTAACACAATCACTGTGTCTGCCGGCCAGTCCGTCGAACTCCCGGTTACTCTGGTTCCGACATCCCCGACACCAGGTGCATCACCTGCTCCGATTCTTGGAATCTTAGCCGGTCTTGCTGCAGCAGGAATCTTCTTCGCAGCAAGAAGACACTAATTTTTTTTATTTTTTTATCTGGCTGTTTTTGTAAAATATAAAATAAGCAGCAGCGGTTGTGGTTTTTATATTTTCGAAGACCCGTGTGTAATCTGCGGTGCATCAATTTTAATATTGAAATTAAATAAAAATAAAAAAAGAGAAAAACTCCGGGAGAGATAATTTACACTCTGTCGCGGATTTCCTCAACCATCCAGTCACGGAACTCTTCGGGTTTTAATGCCGC
>JAUNXT010000048.1:0-2554 GCA_030539655.1 Methanocorpusculum sp.
GCTTATTTATTGGTGTTTATGAATTATAATTATTCCACTTTCGTTTTTTTCAATTAACCGGGTATTTGCGGGGTGTTGCAGCGGTCGGTGCGGATACTCTAAGGAAAACACACCGTCGGTTACAACATCCATAAAGAACACACACTGATAAAATCCTTATCCCCTGAAAATCTCCCTTCCCCCAACCCGCTTCGCCGACGGCGCAGGAGAGCGCTTTTTGTGCAGCACCTCATTTACGTGCACCCGCTTCCAAAGCATATTCCCATCCTCTACAACACACACTGCATCCGCAAGCCGAGGAAAAGCACCCTCATAAGACTCCGATGCAACAGAAACAGGGGTGACAAAGACAAACTCCACACCATAGGAAAGCCCCGCATCATCCAGAAACCGGCGCAGAAGCTCCTTTTTAGACAAAACCTCCTTTTCAAATCCGGGGGATACATCGGGCTTTAGCGAAATCTCCCCGAAAACAAGGATATCATCCGCACAGAGCACCAGAAAATCCACCTCAGCCGCGGCTTTTCCGCGGACCCGGAACTGAATCTCGCCGTTTTTCGTGTACCAGAGACCGTCCTTTGCAAACCGGTCGTACGAAACATACTCCGCATCATTAAGCTTTGCGGCAATCCGCGCTATTTGGGGGTCCGCGTCCCCTTCCGCAAGCAGAATCTCATAGACAAGCGCCTCAAAAAACATCCCCTCCGCAGTCCGGTGTTCGGCTGCTGTTTCGGAAAAAAGAGCGGCACGGAGGGGTTTTGGGAGGTGAACTGCCGCACGTCTGATTTCGCTGTTTGAAATCTCTGCATCTGTTATCAGACGCGCAACATCTTCTGCAGACATTTGCGGTTCACGTGCCCGGTTCAGCGGTGGGTAAAGTAAGCGACCGCTTTTCCGCCCGCAGTGCTGTCAATTTTTGCAAAGCCGATACGTTCAAACTGAACGATGCGTCCTTCGTACTTCAGCACATCCGGCTCGGCACATCCCGTCTGCACTCCTTCGGGGGTAAGAAGTTCGCAGGGAACGGTGTTTTCTGCAGGAAGCCACTGGATAATAGGCGCCTTCTCCTTTCTGGCATCCGCAAGCGAGTCACCTGCATACTCTGCGGATGTGCCGTTTGCCGAGATTCTGATGTTGAAGAGGTCTTTTAATCTGAGCAGTTTTCCAGCTTCAATCTCTTTTTGCGGAATCAGGACTTTGCCGGCAAATGATAAGACACGCTCGCCGCGCTCGGGTTTGTTCGGGTACTTCGGAGCGTGCGCTTCAGTCTTCGGGGCGCCTTTGACCTCGATTTCTGCCGCATCCGGGACGAAGAAGTACCGGTCCGCATCCGCATCAATGACCGCTTTGTTTGCGGCAAAAAGATTCTCCCATGAAAAGGAAATATCTGTGTCACCCATCCCGATGTCAACAACAGAGGAACGGACCGCTTCTGCCTGAATGCCGCGGCGGGCTAAGGCACGAAGGGTTCCTAAATGAATGTCATCCCATCCGGTGTAGAGTCCTTCATTGATTCCTTTTCTCATACCTGAAGTGGAAAGTTCCAGCCCGTCAATTGACATTCTGCCGTAATGGTAGAAGTGAGGCATCTCCCATCCGAAGTATTTGTAGATGTACTCCTGACGGCGGGTGTTCGCGATGTGGTCTTTTCCGCGGATGACATGCGTCATACCGAGGAGATGGTCGTCGATGGTTACTGAGAAGTTCATTAAGGGGTAGACAAACACTTCGGGCTTTCTCGGATGCTTCGGGGACTTTAAGACACGCATTGCTGCAAAGTCACGGACAGCCGGGTCGGGGTGTGTGATATCGGTTTTAACCCGCATCGTGATTTCCCCGTCATTGTATTTTCCGGCGAGCATGTCATCGAAGCGTTTGAGCTGCTCTTCAACCGGCAGGTCACGGCAGGGACAGGCAGTCTTTTTGAGTTTTAACTGTTTGAACTCTTCATTGTCGCAGGTGCACATGTATGCTCCGCCGAGGGCAATGAGCTTTCGTGCATATTCGTAGTAAATCTCAAACCGGTCGGACTGGTAGACGACGTCTGTTACCCCGATTCCAAGCCACTTGAGGTCTTCAACGACCATATCATATGCTTCGGAGTCAACACGCTTCGGGTCGGTGTCTTCGACGCGGTAGAAGAATTTTCCGCCGTATTTTTTCACGTAGTAGTCGTTGAGTACAGAGGCGCGGGCGTGTCCTAAGTGAAGGGGGCCAGAGGGGTTTGGCGCAAACCGCATGACAACGCCTTTTTCTGCTCCGGGGAGTGCGGGGAGTTCATGCACGCGTTCTTTTTTCTCGTGCATTTTTCCAATCGCATCCGGGTTTAAGCGGGTGAGTTCTGCTTCGCGCTGATCGGGATTTAAGTCTTCAACTTTTTTCAGGATTGCAGGAAGCAGGGCGTTTATCTCTTTTGCCTGCGAACGAAGTTCCGGGTGAGTACCCATGACCATTCCAAGGATGGCCCCCGCGCGGGGGACAGCTTTGTGCTTTACGGCATTTTCAAGCGCCATTATATAAATATCATCTTCAAGACTGGTGTCTGCCATAGTTG
>JAUNXT010000048.1:2654-6427 GCA_030539655.1 Methanocorpusculum sp.
TTTTCAAGCGCCATTATATAAATATCATCTTCAAGACTGGTGTCTGCCATAGTTGATATATTATTGGTTGCAGGTAGTGTTTAAGATATCGACAGATGAGGGCATGGAATGACATCCAAACCAAAGGAAGAACATGACATGGCCGGGATAAAAACGAACCCCTGACCACCAGCAAAGAGAAAACAGAGGACTACGTGAAAACAAACTCAAAAAAACGAATGGTCCCGAAGGGATTCGAACCCCTGACCTCCAGCATGTAAGGCTGGCGTCATAACCACCTAGACCACGAGACCAAGTTACCTTAATACATTGCTCTTCATCCGTATTAAAGCTACGGAATAAAATTATTGAAAACACGGAGTACATCCGTGTTTTCGACAGACCCTGCACCTGAGTTTATGCAAGTCCGAAGGACTTCAGGGTAACATCTGCATCGACTTTCCCGACGTGGTAAACCTTGCCGGATGATACTTCGTTGATGACAACCTCTGCCGGAGAGAAGAGGGACTTGTCAATCTTGAAGAAATCGTATCCTGCAGCCTTGAAGATGTCGTTGAACGGCTGACCGTATCCATTGGATGCGCAGCTCGGAATCTTCTCCAGATAGTCAACGATTTCAGGTGCCTTCATCGTCAGGTAAATCTGACCGTGATAGATGGTTGCATCGTTTGTGACACCCATCGCAAGCTTTGCGCCGCGTACAGGCGGAACCGGAGCGGAACCGGATGCTGCAATGATTTTTCTCGTATCGAATCCGAGCTCGTTTAACTTATAGACTGCAGTCTCAACACAGCGTCCTGCAACCTGGATGGAACCGACGAGAGAAGAGGTAGGGGCGACAAGCGCGCAGACATTTGCAACATCAACGCCGCACTTCTCGGCAATCATTGCCATAACGGACTCTGACGGAAGCTTGTCGGCCTCAAGGCAGATAACTGTTGCATCGGACTCATCCTTGTAGTCAATAACCTCATAGGTGTGCTTCGGCTGAAGGGAGAGTGCTCTGGCAGGGCCGGAACCCATTGCAAAGAAACCGTCGTGTTTGACACTCCAGCCTGCTTTCTGGGAACCGAGACAGGAAATTGCCGGGAAATCAGTGCTGATATCGACAAAGGTCATCGGGAAGTTACCGACCATACCCTGACGGAATGCAACATCTCCTAAACCACCCATACAGATACGGGTGAAATAGTCTCCTGCACCATAGCCGCCTGCGACATTTACACCGCAGTCGACGATGCGTGCACCGTTGTCAAGCTCGTGATAGCTGACGTTCAGTAAATCTGCGAACTCAACGAGTTCCTCAAACAGGTCTAAACCTAATTCATTTACACTTACCACAATTAATCCTCCAAAGGATAATGAATATGTATATGTCCGGAAAACAGATAATAGTTATTGGTTTGTTACTGCTTTGAACCGGGAGACTCGGCAGCCGCAATCAGCTTCAGAAACTCATCCTTTTCGCCGTGAATATGAACGTATCTGCGCCTTCCAGCCCCGGATGTAGCGTATTCGAGGTCAACTAAACCCAGCATCTCCAGAAGATTCAGAATCTCCGAAACACGGGTACTTTTAGGACCTGTTGCCGGAAGCGCATCAATGACCTCCTTTGTTGTAGGCGAGGTCTCGGGGGAAAATAACGAGGCTGCAGTCTTTAGCACCAGCAGTTCGTCAGGGGACAGGGCGCCGATAACATCCAGTTTGTGCAGATTAAGGTGCGCCGCAATCGCATGCTCTACATCCGAATCCTCGACAGACCGGCGCGCATCCTTTTCAGCAGACATAACAGCGCGCCGTATGAGATCCAAACCCATACGCACATCCCCGTACTTCATGCAGGTCTCAACGATGGTGTCAAGATGTTCTGCGGAAAGCACGTTCGGATAAAGACCTGCTTTCACGCGGGCATTTAAGATACCTGCAATCTCCCTGGCGGAGTAAGGAGGGAAGTAGACTATTTCCGGGTGGAAGGTTGAGCGGGTCCTGACATCGAGATTCTCGTTTATGTCAATTCTCGGATCACTGATGACCACAATGAGACCAAGGTTAATCTCCGGGAACACCTCATGCATCCGAAGAAGCGGGTAGAGAACATTCGTGAACTGCTTGTCATACATCAGATAGTTTGCATCATCAAGGCAGATGAGCGGCTGAACGCCGGTCTTTCTGATATGGCGTGCCAGAAGATCTAAAATCTGTTTATTCGAGGTTCCGGAGGCAGGGGGCGCATTTTTTGTAAGGGCCGTATATATCCGTGAAAAAACCGCATACTCAGTTGAATCAATCTTACAGTTTACATGGACAGGATAGATGAGTTCAGTCGTATCATCCAGCAGTTCAAAGATTTTTTTAACCGAGGTGGTCTTTCCGGTTGCAGGCGGTCCGCGACAGACGGTATCGAGAATCTTTCCCCCGCGAAGCCCGGGGCGGACCGCGAATGCGAGTGCTTCGGTCTGGTCGTCGCGGTAGTCAAACTGGTCCGGGACGTAACTTAACTCAAAGACATCAGGGTCGCGAAACAGGGTTTCTTCCCAGGCAAGGAGATTCTTTTTCATGTTACTTCATACAGTCTTTGCAGAGTATTTTGTGGTTGAAAAGCATCGAGACGTCGCGCTGCAGTTTGTTTACGCGGGCGCCGCATTTGCTGCAGATGTACTCCTCACTGTTTTTCTCCTCAACAAGCGGGGCAGGAGGAAGATTGTAGGATTCCGGCTCAGGTTTCCCGGCAGACACGGGTTCAGGCATCGGCACAGGTATCGATACGGGTTTAAATTCAGAAACAGGGTCAGGGATGAAGTCCGGTTTCTGCACAGGCTTTTCCCCGGAAGCGGCACTGCAGTACGAAAGGTCTTCGTATTCTGCATCACGTTCTGCAGATTCAGACTCTTCCTCAACTGCAGTTCCGGACGCCGTATCCTGTGATAAGAAGGACATTTCTGCATCCTCCAGAAAGAGGTCTGATGCCGAATCTGTATCAGAATTCGCAGGCACGGATTCAGCGCCATCTTCTAAGATATGCTCTTTGTACTTCTGAATTGCCGCACGGGCAGAAGCACTGTTGTTTCCATACCCGTCAAGCACGGTTGCGAGGAAATGACGGAGCGTGTCGGCCTCTTCTGCTGATTCTGCCAGGTCGCTTACTTCGATGCGCAGATTCTCATAATTGCCGAGGTTTATGGTAGCGCTGACTGTTAATGTTCTTTTATCCGTCATTTGTTTATATTACCTTTGATTTCTGAAGGGTTAAATATTGGGGTATGGAAAAGACAATAACTGAATTTACGGCGGAACTGACCCAAGTTTTGTTAGTGACGAATTGTACATCTATTTGGCACACATTTTGTACAGTTCATCTGATGTGGTACGGTTTTGCAGGGTTGAATGATTTTTGGTGACAGATTGTACATCATTTTGGCACCGGCTTGCTACAAAGAGCGGGTGTACTCCGGATACAAAGTATTTGTTCATCATGTCAGTTTTCCGTTGCCGCGCAGACCTGCAGACGGCAGATGAACAGTATTTCAGGTATGTATTCCAATCTACCGGCACAAAAATAAGGTTTTTCATTTTGTAACAATTTTTGCCGATACCCAACTACACGCAACAAAGAGCAAAATCCTGCAAAAAAGAATGGAACGAAAATTACACCGTTTCAACAGCAGACACGGTAAAATCAGCCGCGACAACTGCATCCCGCAGAATATCATCGGCTACATCCTTTGAAAGCGTTACTACTGCGGTCTTTTCCTCAAGAGAGACCAAAACATCTG
>JAUNXT010000002.1 GCA_030539655.1 Methanocorpusculum sp.
TGCGGTCTTCCCGTATCACTTGACACCTGCCACGCGGAGGTGCTCTCCGCCGCACTTCATTATGATATTGCGCTCATCAACGACATCAGCGGACTCTCCTCAAAGGAGTTTGCAGCAGCTGCTGCAGACTCGGGCCTTCCTGTAATTGCGATGGCGTCCCATGAACTGCCCGGAGATGCGAAAAACCTTGCATCAACCCGCACAGCTCTCTCTGAGGTGCTGGTACGCGCTGAGGCATACGGGATAACAGACCTCATCCTCGACCCGGGGATAGGGAAATGGGTTGCCGGAAGGGACGCGGACGCAGACTGGGAGCTCTGCCGCAGATTCCATGAGCTAACCGTGTATGACCGCCCCCTTCTGGCTGCGGTTTCCCGTAAGCAGTTCCTCGGGGAATGCGTAAACAAAGCCCCGCATGAGCGGCTGTTCGCATCCCTTGCGATGCTCTATCACTTAATGGAAGAGGGGGCAAATCTTCTCCGCGTCCATGATGTTGCGGCAACGCATGACTTTGTGCAGGTGTTTTTGAAGATTAAAAAATCCCATGAATAAAAGCTCATGAATAGGCAGTTGCCGGTTCACATAGATTCCATGAAAAACGGGAGTCCTGTGGGTTGTTGTAACTGACGGCATGTATGAGCAACAAGAGCGCAGACCTCACAGACCTCGCTTCGCGAACTCGGGGGAAAATTCTGCCCCTCAGGAAAAACCTGAGGGGACGCTAACCGCTCAGAATTTCCCCCTCAAACATCTAAAATAAAGAAATCTCATCCGGATAGCATGTTGTTTGTTTTTCAAGGAATAAGGATAGAAAATCTGAGCGGTTAGCGTCCCCTCAGGTTTTTCCTGAGGGGCAGATTTTCTATCCCGGGTCTGTGAGGTCTGCGCTCTTGTTGCCCATACGCACTGTCAGCTACAACATCCTCTCAGCAAATAGATATAGGCTGCAGGATGATTGGTAAAATCCGTGTTCCATGGTAAAGAGGATGTAACTCTCTCGAGACCATCCGATAGAAACCAATTAAACCGGAGACAACCTATATAGTCTAATCATACTATGTCATCTCTCACATTTTCAGTCTTCGGCCTCTCCACCCCGGTCCTCAAAGAAGGAGACAGTATCGTATCCGCATGTGCGGACGCACTTAAAGACACTCCCGCAAAAGAGTTCATGGAAGGAGATATCTTAGTCCTTGCCGAATCCCCGCTTGCGGTAACGGAAGGACGCACGGTGCATCTCGCATCAGTTACCCCGTCCCCTGCCGCAAAGGAGCTTGCGGAAAAATATCAGATTGATGCGGCTCTTGCCGAGGTGGTCTTATCGGAAAGCGATGAGATTGTAGGAGGTGTCCCCGGGTATCTCCTTGCAAAAAGCAGAAACCTCTTTCTGCCGAATGCAGGAATCGACGAGTCAAATGCCCCGGAAGGCTACGTGACGCTTCTCCCAAAAAATCCGGATGAAAGCGCAAAGCGGGTAAGAGATGAAATCCGCGCAAAGTTCGGCTGCGACACGGCGGTTCTTGTAATCGACTCAAGGACCCATGCCATGCGCCTCGGGGTATCCGGGGTTGCAATCGGCGTCTCCGGTCTTCGCGCCATCACCGACGAACGGGGAAAGTCAGACTTATTCGGACACACGCTTCATGTAACAAGACGCGCAATCGGAGACGACCTCGCATCAACCGCGGAGCTTCTGATGGGGGAATCAAACGAACGCGTGCCTGCGGTTCTCATCCGCGGTTATCCGTATCAGCATGCTGAAGATGAGGGAATCGCATCCATCGCGCCGGAGGAGGATTTATTCCTCGGCATGATGAGGAAATAATTTTTTTGTAAGAGGGGCGTTTAACCGCGAAGAAGCCGCATCGCATTCAGAATTACAAGAACTGCAACCCCGACATCCGCAAAAACCGCCATCCACATATTTGCATACCCGAAACCCGCAAGAAGCAGCACAGCTGCTTTTACTCCGAGGGAAAAGATAATGTTCTGCGCCGCAATCCGCATGGTCTTTCGCGAAATCCTGCGGGCATCATAAATCTTTGACAGCGAATCATCCATGATAACAATATCCGACGCCTCAACCGCGGCATCCGAACCGAACGTACCAAGAGTAATGCCGACATCGGCACGCGCAAGTGCTGGGGCATCATTTATCCCGTCTCCAACATAAACAACACCTGAAGAGGAAGGAAAGAGATCTTCAAGAACCGAGAGTTTTTCTTCGGGGAGGAGTTCTGCATGAATCTCGTCTACACCGGTTACACGTGACACCGCATCCGCTGCATCCTTCTTGTCTCCGGTCAGAAGAACTGTTCGTTTAATCCCAGACTTTTTTAATTGTGAAATCAGCTCTACCGCATCCGGTTTCGGCACATCGGAAAAGCAGATTGAACCCGTGTAAATACCCTCGCATGCGGTATGAACCGCAGTACCTGCAAATTTAAGCGGGGGAAGAGAGATCCCCTGTTCTTTCAGGTAACGTTCACTTCCAATAAACACCCTCTCCCCTTCAACGACTGCAGAGATTCCCCGTCCGCGTGACTCACAAATATCCATAACTGCATCTGCAGGAATCTCTTTTCCCCATGCCTCACGAAGCGACACCGAGAGAGGATGGGTGCTTTTACACCCGGCATACGCACCAAGACGCAGGGCTTTTTCATCCGCAGAAACAACGGTGAACTTCCCTGTTGTAAGTGTTCCTGTTTTGTCAAATGCAAAAGTATTCGCACGCGAGAGCATCTCGAGATAATTTCCCCCTTTGATGAGAATACCATGACGTGATGCTGCACCGATTCCTCCAAAAAAACTCATTGGAATAGAGATGACAAGAGCACACGGGCAGGATACGACGAGAAAGATGAGAGCACGGGAAATCCAGTCCGACCAGATTCCGCCGAATAAAAGAGGCGGAATCAATGCGGTGAGAACTGCCAAAGCACAGACAACAGGTGTGTAGTATCTAGCAAAGACCGAGATGAACTTTTCCGGCTTTGCTTTTTTTGCCGCGGCATCTTCGACCAGTTTCAGAATCCGCGACGCAGTTGAATCTTCAAACCGTTTCACAACTCTGACGGTAAGAACCCCCGAAAGATTGATGCTGCCGCTTAAAACCCCGTCACGCAATGCAACAGGACGAGGGATAGATTCTCCGGTCAGCGCCGAGGTATCGACAGCCGAACTTCCACCAACAATGACTCCGTCTAATGAAATGCGTTCCCCGGGTTTTATGAGAATAATCTCTCCCGGAGATACAGTTTCCGGATGAACTATCTCTTCTCTGCCGTTTCGAAGAACAACAGTAGTTTTCGGGACTGCCTGAACCAGCGCTGTAACAGACCTGCGGGAGTTTTCAACTGCGCACTCTTCGAAGAGTTCCCCTACACGGAAAAAGAGCATGACTGCAACCGCCTCAGGATATTCACCCAATACAAGTGCACCAATGGTTGCTATCCCCATCAGAAAATGCTCATCAAATATTTTTCCGCGGGGGATGTTTTTAACAACATTCCAGAGCACATCCCACCCTATTATCAGATATGGAATAAGAAACACACAAAGCCGCGCCAGACCCTCAAGAGGTGATATCCAGCAGAGAACCGTGAGTACGGCTGCTATGATGATGCGGCGTATGGTATGCTTCTGTTTTTCTGAAAAAATAAATTTCATTGCAACTCAACTACCTGGATGTTCACGCGGGTTATTATCTGACAAGTTTGCACTCCGGCTCCTTTTTGCGGATGAGAGCTTCTGCTGTGTCAATAATGCGGGAAAAATCCGCTTCATCTGCTTCGATAATGAGTTTTTGTGTTATAAATACAACCGAGACAAAATCCACACCCGGAATTTTTTCGAGTGCATGTTCGAGTTCTGCCGCACAATGAGCACAGCAGAGATGTTCAAGACGAAATGTTTTACGCATGAAAGAATTACCTCTGGTTTCTTTTGGTTACTAAGTGTTGGTTTTATATTGACATAAAACAAAAAGTAACCTGAAAGAAGGTAGATTACTTTGGAGAAACCACATGCTGAACCAACACCTCATCCGGAACAAATCTGTTTTTGTCCGCTGCATGGAATTCTGGATACTATCAGCAAAAAATGGGCCCTGATGGTCATAGCCGCTGTCGGAAACTCGGGTTCAGCAGGATTTAATGAACTGAAGCGAATGCTTTGCAACGTCAGTTCAAAAACACTCTCTTCAACATTAAAAGAACTTGAAGAACATCATCTGATTGAACGGAAGGTGACAGACAGCTCACCCCCGAAAGTCACCTACTACCTCACGGTTTCCGGCTGGGAACTACGCGAACTGCTCATACCTCTTCTCGAATGGGTCATGGAGAACGGAGGACATGCCGAAGAGGGATGTCCAATTCATTTGATGAAGAACGTGTAATCAGAATCAGATTACCAGATACTTTTTTAAACATCAAAATAAGTAAAACACTCAAAACAGCTCTTCATAAAAAATGCACCCGAGAGGGGTGGGTACATTTTTTGTACGTACTATAATCCAATAGGACTGGTTTAGATGTACGGGTTGCGTAACGGCTTGAGGCCCTTTAAGAGACCGTTCTTACGTGCCTCAAGGGTCTTTGCGTTTCCGTCAATCTTGGTGTGTGCAAGTTTGTCAACCATCGGGATACCGAACTGGCCTTTAAGGTCAGCTTCTTCTGCAACAATCCAGCCTGCTTTGACTGCGTCGTTCCAGACTTTCTCACCGACTGCAGAGCGGACAAAGACGGTAGACCATCCATCCGGAGATCCGACAGATCCGGTAGAGATATCTGCGAAGTTGGAGACGTAGTCGAGACAGACGTGGCATCCGGGCTGCTCATACTTGTGAGTGACCTTCAGCGGGATTGCAGAGTTTACACCGCGCTCGGTGTAGACAGAGAATTTACCCTTTCCAATGTCCATCTTGGTGACATTGTCCATCTTGGTTGCACAGTGGTCTTCAACCATCTGGTAGAGACCCTGGTACGGGAAGTTCTCCATACAGAAGATACCGAGTACCAGTGCAATCTTGTCCGGAACGTCACGGAGACCAATCGGGTACAGCTGTCCCTTACGGACTGCCTGACACTGGCACGGAGTACCAACGATACCGATCTTGTCGAGACCGTAGGAGCGGGTTGCTTCCTTAATCAGTGCAAGGTTCGGGGAAATTGAGTACTTGGTACCGCGTGCTGCGAACAGCTCCTCAACGGTAGTTGCGATCATCGGCTCCGGCTTGTACGGCTCGGATCCGGGTCCTGCGACGATTGCACCATCAATAATGCCCTTCTCTAATGCATATGCGAAAAGGGAAGTAACGATACCTCCGTCCTGGGACTTCTTAAGAACGTCTTCACAGCCGGATTTTGCTTTGAAGACTGCTTTGTATTGTCCAAGATAATCCATTTTTTCTACCTCCGAAGACCCTCAGGGAGTCATTACATCTCCAATGAGTTTGATGATAGATTCGTACTGTCCGCAGACATCGAAGCTGAAGAAGCTTCTCGGGCACTGTGCATAACAGGAACCGCACTTGATACAAAGGTCACGCTCGACCTGCGGCTTTCCGTTCTGCATAGTGACTGCACGGACCGGGCATGCTGCTGCACAGCTTCCGCATCCGCAGCAGAGTCCCTGGTTGATGACTTCGGTCATCAGGTCGCATCCGCATGCTTCAGTTCCTGCTGCTGCAAGGTTCATTAACGGAGTAAGGTATGCAGTTGCAAGTGCCTGCTGCTCCTTGTTTCCTTTGAGTAACAGGTATGCCATTAAGCAGACGTTTCTGATCTGCTGCGGTGTCGGTGCACATGCCGGAATGTAGACATCGACTTTGATAAGGTCGCCGATCGGCAGGAATGCCTCATGTCCCGGCTGGTTCTGCTGACCGCCGCGGCAGAAACGGGTAGTGTTTCCGTAGCAGGCGCATCCGCCGAGTGCAACAACAATTGCTGCGTTTTCACGGGTTTCTAAAATCTCTTCTACAGAGCACTCGTCGTTGATACAGACGGAACCCTCAACTAATGCAACATCCATCTTCGGGATGTGACGTACATCTGCAAGGGTAAGGCAGTAAACGAGGTCTGCGTATTTGTCAAGGATTGTGAGTAATCCTTCATAGTTATCTGCAAGGGACACGAGACATCCGGTACATCCGCTCATGTGAACGTGTCCTACAGTAATCTTGTCAGCCACTGGCTTCTCCTCCTTTGGTTTTTTAATAATTGGCTTTTGTTCTCTGGTATCAGCTGCTTGATTTTTCTCGCTGCCTTTACCGAACAGTAAGCATTTGAGTTTATCAAGTAATCCCATATCAAGCTCCAATTTCCTGTAAAATTAAATCTACAGTTTTCGGGACAACTCTCTGCACTTCCGGACTTAGTTCGAGGGCAAAGTCCTCGGAGTCCGGCGCCGGAATGTAGGCCGGCTGGCATCCTATTACAGTGATATCCATCTTCCCTTTCAGCCTGCCGATAGGGTCCAGCAGATTTCCGGAATGAGCATCCATGTAACGCTCGTTCCGTCCCTCCGGGAGCAGGTCGGCAGGAATTTTGGTAAGATCTCCGGGTTTTCCGCCGAAGTCCATCGCATCCACAATAATCAGGCGTTTTGTAACAGCAGGGTCCAGCATGGAAAAAATGAGATGAGGGCCGCCAAGGCCGACGTCCATTGCTTTCACATTGTCCGGAAGTTCATGCTCTGCTGTAAGCGCATGAATTACTGCAGGTCCGAATCCGTCGTCGCCGAATAAATCGTTTCCGACACCGGCTATCACTATTTCGGGAAAGAGTTCTTCCATATTCTATTTATTCAAGGAGCTTCTGTGCAACAAGCTTGTTGTCTTCGTCAAGAACAATCATGTGGGTTGCGCAGGATACACACGGGTCGTATGCACGGACAATAACTTCTGCAAGCTCCCACGGTGCGCCGGTAAGTGCACGGCTGCAGGTCGGGAAGTTCCAGGTAGTCGGAACAAGCATGGAGAACCACTCGACTTTGCCGTTTCTGACCTTTGCGAGGTGGACATCGCATCCGCGCGGTGCTTCGTTTGCTGCCCATCCGATTTCGCCGGTTCCCTGCGGGATAACGTCGGCTACGGTTGCACCACTGGTGTTGAGTGCATCTGCTGCCTCAATCATAGTGTAGACAGAGTCCATGTATTCCATCTCACGTGCAACGTTTAAGCCCATTGCACCCTTGCGGTCGTAGTTCTTGTAGATGGACATACGTGCACGCGGACCAACCTCAACAGGCTGTCCGTCGTACAGCGGGACACCGGTGCATGCCTGCATCTGCGGCCATGCCTTTGCTCCGGCTTTAGTGGTTCCGCCAATCGGGTAGTTCGGGTCGTCAAGGGTGATTTCTTCTTCGCCCATGTACCAGTCCCACGGTCTGACTTCAAGCCAGCGCTCGGGGTGCCAGGTCGGGTGCTCGTCAAGAGAAGAGGAGCCGTACATCGGGTCAGCTGCCATGTAGCCCTGCTGGTGGTAACCGAATTCCTTCGGGATTGCCACTTCACGGCCGCACATCTCTGCCCAGTCACGCTTTTCCCAGTTGTTGAAGACTGAGATCATGAACTCCATCTGTTCGCGTGCAAGCGGTAATGCCTGCTTTGCAAGATCGTAGATCTTTGCTTTTGCACGCGGGGTGATGTTCTTGTACATACCTCCAACTCTCGGGTTGGACGGGTGAACTGCTTCGCCGCCGACGATTTCGCCGATGGTCTGGCCAATCATACGGAGGGTCTGAATACGCTTTGCAACAGATCTGACCGGCTCCTCAGGAGTGAACGGGTTGATCTTGGTGTCAGTTCCCGGAATGTACATATCCGGCAGTGCAAGGATATCGTGCAGTGCGTGGGAGTGCAGTCTGTTTGCAGCCTGCAGAATTAAACGCAGGAGATATGCGTCTTCTGGAATCTCAACACCCATAGATGCTTCCATAGCCTCGGTTGCTGCGAGGGTGTGTGCAATCGGACAAATACCGCAGACACGGGATGCAATCTTCGGGACCTGCTCGTAGGTCTTACCTACTGCAAGCTTCTCTACTCCACGAACCGGGGTGATAGAAAGCCAGTCTCCGCGCTCGATAATGCCTTCATCGTTGACTTTTAAAACGAGCTTGGAGTGACCTTCATGTCTGGTGGTCGGGGAAATTTCTACTACTTTCGACAATGTTTTCGCCTCATCCTAATTTATATAGGTATTCAACAGCTATACGGAATAATTACCATTGTCCTTTTGGATTAATGACACGTACCTAAGTACGTTACGTATTCTATTGGTTTGGATATTTAATAAATATTCCTTCTTTAAACGAAGCAGACAAAAATGAACTGTGAAATGAGCTGACAGCAATAAGATTCAGTACAATTTACAGACTACAGTGTGTTACAAAATATAATAAACGTATTCTACGCGCAAAAAATTATGCGTTGAGCTCATTTCTGAGCTCGGCAAGGGTTGCATCACGCTCGGCATACGCATCATGCTGGTGGATACTTTCCTCATTGGTCTGGTGAAGCGTAACACGCGTATCTCCGGGAAGGTCCGGGAAGGTTGTCACAACCTGCCGTGCCATCTCACGGACACAGTCTTCCACAAAGCGCGCATTTTTGTGAGCTGCCATTACAACATAGCTTTCATCGCCGCGCTTCAGCAGCTCATAAATTCTTGCACTCATCGAATCCTTTAACACAGTCACAACTGAATCAAGAGGGACAATCACATCGCCGTCGGTTTCGATGGAAAGGAAGCCGCGTCCTCTCTGGTTATGGGAGGCCATCGGAATCTCTGCAAAGAACGCATTGATTTTATCCTCGGGAATCTCGAGTTTTTCCATGACATGCATGGCATAGTCCTTTACTATGTTCTGCGCGCACGGACATGCGGTGATACCGGTCACTTCCGCACCGATACTCTTTCTTACCACATGGTTTCCGCCGTTTCTCTGCGCAGTTGCATGGGCATAAACCTTGATAACCTCCTGACAGGTGGTCTTTGAAACCGGGGTTTCACGGTTCATCATGTACTGACTGTGCATGAAGACTTCGGTCTTCTCCGCATACTCATGGTGATCCAGCAGTTTCTTTGCAACAATCCCGCAGATCTCTTCTATTCCTCTGACCTCTCCTTCCGCTGCCTGCTGCAGCACCTCATCGATGACCTCAAAGTTTCGGGAAAGGTTTGCACCTTTCAGGGAACTCGGAAGATCAACAAACACATCAAAGGTAGAGATGAAAATGGAGGGGCGTGCCTTTCCCGGGCGCGCTACCTCAACCAGTTTTCTGACATTCTTCACTCCAACGCGCGTTAAGCTGATGCGGACATCAGGCGCTTTGGATTGGGTGTCTGGTAATGACATTACGCATCGTGTCCTTTTCGTCGGCATTCCTTATGATTTTTCGACCGGATTCCAACGTGTATCTATTGTATTGACATTCTTCTATATAACAGTTTATCCTTTTTCTCCCCGAATCAGCCCGTGCTCCATTAATATTCCGGCAGATTTCGGCAGAAGCGCAGATTAAGAGAGGATGTGAGCAGAAATATTACGCAGAAATTTTATAGTATGATGCATAACTATGATACAGCATGTTGCCGCAGTATACCGCATCAGACGAGGATATAAATAATTTTTTGAAAAAACGAATCGCCGTAATCGGCTATGGTTCACAGGGTTCCGCGCAGGCACTGAACCTTCGTGACAGCGGAGCAGATGTCATCATAGGAAACCGCCCGGGAAAAAGTTTTGACCGCGCAGAATCGGACGGATTTAAGGTCTGCAGTGTCAGGGACGCGGTAGCATCCGCGGATGTCATCGCTGTGATGCTTCCCGACGAAGCAGCAGCAGAGATTTATTCTGCAGATATCGCGCCCTCTCTTCGCGCACACCAGACACTTCTTTTTGCACACGGATTTAATATTCACTACAAATTTATCACCCCTCCTGCAGATGTCGACGTGGTCATGGCAGCCCCCAAAGGCGTGGGGCCAATGGTAAGAAAACTCTTTCTTGACGGAGGAGGAGTTCCCTCTCTTGTCGCTGTCGCGCAGGATGCAACGGGCGCGGCACTTCATACCGCGCTTGGATATGCCGCACTTATCGGCTCCTCACGGTCTGCAATCCTGCAGTCGACATTTAAGGATGAAACGGAGACTGATCTCTTCGGGGAGCAGGCAGTTATCTGCGGAGGAATCCCCGCACTTATCGAGGCCGCGTTTGAAACACTGGTTGATGCAGGATACCCGCCTGAACTCGCCTACTCCGAGTGTGCGCATGAGGTAAAGCTCGTTGTTGATCTCATTTACGCAGGCGGTCTTTCCGCGATGCATGACTCAGTATCAAAGACCGCAGGCTACGGAGGGATTACCCGCGGAAAACGTCTGGTATCGGCTGATACAAAGGCGGAGATGAAAAAGATACTCGGAGAGGTGCAGTCCGGAGCGTTTGCAGAAGAGTGGATTGCGGAAAAACGAAGGGGATCTCTGAATTACCGTAAACTGATCGAAGAGGCAAAAGAGTCACCTGTTGAAACTGCAGGCTGTGTATTCCGGAATATCCTTGAAACAGATGCCGGTCAGAAAAATTTTAAATCCGGAAAACAGAGTTAAGGCAGTAACATGTCGCTGATGATTTTAGGGACGTCGTCCCATGTCGGAAAAAGCACTATTGTAACCGGACTCTGCAGAATACTCTCGGACAAAGGACTCTCTGTCGCACCGTTTAAAGCGCAGAATATGAGCAGCAACAGCTGTATCCTGCAAAACGGTTGTGAGATTGCCCTCTCACAGGCAGTTCAGGCGGAGGCGGCGCGCGCAAAACCGTCTGAGCTGATGAACCCTGTTCTCTTAAAACCCGCAGGGAATAACAAATCAGGGGTGATTCTACTCGGAAAACCGCATTCATTTGAAGATGTGTCCGCATACTACCAAAAAACAGATTATCTGCTGGATAAAGCGGTTGAAGCATACCAGGCCCTGGAGAAAACATATCAGACAATCGTGATCGAAGGCGCGGGAGGGGCAGCCGAGGTAAACCTCTATGAAAAGGATATTGCAAATATTCTTCCGGCACGCAGACTTCGGATTCCGATAATTCTTGTAGCAGACATCGAACGCGGCGGCGTGTTCGCACAGGTGTACGGTACTCTTCAGCTGCTCCCTGATGATATCAGACCGCTTGTTAAAGGAATTATTGTCAACAAATTCAGCGGAGACATTGAACTCTTCAATGACGGGAGGAAAATCCTTGAAGAACTGACAGGGATTCCGGTACTCGGGATTGTGCCGAGACTAAAACTCAATCTCCCGGAGGAGGACTCTCTGGCACCGGAAAACCCCGATGCAGTGATGTTGTCTGCAGCAGCTGAGGATGAGTATGACCGGCTTGCCGCAGCACTTGAAACGGTGCTCGATACAGACAAACTGATTGCCCTCGCGCTTGAAAAAAACGCAAATTCAGGTTAAAATACCAGCTGAAGGCTGAGGGGAGCAGACCAAAATCTTCATCCTTATCTTAACCCTATAGGTAAAAGAGAAATGTAAATACAGCCTTTCACCCCATCATCTCTACGAGGAAAGACAAAAAGTCAACCGAGGTGAATTTACGTGACCTGTCACAAAAAAGAGGCTAAGCAGGCAAAAGAAGCTACAAAGAAAGAACAGCAGACTGCACCTGCAAAGACCGGAAAGCCGAGTAAATAATCAGCAGTCCTACTGATTGCGGGTATGATGTCACATCACCATACAGTCAGCGGAAAACAGGCATCATCCGATGCCTGTTCTCTGCTCCGCGCACTTATCTTAAATTTCATCCAATACATCTCTTTTTCCGGCACACCGGAGACGTATCGGAAATGATACTGATACACACCATGGTGTGCAGCAACGCAAATTCCAAGATATGGTAATTACAAAATATACTGAAAAACAATGATACAAAAGTGCTGCGCGAGGGATCCGAACCCCCGACCTCGGGATTATGAGTCCCGCGCCCTAACCAGCTAGGCCAGCGCAGCAAAACACATCTGAAAGACAAGTCTCACAGATTGCATATAATCAATGATGTTTGAAAATATATAGGTTGCGGAAAATCTCAGCGTTTTTCCGCAGCCTTCTTTGCCGCAAGCGCACTCATGTACGCTGAAACTGCGGCTGTTACAGCCACTGTTTTATCCTTTCCGGTCTTTAAGGAGAGTGCAAGCTGATGCATGCGTGTTTCGCTCTCACGCATATAGGCAGGGAGGGATTTCTGCACCGCAGGCTCTGACAGGAAATGAGTGTGGGTATTTCCTGCAATGAAGTCCGGATTGTTCATTACCGCATAGTGAAGCGGGAGTGTCGTCTTGACCCCGAGGATGACGTACTCCATCAGCGCGCGGCGCATACGGGCAATTGTTTCCTCGCGCGTCATGGCAGAAGCGCACAGTTTTGCAATCATCGAGTCATAGTGCGGCGGGATTGAATAGCCGTTGTGGATACTGCTGTCGATACGGATTCCGGGACCTCCGGGGGAACGGTAGTGCGTGATTTTTCCTGCATCCGACTGGAAGTCATTCATCGGATCTTCCGCATTGATACGGCACTCGATGGCATGCCCTCTGCAGGTAATCCCCTCCTGTCCGCAGGGAAGCGGTTCACCCGCTGCGACCATAATCTGCATCCGGACCATATCCATTCCGGTAATCAGTTCGGTTATAGTGTGCTCCACCTGCAGTCTAGTGTTCATTTCCATGAAGTAGTACTTTCCGTTGTCATAGAGGAACTCGACCGTTCCCGCATTTTCATATCCGCAGGTCTTTGCAACGGTGATAGCAGACTGCGTCATGCGTTCGCGAAGCTCAGGGGTCATAATGGGACACGGGGCTTCTTCGATAAGTTTCTGATGTCTTCTCTGAATCGAGCACTCACGCTCGAACATGTGGATGACATCTCCTTTCGAATCCGCAAAGACCTGCACCTCGATGTGCCGCGGTTTTGCAAGATACTTTTCGATAAAGACTGTGGAGTCACCGAATGCTGCTGCTGCAGTCCTGCTGGATTTGGCGATTGCCTCGTCGAGTTCAGCCTCATTGTTTACAACCGTCATTCCGATACCGCCGCCGCCGGCAGACGCTTTTACGATAACCGGGTATCCGATAGACTCTGCAAACGCCTTTGCCTCATCGTGGTTCGTTGACTGTGTCCAGGGAAGAACAGGCACTCCTGCATCATGCATTGCCTGTTTTGATTCAAGCTTTGACCCCATCATCCGGATGGTCTTTTCCGATGGGCCGATATAGGCAAACCCTGCTTTTTTCACTGCACCGGAGAATTCAGGCTTTTCTGCAAGGAATCCGTATCCCGGGTGTATTGCATCCGCCCCCGCCATCGCTGCCACCTCAAGGATTCTTTCCTGATTCAGATAGCTTTTTGTCGGATGCGCAGGACCGATTAAAAATGCCTCGTCCGCATACTTTACATGGAGGGCGCTTTCATCCGCTTCAGAGTAGACGGCAACGGTTTCAATTCCCATCTCACGGCAAGCACGCATGACGCGGATGGCAATTTCCCCGCGGTTTGCAATCAGAACTTTATCGAAATAACGATCCTTTCTCATTTCACCACCACAAGAACGTCACCGTTTGCAACGACAGCACCGTTCTCAACGAAAATCTCCGTAACCGTTCCGTCAACAGGACTTACAACCGGATTTTCCATCTTCATGGCTTCGATAACAAGAAGCGTATCTCCTGCGGAAACTTTCTGCCCTGCCTGCACCTTTATGTCAAGTACCATCCCCTGAATGCTGCTCTTGACGCCTCCTTCAACATCCCCTCTTGGACGAAGCGGTTTGTTCTCATCGACGCTTACAACGGACTCTCCTTCGACAGAAAGAATCCTTACCGCATAGACTTCACCATCCACTTCCACTTCCATGGAGCGCGGAATATCATACTCGATTTCAGGTTCGGCTGCAGCAGGCTTTTCGACCGGAATCTCTTCCGCTTTTGTTTCCCCTTTAAGGAATGCGGGGGCAATTGCCGGGTAGAGGATATAGGTTAGGACATCCTCTTCCTTTTTGATAAGGCCTTGTGCCACCGCATCCGCCTTCATTTTATCATAGACAGACTCCAGTGTATCCGCCGGACGGCAGGTGATGCGTTTTTCATCTCCGATGATGGATTTTACAAATGCCGCATCCATCTCTTTCGGACTTCTTCCGTAGAGTCCTTTTAAGTAGTCGCGCACCTCGTTGGTGACCGTTCCGTATCTGGAACCAGTCAGAACATTTAACACAGACTGAGTTCCCACAATCTGCGAGGTTGGGGTTACAAGCGGCGGAAAACCTAAGTCAGCACGAACCTTCGGAAGTTCTTCCAGGACTTCATCAAAGCGGTCCAAGGCATTCTGTTCCTTTAACTGGGATACAAGATTTGAAATCATTCCGCCCGGAAGCTGGTAGACCAGCACATCCGAGTCGATTCTGACAGATATCGGGTTTATAATCGGGTTGTATTTTGCGCGGACTTTTGCAGCTTCATTTTTCGCGATACGAAGAGTGGATAACGATATTTTTGTGTCGCGCGGAGCTCCTGCAAGAGAGGCAACGATAGATTCTGTTGCAGGCTGGCTTGTACCTCCGGCAAACGGGGACAATGCGGTATCAAGAATGTCCACACCCGCCTCAATTGCCGCCTGATAACTCATCGGGGCAATCCCTGCAGTCGAGTGGGTGTGAAGACATACCGAGATATCCACACGCTCTTTAATGGCGGTTATCAGTTCACGCGCCGCCCCGGGCATGATAAGCCCTGCCATATCCTTGATACAGAGTGAATTGCAGCCTTTACTGTAGAGTTCTTCTGCAAAGGAGGCAAAACCGGCTATTGTGTGAACCGGGCTTGTGGTATATGATATTGTGCCCTGGAGATGGCAGCCGTTGTCTAAGACGGCCTTCATGGAAGACTCCATGTTCCGGATATCGTTTAATGCATCAAAAATTCTGAAAACAGAAACTCCGTTTTTAGCAGCTGCTGCTACGAATGCTTTTACGACATCATCCGGATAGTGACGGTAGCCCACGAGATTCTGTCCGCGAAGAAGCATCTGTATCGGTGTCTTTACGAAAATCTCTTTCAGACTCCGCAGACGTTCCCAAGGGTCGTCATTGAGATAGCGGATGCAGGTATCAAATGTAGCCCCGCCCCATGCTTCAACCGACCAGAACCCGGCTTTTTCCATCTCACGCGCGAGAGGGAGCATGTCTTCAGTCCTCATTCTCGTTGCTGCGAGTGACTGGTGCGCATCCCTGAGCGTCGTATCAGTAATTCTGAGTTGCGTCATATTATAACTCCTCGGTACCGTATTTGTAAATACTGTATTAGTTTAGGTTTTCAAAGGTAAAAAAGGAGACTATTGGAACTGGATGTATTACTATGTTCGTTTCAACAGAATCCCCACAAAATTCAGGTATTTTCCTCCGCCGGCATCAAACGCTTTTCTGTCCCCTTTTGCATACTCATTATCTTCCAAAAGCCAGTCCTCCCAGACTTCTGTGTTTGATTCCATGACAAAAACCAAGAGGTTCGTTATCCCGCCTGTTTTTGAGATTAGGTTTTTCCAGTAGTCCACATCATGGATGTAATCGAGTTGTTCGGGCGTCCATGCAGCAAGGAGTGCTTCAGGGAGGTTGTCATGGCAGTCCTTTTTCATTCCGGGAACACAGATTAAAACCTGACCGCCGTGTTTTACAAACGGAAGCAGGTGCTTTTCCAGATAGTCAGGATCACGTCCGAAGTAGTTGTATGAGTCGGTGCAGACAACCGCATCAAATGTCTCCTCTTCAAACGGCAGGTCGGCTGCATCGGCTTTTACCGCCTGAATCTGTTTATCAGTCAGGCCGCATGATGCAAAAAAAGCGGTGTTCTCCGCAGGGTCGCTCCAGAGGTCTGCCGCAGTGACATGTAACCCGTATTCTTTTGCAAGAAAGACCGAGGTGACTCCCTGACCTGATCCGAGGTCAAGAACGCGGGAACCTTTCGGGATTTCAGCAACTGTGAGCAGTTCCTCGGTGAGTTTTACCGGATTTGGGCCCATTATTTTTCCTTTGGTGAGTTTCTCATATGATTTGCTTTTCGGATAGTCCATGATATCGTATTTCCTGAACGTACAGATGTGAAAAAGAGATGTGTGTTTTCTACCGTTTCCAGAACGGTTTTTCTGCCTGTGTCTGCAGGAATTTTTCAAGCTCTGCAACCTGATCCCAGAGGGTGTGCATCTCCGCTTTCAGCGCGACGATGTCTGCAGAAACCGATGACACCGCATCCAGAATCTTTTTCAGATTATCTTCCCCTGCATCGCGGACCGCGGAGGAACGCTGGTCTATTGCAGCAATCTTCTGCTCAAGGGATTTGACTGCAAGCAGCAGCGCCTCTTCAGTCTCGGTTTTCGGCCTGTCTACCGGAATCTGGGAGTTCAGCGGTTTTTTCGGCTTTTGCTCTGCAGGTTTGTTTTCGATACCGAAACGTTTCATATCATCTGCAGCACGCTCCTCCAGGGATTTCCCCCCGCGGATAGCAGGGATGATAACCTCCCTGCAGCAGCCCTGATTCTGCAGGTCGGCAATTTTCCGGAAGCGGTCAACTGCAGCTTCCTCGTAGACAGTGACCCTCCCTATTTTCTTTCCCGGGAGGATTTCCTCAAAATCTTTGGCAATCTGACGGCAGATGTCTTCGGAGACGCCTGTTATCTCTGCTATTTCTGTTATCTTTTTCGGAGAATCAGACATGATGCTATATTATTTGCCGCGAAAGATAATAAAAGGTGAGTTTACATTACGCTTCCGTTACGCTTCCTTTTTCATCCGTGCCGCATTTGCAAGCATCAGTTTGATTCTGTTCTCCTGATTAATCTTTGTAGCCCCGGGATCGTAATCGATGGCTACAATGTTGGAATTCGGATAGTCATCTTTGATCTTTCGCATCATTCCCTTTCCTGCGACATGGTTTGGCAGGCACCCGAACGGCTGCGTACAGACGATATTGTTTGTGCCGGAATGAATCAGCTCAAGCATCTCCGCGGTAAGAAGCCATCCCTCACCCATCTTGTTTCCGCAGCCGAGATATCCTTTAACCACTTCCTGGAGGTCGGCGAAGTGACACGGTGCACGGAACGTCCCGTCACTTTCAAGTACCTCAATCATGATGTCCTGGCATTTGCAGATAAACCACTGATAACACCACATCGCAGCCTTTTTGATGCGGCTTCCGCCGTAGAGATCAACATCAACATACCGGTTGTTTCCCTTAAAGAGCAGGAAGTCGGTAACTCCGGGGACTACTACCTCTGCCCCTTCCTTTGAGAGGAACGCCTCCAGATTGTTGTTTCCAAACGGAGAGTACTTTACATAAATTTCCCCGACAACACCGACTTTTGGCTTTTCCACGGACCGATTGCACTCAATCGTTTTAAAGTCTTCAACAATCTCTTCCATCAGCTTCCGCATTGGTTTAAACCAGACCGCTTTTCCTTTTGAAAAGAGGTCGATGATTTTGTCAGTCCAGCGGTTAATCATCGCATCAGTGTCACCTTTATGTACCTCGTACGGTCTGCACTGGTTTCCGATGTTTACGAGCAGATCCCCGTACATCATCGCAAACACGGCTTTGATGGCAAGTTTCGGAGTTACCTTAAAACCGGGCTGCCGGTCAAGGCTGCTTAAGTTTAGAGAGATGACCGGTACATACTCAAGACCTGCACGCTTGAGTGCCTTGCGTAAAAGATAGAGATAGTTTGAGGCACGGCACCCGCCTCCGGATTGTGTAATCATCAAAGCAACCTTGTGCCTGTCATACCTTCCTGATTCGACCGCTTCGACCAGCTGCCCGATGGAAAGAATTGCAGGATAGCACATATCATTGTGGACATATTTGAGTCCGGTTTCAACGACCTTCCTGTCCTGATTTGTCAGAAGCTCAATACTGTGATACCCGCCTTCAAACATCATGAGCTTGATGAGCATATTTGCGGTGACCGGAAGAATCTCTGGCGCCAGTATCGTATACTCCTTTGCCATCTCTTTGGTAAAGAGCAGGCGTCCTGTTTTGTCATAGACCAGTTCTGCCATTTAGAATCCTCCGGTTTCCCGTGCTTCCACTGCAGCCATAAGACTGCGCAGACGGATGGTAATCGCGCCGAGGTTGCTTATCTCATCGATTTTTATCTGAGTGTAAATTTTTCCGCCGGACTCGAGGATTTCGCGGACCTCATCGGTTGTTACCGCGTCAGTACCGCACCCGAATGAGACAAGTTGCATTAACTGCATATCGGGCTGTGTGCAGACATATTCTGCTGCCGCGTAAAGACGGGAGTGATACGTCCACTGGTTCAGAATCGTGCGTTTTCCTTTGGTCATGTTCGGAGATATCGCATCCTCTGTTATCAGCACAAATCCGTATGAGACCGCAAGTTCATCGATCCCATGTCCGATTTCAGGGTCAATGTGGTACGGCCTTCCTGCCATGATGAGGATTTTGCAGCCGTGTTCACGGGCATATCTGATGTACTCTTCGCCTTTTGCGCGAAGTTCTGCCTTATAGGCCTCATACGCTTCATATGCAGCAGTTACTGCAGAGCGTACCTCCTTTGCAGGGATGCCGTACGTTTCTCCAAAGTACTTTGCCGCCCGCTTTGCAAAATCCTTCGGGCGGTGAAGGCCAAAGTACGGGTATCTGAAGTGGACTTTGGAAAGCTCGCGTACATTTGCCGCAATCAGCTCCGGATAGTAGGCGACGACCGGACAGTTAAAGTTTTTATCTCCCAGATGCTCATCAAAGTTGTAGGGCATGCAGGGATAGAAGATCTCAGATACTCCCGCCTGTATCAGACTGATGATGTGCCCATGAATCAGTTTTGCCGGATAACAGACTGTATCCGAGGGGATGGTGTGCTGCCCCAGACGATAGGTCGCACGGCTTGATTCAGGAGACAGCACCACCTCAAAACCAAGCGTTGTAAATAAGGCATGCCAGAACGGGAGGTTTTCATAGGTGTTCAGTCCGAAAGGAATGCCGATTTTTCCGCGGGGCGCGTTCTCAAGGGGTTTGTAGGAGAGAAGCTTCTCATACTTCCATCTTGCAAGATTCGGAAGCTGTGACTTCTCTTTTCCCAAGGGACGCGAGCAGCGGTTTCCGGAGACAAAACGCCTCCCGCCGTCAAAGGTATTTACCGTAAGTGAGCAGTGGTTGGTACAGAGTTTGCAGGTGATTGGTTTTGCTTTGTGGAAGAACGCGGAAAGCCCCTCTTTTGTCAGTATCGATGACGCTGGAAGGTTTAAGGATTTCACATAGAGTGCGGCCCCGTATGCCCCTGAAATTCCTGCGATAACCGGACGGGTCACATCACGCTTCAGCTCCTGCTCAAAGGCACGAAGGACAGCATCATTTTTGAATGTACCCCCCTGCACGACGATGTGTTTTCCAAGGTCATCTGCAGACGCGGCACGGATTACTTTGTAGACCGCATTTTTAACGATGCTGATGGATAAACCCGCTGAAATATCTGCGACAGATGCTCCGTCACGCTGCGCCTGCTTTACCGAGGAATTCATAAACACCGTGCAGCGGGAGCCTAAGTTTACCGGGTGTTTTACGAAAAGACCGAGTTTTGAGAACTCCTCGATTTCGTAGCCGAGTGCGCGTGCAAATGTCTCGATGAACGACCCGCATCCGGAAGAGCATGCCTCATTCAGGAAGATACTGTCAACCGCACCGTTTCGTATCTTGAAGCATTTCATATCCTGCCCGCCGATATCGATGATGAAATCAACATCCGGGTTGAAGTGCTGTGCAGCTTTTAAGTGAGCGACGGTTTCTACAAGCCCTGCATCCAGATTAAACGCATTTTTAATCAGATTCTCCCCGTATCCGGTAACAGCTGCCCCTTTAATTCTGACACGGCCCTCTCCTGCCTCATAGATTTTTTTCAGCTCTTCTAAAACAATCTGCACCGGGTTTCCGCGGTTCGAGCCGTAATAGGTGTAGAGAATTCCATCGTTTTCATCAATTAAGACAAGTTTTGTGGTAGTACTTCCCGCATCGATTCCAAGCCATGCATCTCCTTCGTAGACAGAGATGTCCGATGAAGGCGGAGCATTTGCATTGTGCCGCGCACAAAACGCCTCATACTCTGCCTTGTCTGCAAACAGCGGCTGCATCGTATCTGTGGTTACCGCATCCGAGACTGAGTTTCTGATGCCTGTACAGATATCCTCGAAGATGAACGGTGCGTAGCCCTCTGTTGAAAGTGCTGCACCGAGCGCTGCAAAGCAGTCCGCGTTTTCCGGAAAGATTGCATGGTTTTCGTCGAGGTTAAGCGTTTCTGCAAAGCGCTTACGAAGACCCTGATAGTAGTGCAGAGGCCCTCCTAAAAAGACGATTGTTTTTCCAAGTGCCCTTCCCTGTGTCAGTCCTGCGATTGTCTGATCGACAACCGCCTGATAGATAGAGGCTGCTACATCCTCTTTTCTTCCTCCCTGATTTAAGATGGGCTGAATATCGGTCTTTGCAAAGACTCCGCAGCGGGATGCTATCGGGTATATTTTTTCGTATCCGAGAGAGAGTCTGTCCAGTTCCTCAACCGGGACATTGAGAAGCGTTGCCATCTGGTCAATAAAAGCCCCAGTCCCCCCTGCACATGAACCGTTCATCCGCTCTTCAAGCGAACCTTTGAAGAAGATTATTTTTGCATCTTCTCCCCCAAGTTCGATTACGGAGTCAGTTTCCGGGATGTAGGTCTCCACCGCTTTTGCTGTTGCAAACACCTCCTGGATGAAGGGGAGATTTGCGGATTTTGCAACACCAAGACCCGCCGAGCCGGTGATTAACAGCTGTATTTTTTTACCGGCAAGCGGGAGCGCGGCTGCAGCGTCACCGAGAGCCTCGACTGTCTTTTCCCTGACTTTGGAGAAATGCCGTCCGTACGAACGGTAAAGTATGGTATCATTGTCTGCGGGAAGGACGATGACTTTTACTGTTGTTGAGCCGATATCAATTCCTATCCGGTAGTCTGCAGAGTCCGCCATTTGTTATTATGTATATGATTAGAATAATTAAATGTTTGGCGGTTGGTGAGAGCAGCACCGGCCTCTGACCTGATTTGCCGATATCTGCAGAAATCTCCGGAGATAAGAACAAAAGAAGGCGGAAATGAAGCCCCCGGAATCTCTCAGCAGGACATCACCATCACTAATACTTTATCTCTTCAGACCGCATATATAATAATACATATACATCAACTATACCAACTGGTGTTAGAGCAATGCGTGTTGTAATGAAATTCGGAGGAACCTCCGTCGGGGATGCATCAGCAATCAGAAAAGCTGTTGCAATCATCAAAGAATCGTACGAGAAAGGAAATGAAGTGGCTGTTGTCGTCTCAGCAATGACCAAGGTCACTGACCAGATTATCGATGCTGCGGAAAAAATCATCTCCGGAGCCGATGCACAGTTTCTTGAGACCTTCATCGCCGGTTTAAGAAAACGCCACATCGACACCTTAAAAGAGGTTGCCCCGGACTTTGTGGCAGAAGTATCCGATCACCTCGAAGTGCGGCTGATGCGGCTTAAAGATATGCTTGCCGCGGTGCAGAATCTACGTGAGCTGACCCCGCGTTCACGCGACTACATCATATCAATCGGAGAAAAACTCTCTGCTCCCATAGTCTCTGCTGCTCTTCGCCAGATTGGCATTCCCTCCTTCCAGATAAGCGGCTGCGATGCGGGCATTATGACGAACGGAGTTCATGGAAATGCATCTGCTCTTCCCGAAAGCTACCCGCGCATTGCTGAACGGATTGGAAGCAGACTCGGAAAAGAGATTCCGGTTATTCAGGGATTTGCCGGATGTTCCAAGGACGGATCAATTGCAACACTCGGACGAAGCGGCTCGGATTACTCGGGGGCTATCATCGGTGCAGGTGTCGATGCGGATGAGGTTATCATCTGGACAGATGTTGACGGCGTTATGACAACAGACCCGCGGCTTATCCCCGAAGCGCGTGTCATAGACAGCATCTCGTTCATCGAAATGATGGAGATGTCCTACTTCGGCGCAAAAGTAATTCACTCCCGCGCCCTCCTTCCGGCAATGGAAAAGGACATCCCCGTATATGTCAGAAACACCTTCAACCCGACACACCCCGGAACCCTTATCAACAGAAAGACGCATGCGGACAAACGCATTGTAAAGGCAGTGTCCCTGATTAAAAACAGCTGCCTCATATCGGTTACCGGGTTTGCCACCGGAAGACCGGGGGTTGCAGGAGAAATTTTCTCCGCACTTGCTGATGCGGACGTCAATGTGATGCTTATCAGCCAGGGTTCATCCGAACTGAACATCTCGATGATTATCACCGAAGAAGAAATCAGCATGGCAGAAACGGCCCTGAAAAAGGTACAGGAGAGCGGAGCTATCAGGCAGTATACGTTCTCTTCAGATGTTCAGGTGGTATCTGTCGTAGGTGCCGGTATGCGCGGAACACCCGGAACACTTGCACGCATCTTCAAAAGCCTTGGTGAGCGGAAGATCAATGTCGTGATGATTTCACAGGGCTCCGAGGTGAATGTCTCCTTCGTGGTAAACGGAAACGACGGCATAAAGGCGGTCCGGGCGCTTCATGAGGAGTTCCAGCTGGATAAGGAGGAGTGAAAAATGGCATACTCATACAAAGATGCGGGCGTTGACATTGACCTCGAAGCAGACGGGGTAAAGGCACTCATAAAGACACTTTCCTACCGCCGGAGCGGAGAGCACGGGATGGTGGGAGACGTTGGTCACTTTTCGGGATTAATTGATTTCGGCGACAAAGTCCTCTCACTTTGTACCGACGGTGTGGGGACAAAGATGCGTGTTGCAGACGACTTAAAGGACTGGCACACAGTAGGCATCGACTGTATGGCGATGAACGTCAACGACATGTATGTGATGAACATTGAACCGATTGCCTTTGTGGACTACATCGCAACAGAAGGCATTGATAAGGAGCAGATGGTTCAGATTGGTATCGGCTTAAACGAAGGGGCAAAGCTTGCCAATCTCAATATTGTAGGGGGTGAAACAGCCACCCTTAAAGGAATGATTAACGGGCTTGACCTTGCGGGAACCTGTCTTGGAGTACAGGAAAAATCAAAGGTTGTGACCGGTGAAAAGGTTGTTCCGGGTGATGTTATTGTAGGCGTTCCAAGCACCGGCGTTCACTCAAACGGCTACACATTAGCCCGCAAAGTCGCAGAGGAAAACGGCGGATACAAGACAATCCTCCCCTCCGGAAAGACAGTCGGAGAGGCCCTTCTTACTCCGACACGCATTTACTCGGAAGTCCTTTCCATATGTGACAAAATTGATGTACACGGCATGTGCCATGTTACAGGCGGAGGGCTTTTAAACTTCCTCAGAATCACCGGGTACGGTTTCTCTTTCGAAAACCCGATGCCGGTTCCCGAGGTCCTTGTATGGATTGCAGAGAAAGGAAAGCTTTCCGCAAACGAGCTGTACCGTACGTTCAATATGGGAATGGGCTTTGCCTTTATTGTGTCTCCTGCTGATGCCGACGAACTCATAAAGCTGGTTCCGGGAGCACAGAAGGTTGGAACAGTTATCAAAGAACATAAGATTCTTTTAAAAGGCGAAGAGATTAACTAAGAATTATAATTATTTTTTCTGTTTTTTTGATATAATCTGGATTGTGACAGGTGTCCGGACGGCGGTGAGAACAGAAAAAGGTAAAGTCCCCGGGGTTTTACACTCCGCCGGTCACCATAACCGCCCAGTCAGGCAGCCCCACACCGATTCCGAAGATGGAAAGCCCTATCGTAAACAGCAGGAACGTAAATATAAGGATACCTATCAGATTCAGGAACCAGCCGGCAGTTACCATATCCTTCATATTAACATACCCGCTGCCGTAAGCGACCGCATTCGGCGGGGTCGCCACAGGAAGCATAAATGCGAGGGATGATGCCACAGCCACGGTCATCATCAGAATGAACGGGTTGACCGCAAGACCGGTCGCAACACCCGCCATCACAGGAATCATGATGTTTGCGACAGCGGTGTTCGAGGTAAACTCGGTCAGAATCATCACAACTATTGCAAGCAGTATCACAAGCGGGATAATCGGAATCTGAACACCGGTAAACGCCTGTGCAATCGCCTCTGAAAGACCGCTTGCCTTGAATGCGGCAGAAAGCGACATACCTCCTCCGAAGAGCAGAAGAATACCCCATGGAATCTTGGATGCCCACTTCCAGTTTAAGGTAAACTCATGGTTCTTCCAGCTGATGGGAAGAACAAAGAGCAGCAGTGCACAGAAAATTGCAATGGTACAGTCCTCCACCTTAAACGGCAGAATTCCTGCGGTGTAGAGTGAATTGATACCCGGAATTACAATATCCCCGATCTCCTTCGGATCCTTGAAAATCCAAGCGAGTGCTGCAAAGATAAAGACAAAGAGTGTGTTCTTTTCTCCGCGGGACATGGGGCCAAGAGCCTTTGTTTCCTTTTCCAGAACATCTTTTGTGTGCTCAAGCGACTTTGGCATCTTGCGGTAGGCAACCTTGGTAAGCCAGAGCCACATGATGAAAAGCATGATTGCTACAAACGGCACACCGAAGATAAACCAAGAGAAGAAATCAACCGGCGGAGCGTTCGGGTAAATCTGCGTAAGCATTGAGGCAAAGACAGCGTTCGCCGGAGTTCCGATAAGTGTTGCAATACCTCCGACACCTGCAGCATAGGCGATTCCAAGAACCAGACACCCTGCAAATGCCTTCTCGGATTTATCCATCTCCTTGGGTCTTTTGTTCGGAATAACCGTGATAATGATTGCGACTGCGATTGGAACCATCATCATAGCAGTTGCGGAGTTTGACATCCACATGGATAAAAATGCGGTAGCAACCATGAATCCGAGAATCAGCCGCATCGGGCTGGTCCCGGTAAGAGATATTATTTTCAGCGCTATCCGTTTATGCAGATTCCAGCGCTGCATCGCCATCGCAATCATAAATCCTCCCATAAAGAGGAAAATAACGTTGTCAGCATAAGGGATTGCGGCCCCTGAAACGGTTAAGACTCCAAGCAGTGGAAATGCCACGAGCGGAATCAGCGCCGTTGCTTCAATCGGAATCGGCTGCATAATCCAGAAGATAACCATCATTACCGTAACTGCAGCCGTCAGTTTTGCCGCATGCGGCATGACCGATTCGAGCGGAAGCAGGAACACGATGAGAAATGCAGCAATACCTGCCAGCAACCCGTACGCTTTATTCATATCACTATATTATTTGTGCGGTATCTGTATTGAATGTTGCCTTTACAAATCCCGCATATTTAATGCTATAGACATTCATACATTATTACATACTTTATACCCGGACGATATTATGGCTGAAATTCCAGTACAAGATTATGCAAAACAGCAGGAGATAGAAAAGGACGAGGCGCGAAAGCGATATGAGTTTAAGAAGTCCTTAGAGCGCCTCGAAGAGAAACAGGGTTCGGGTACCGAACTCATCTCCCTCTATATCCCGCCTGATAAACAGATATATGATGTGACCGCACAGCTTCGTGACGAATACGGGCAGTGCTCGAACATTAAAAGCAAACAGACGCGGACCAATGTGCAAAGCGCAATCTCATCGATACTTGCGCGGCTGAAATACTACAAAGCACCTCCGGAGAACGGAATGGCGGTGTTTTGCGGGGCAATTAACATCGGCGGCGACAAAACAGACCTTGAATCCATTATCGTCGAACCGCCCGAGCCGATTAAAACCTACTCCTACCGGTGCAGCTCAAGCTTTGAACTGGAAACCTTAAAGGATATGCTCGACGACCGTGTGGTTCACGGTCTTTTAGTCCTTGACCTGCAGGAGGCATACTGGGGGATTCTTACCGGAACCAGGATTGAACCAATCGGCGGCACACAGTCAATGGTTCCGAACAAACAGAGAAAAGGAGGCCAGTCATCCATCCGTTTCGCCCGGAACCGTGAAATCGCCATCAATGCATTCTTCTCCAAAGTAGGAGAGCAGTCATCCGAAGCGTTCTTAAGCGATCCGAAGTTCTTTGACCGGTTTAAGGGACTAATCGTCGGAGGGCCCATGCCGACTCGTGAGGACTTTGTCAAAGGAAACTATCTCCACCACGAGGTGCAGAAGCGGCTTCTTGGAAGCATCGATGCATCATACACCAACGAGTGCGGTCTGCGTGAGCTGGTCTTCAATGCACAGGAACTCCTGAGAGGTGAAGAGATATCAGATGAGAAACGCGAGATGTCCCGCTTCTTTGCAGAACTCAGAAAAGAAAATCCGGCTGCGGCATACGGAGAGGCAAGTGTCCGTGCAAACCTTGAGGCAGGAGCTGTTGATACGCTTCTTTTGTCTGAAAAACTGCGTGAGGCGCGTCTTACCATCTCCTGCGGCAATTGTGACTATCAGGAGATTAAGACGATGCAGATTGAACCGGGAAAACGGTTCCGCGACCTTCCGTTCGGAAGATGTCCGAAATGTCAGTCACCCTTAGTCCTCGAAAAAGAGGAGGATATCATCGATGAGCTGACCGCTCTTGCGGATACCTCAAACACCCGTGTTGAGATCATCTCGGACTCCTCCGAGGAAGGAGGAACGCTTCTTTCCGCATTCGGCGGAATTGCTGCCGTTCTCAGATACCCCACAGGAATGTAATCACACTAAAGTAATCAGACTGGAATGTAACATGTACCGGAAATATATTGGAATTGTAACATCACTTCTCAAAGATGCGACTGCTCTCGAAGACGTGCTGCTCGCCGACGGCGGAGAGCACGCAGACATAGCATCAACCGCCGCGTTTGCCCTTGCAAAACGTGAAAAAAAGAACCCCGCACTCATCGCAAAGGAGATTGTAGAAATTATCTCCCCTAAGGCTGCTGAATACGGAATTGAGGTCTCCTGCAAAGGACCTTACATCAACTTTGTATTCGGAGAACGGTTTGTATCAGATGCAGTCCGTGCCGCACGCTCCCCCGACTACGGCACACTGCCTGAGAAGACCGAGCGGGTCATCATCGAACACACCAGTGCAAACCCGAACGGCCCCTTGCACGTAGGACACATCAGAAACACGGTAATCGGCGACACGCTGGTTCGTGCGCTCAGAAAAGCAGGATACCCGGTTGACGCCCAGTACTACCTAAATGATATGGGGCGGCAGATTGCGATTGTCGCATGGGGTGTTAAAAACCTCCACTATGAACGCATCCCGGGAGAAAAAGGCGATGAGTTCATTGTAAGACACTATGTCGAGGCGAACCGTATCGCAAAGGAAAAACCTGAAATCGAGGCAGAGTTTGACCTTATGATGGAAAAGATCGAAGCAGGCGACCCGGAGACGGTAAAGCTGTTCCATGATGCGGTTGAAACCTGTGCGGAAGGAATTAAGGAGACACTTGCCTCGATGAATGTAAAGCACGACAGGTTTGTGCGGGAAACCACATTCCTCCGCGACGGGTCGATGGAGGAGGTCTTAGGAAGAATTGAGGCACTCCCCAACGCGCAGCACGAGGATAAAATGATGTTCCTCGACCTTTCAGAGCAGGGATTCGGAAACCGGTATGTTCTTCGGAGAAGCAACGGAACATCCGTCTATGCGGCCCGTGACCTGGCGTTTCATCTGTGGAAGAACGCACGCTGTGACAGAAGTATCGACATTTTAGGTGCCGACCATAAATTAATCGGCGCCCAGCTGCAGACCACGCTTTCCCTGATAGGGGAGCGTCCGCCGGAGATTGTAACCTTTGAGTTTGTATCACTCCCTGAAGGGTCGATGTCTACAAGAGGCGGGGTCTTTATCACCGCGGACGAGCTGATTGCCGAGACGAAGAAACGGGCATTTGATGAGGTAACCGTCAGGAGACCCGAACTCGGCGAGGAGGAACGCCAGAAAATCGCGAATGCGGTTGCCGTCGGTGCAGTCCGGTACGATATCGTGAAGGTCTCCGCTGAAAAATCCACCGTCTTTGACTGGAAAGAGGCGCTTGACTTTGAGCGGCAGAGTGCCCCGTATGTCCAGTATGCACACGCACGTGCCTGTTCAATCCTTGAAAAGGCACGCTCCGAGGGCGGATTTAAGGGAAATTACACCTACTCGGATTCGTACGAGGTCGCCCTCGCAAAACACCTCTCACGTTTCCCGGCAGTGATTGAAAAGGTGGTTACAGAACTTCGTCCGCACCTTCTGGCGGTCTATGTCCGTGACCTCGCAGATCTCTTTAATTCATTCTACCGCTTTGACCCGGTGCTGAAGGCGGAAGGCAGCGTCCGCGACGCCCGGCTTACCCTGGTTGATGCATGCAGAAATACCCTCTCCCAGGCACTCGATGTCCTAGGCATTGAGGCCCTGGAGAGCATGTAATTCTTTTTTTTCAAGTCCATTCCAAAATCTTTCCAGAGGAGAGGCGTTGACTAAGACATATCTGGTTAAAACAGACAGACTGAAAATAAGAACCGCAACGAACGCGGAGATGCGTATCCTGATTGAAAACGAAACGGATGATGCCCTGAAAGCAGCATACGGTGAGATGCTTGAACTCAGTCTGGAAAATCCGTGCAGGCGCCAGTGGTATGCGGCATGGTTCATTGAATCCGCTGAGGGAGAACACATCGGAGAGCTGTGCTTTAAGGGACTGAATGCAGACGGCGGGGTTGAAATAGGCTACGGCATCTCACCGGAACATCAGGGATGCGGGTATGCATCAGAAGCGGTCGCCGCAGTGACGGACTGGGCGCTCACACAGGATGGGGTGAGCTATGTTCAGGCAGAGACTGAGGCGGAAAATACCGCATCCCAAAGGGTTCTTCTAAAATCAGAATTTGTTTCAACCGGGGACACAGGGGATGAAGGGCTGATATTCATACGGAAAAAAGATGATTAATTTATCATCCAGGAAAAAGACTCTGTAAAATTATTTTTTATACACCGGAAATCCGCTGTCCTTTTGGTATTCATCCTCATCATCGTCTGCCACTCCGTTTTTGTAGTACCAGAGGTTATACTCCTCATATGCATGGATAACGTCAGCTATCCGCACCGCAAGCGTGTGCCAGCACTCGTTGCCGAACCGGGACGCGGCACAGCTGCAGACACCCTCTTCAACATAATACTCATCGGTATTTCCCACGACGACAAAATAGTCAAGATACTTTTTCACCCTGCCTTCCGCCACTGCCGCGACCGCAAGCTCCCCGCGGTGCCCGAACGTGCTGATGATAGCCGCACGGGATGTTTCATTCAGTTCCCCTTCTTTTTTCAAGACCTGAAACGGATTTATCATGTGTTCGGGATTCCGGATTTACGGTTCGTCGATACCGGTTGTTTGAGGATTATTCGATGATAGATGTTTTAGGAGACCCTTCAATAAATGTCCACCCTTCGCGCAGTGCAAGTTCCCGCATGCCGGGAGCCTCCAGAGCGCAGTGTGTGGCTTCGATTAAGGGAATCGGAGACTCAAGCGCCAGGCTGTATTTCAGCTCGGAGGCGAGAAATGCCCCAGCACCAAGGACCTGTGCCTCACGGATGAGGGAGAGGTCAAAGGCAGCACCTCCTGCCACTGCTATCCGGCGAACGGAGGAGATGTCTCCCCAGACTCTCAGACCGCAGCCGAGAACGGAGGCCATCTCCTGAAAAGACATAGAGAGGGTTCCGACAACCCCGAGAGATTCAGGCGTCGCATCAAGCCGCACACGGTCTGTCAGGCCGAGCAGTTCTGCCAGTGCGTCATTAATACCGCCGTTTACATGGTCAAAGTTTGTGTGCATCGCATACAGATTAACATCGGCTTTGGCAAGGGGGCGCAGAATCTCCGCAGCTCTTCCGGTCACGGCGTGCATCGGATTCCAGAACGCGGGATGGTGGACGACCAGCGCATCAAAACCCCCGTCTGCTGCCTTTTGTGCGACCTTTGGTGTCGCATCGAGAGCACAGGCTATTTTTACGATCTCCTCTTTTCCTTCGTACAAAAGACCCACTCTTCCCTCGTCAAACTCTTCTGCCAGCACCAGAGGGGCAATCTCTTCCATCCGTCTGATAAATTCTGTTCGTTTCATGGCAGGAACCGTCAGTTGTAGTGTTTGATATGGATTTTTTCTTTCGGTTCGGGTTTCTGTTCTTCTTCAACAGGCACTGTTTCGCGGAATTTTGCAATCGGTGTGATGGTTTCCGCGTTTATCCAGACTGCTCCGTTGTTTTTGCCGAAGACGCGCCCTAAGACCTCGACGTTTGCACCGACTCCCACCAGCCGTTCGGGGAGAGCTACACGTTTCGCCACAATGCTTCCGGTGTTGTCTTCGATGACGTAGACGGGTTTGTTCATGTAAACTCCGGAGACCCGGGTGATTTTTCCTTCGATGATGACAACCGCCCCGCGCATCGCGGCAGAAACCTGTTTCGCTTTGACAAATCTGGCTGCAGCGCGTTCTCGCGGAAGGTTTTTCAGTATCTGTTTTTCACTGGAGTAGATGAGTGCCAGCGGCATGACAATTAGGAGGATAACTATCGGCACACCGAAGAACACATACGCCGGGTTGTGCGTGCTTCCGAAACTGAATGCACAGATTGCAGCAAAGAGGACAACAAGCCCCAGAAGAACAGGGGACATCCTGAGAGTAATGCCTTTTATCTTCATTTCTTAAAGATTTGGGCTGATATGTAATGAATATTGTTGTATGAACTGCGGAGGGAGGGAGGGGAGGGGGAGATGAAGACGCACGGATGAAGAGAGAGTGTATCCTTTCATCATCTCCCTTTACCTGACACACTGCCCGGATGAATTTACCACTTTACCATCACTTTACCAGTGGATGGTAAAGTCAAAACATGCTCCGGTTACCCATTTCAAGGATATTATAATAATAATTATTTATTATATCACTTTACCAGTATTGTAAATGAGAGCAGGGGTGAGGAGATTCAGGAGAGCCGCCGCTTACCTTCCTCTCGCGGAAAAAACTGGTAAAGTGGTAAATTCCAAAATAAAAACGCTCTGAATTAAGGACAATTTCCAAAACAAACCCTGTATCAGACAAATCAGACTTTACCAGTGTGTGGTAAAGCAGGGGGGGAGGACTTTACCTGTCCCTCCCATACGCTTTTTCCTATACGCCTCCCCCCTCACTCATTCCTCTGTACCCGCCGCCCTTCCTCCATCAGAACCTCAGCAAGTGCCTCCGCACACGCGGGTGACAAGCCCGCCTCAGCCGCTCCCTTGCGGTAGCAGGCTTTGACTTCCTCCTCACGCTTCGGGTCAACAACATCAAGCCCTGCCTCCGCCTTCAGCCTGCCAATCTCCGCTGCAATTGCACTGCGCTTTCCGGCTAGCGACACAATCTCTGCATCAATCGCCGAAATATCCCGGCGAAGCTCTTCGATGCGCAGAATAAAACTTATCTCCGGCACAGATACCCTCCCCGAAACAGCATATCGGCAATAGTAAAAATCATCATCGCCTCAACCGCAATTGCTCCCCTCGGAGCAATACAGGCGTCATGCCGCCCGTGAACCGAAATCTCCGTGTTCTCAAGCGTTACCAGATTCACCGAATGCTGCGGACGGGAGATGGAAGGCGTCGGCTTAAACACTGCATCCATAACAACCGGCGCCCCGTTTGCCATCCCGCCAAGAATTCCTCCAGAATGATTGGAGGAAAGCCGCACGGCCCCGGATGGAGATGATTCACACGAACACTCATATTGATCATTGTTCTCCGAACCGCGAAGCGATGCCGCAGCAAATCCTTCACCAAACGACACACCCTTAATCCCCGGAACGGAAAAAACTGCACGGGAAATCTCCCCGTCAAGCGAGTCGAAAAACGGCTCCCCTAGACCTGCCGGTAGACCTGATGCCACACAACGGACCGCACCTCCCACACTGTCCCCGTCAGACTTTGCCGCTAAAATCTCTGCCCTCATCTGCATCTCAAGCCCGGCACTCATCGCCCTAAGGGGATTCGTTCGGGAAACACGGAAAATCTCATCTGGTGTATACGAACCCGTATCCTCCACATGGCCGATTTGTGTAACATATGAGCCCACATAAATCCCGTTCACCGCAAGCAGACCGCGGAGAAGCCCGCCTGCCGCAACAAGCGGTGCGGTCATCCTTCCGGAAAAAAAGCTCCCCCCGCGGACATCAAACGCAGGACCGTATTTGCAAAACGCCGGATAATCCGCGTGCCCGGGTCGGGGAACACGTTCTGATGCGGCATACTCCTCACTTCTTACATCGGAATTGGCAAAGGTAATCACAACCGGTGCACCTGTGGTACATCCGTTTTGAAGACCTGAAACTGCCGGAATATCATCCTCATGCCGTGCGGTCCCGATTCCCGCCGCGGGACGCCGCAGGGCGAGGTCGTTTTCTATATCCTCTTCCGAGACCGCATACCCTGCAGGAAGCCCGTCGATGCTGCAGCCCACAAAAGAATCATGGCTTGCACCGAACAGGGTAAGCCGTAAGGATTTCCCGATTGTATTCATTCTATGTTTCCTCCAAGCAGACGCACATCCCGCAGAAAGTCAGGATAGGAGACCGCATACACCTCATCATATGCAGCATTAGATGCGTCAATTTCCGTCGTCTCCTCCGCACAAAGACCTGCGAGGACTGCAGCCATAAACAGACGATGGTCGTCCGGTACGAAAAACTCTGCCCCGCGAAGCTTCCCGCCTTCCACGGCAAAGCAGTCCTGCTGCAAAGCGGTCTTTGCCCCCATCACTGACAGGAGAGAGGAGACTTCAGACAAACGATTGCTTTCTTTATAGATTTGTTGTGAAACACCATAAATTCTGCTGATGCCTTCCGCACGGGCGGCAAGTACCGCTGCTGCCGGAAAAATATCAGGGGTGTCTGACAGGTTCAGACTGCAACGGGACAGGGGGGTTTTCGAAACAGTAACCTGATTCCCGGAAAATGACACATCTGCCCCGAATGACCGCAGAATGGATGTGATGCGCACATCCCCCTGCAAACTCCCGGGATTAAGGCCGGTCACCGTCACCGTGCCGCACAAAGCACCAAGAGTTAAAAGATACGCGGCAGAGGTCCAGTCACCCCCGATAAAGACCTCACGGGGTGAAGGATGTGCCGCCCGGGGTACCGAAAACCTGTCCCCGGTTTTTGCCGCGGGAACCCCGCGTTTTACGAGGGAGGATACAGTCATATCCGCATACGGGGCAGACACAAGCGGGGTTGTAAGCCGCACGGAGATTCCGGCGAGAAGAAGAGATGAGACAAACTGCGAGGAGACATCACCCCGTATCTTTGCAGCACCGGATGTCACAGGACCTGTCACCGAGATGCAGTCACCCTCAACGGAAACTCCAGCCCCGCAGGACTCAAGAGCGGATAAAAGCGGCTGCATCGGGCGGTGCATCAGCGATGAATCGCCGGTAAACCTGGTAGTTCCGGAAAGCCGTGCCGCAACGCCTGCAAGCAGACGAAGCGTTGTGCCTGAGTTTTTGCAGTCGATACAGGTATCTGCAGCATGGAGATTCCCGCCGGAAATCCGCAGTGTATCCCCATCCTGTGAGACGACAGCTCCGAGGGCCTGAATGCCGGAGAGAGTTGCCTCCGTATCGTAAGAAATGAGCGGATTGTGCAGCACCGATGTCCCGGAGGAAAGTGCGGACAAAATCATCTCGCGGTGGGTTTCACTCTTCGAAGGAGGGGCACACACCGTGCCTGAAATCTTTGAGGGGGCTATCCGGTACTTCATCAAATCCTCCTGTTTCTGATGTGAGATACAATACACCGGCACCCGCTTTCGCGGAACCGGGAAAGAAAATTATCCAGATTTTCCGTTTCAACAAGGATTCCAAGCGCAGGTCCGGTCCCGGAGATACCCGCGGCAGCTGCCCCTGCGGATTTTGCCGCACGGAAAAGTGCATCTGAGATGCCGAGTGCACGCGAGACCAGAGCGCCATTTCGCTCCATCGCGGAAAAGACACCGGGCAGCCCCTCATCCATCGCATCATCAAAAATCCTGCGGCTCTCTGCTGCATCAAGCAACCCTATCGGGAACGCGGAAGAGGGAGACGGCTGATAGTCCACAGGCAAAGCGATGACCGCGGTCAGGTTTTCAGGAACAGAAATCCGCCGCAAAATCTCCATTCTGCGGTTGTCAGTAAAAACCACCCCTCCAAAAAGACACGCCGCCGCATCATCAAAGGCACCGGTGACACTGACCCCCGCATCAAGTGACGCAAGAGCACCCGCCCGGAGAATCGTTTCGGGAGGCAGTGTAACACCTGCTTCATCAGCGAACGCAGAAAGTATTGCATTCGCCGCAGCACTGCTGCTTTTAAGCCCCGCGGACTGCGGGATGTCTGACTCAACAGATACGGCAGCCCCGGATAACTTCTGCGGAGAGACTGAATTAAACCTTGCAAGGAGTGATTCTGCAAAATACGCGGGAGCCGCAGCCCCGTTAATCATAAGAGACACACAGTCCCGTTCTTCCGCCACCGCCTTTGTCGATAAGGATATCCCGAACGCCGCACCAAACCCGGATGCTATGGCATTAACGATTGAAAGAGCTCCGCCTGAGATGCCAAAACCGGTCATTTCACACCCCCTGGCACCTCATTTGTCACAGTATCATTCATCACAGCAATGTCAGCCTCTTTTCCGGTCCAGAGAGTAAACGATGCAGCCCCCTGGGCGGCAAGCATCGAAATCCCGGTCGCCGTGCGGCATCCTGCGGCACGTGCCTCCTGCAGGAAATCAGAATCCGGATACCGCATATCACAAACAAACACCCCTTCTTTCAGCACGGCATCCGGTAGGACCGGTGATACCGGAGATGCGACGAGTACTGCATCATAATCATGGGCAAGTCCGCTGAGCGGGACCGCAGCCCCGCCGCAGAATGAAGCGAGAGATGCCGCGTGTTCAAATGTCCGGTTCGCAACAAAAATCTTTGCCCCTGCATCCTTCAGATACACGGATGCCGCACGTGCCGCCCCGCCTGCACCGAGCAGAAGAACACGTTTTCCTGCAGGAGAAAATCCGGAAAAAAGTGCTTTTACCCCAGTGATGTCGGTGTTGTGCCCGGCAAGGTCTCTGGTGACGGTGTTTACAGCGCCCGCACGTTTAGCGGACTCTGAGATGACCGGAAGATACGGGATGATACGCTTTTTATGCGGCATCGTAACATTCAGACCATCTATCCCGTACGCCTGCATCAGCCGCGGAATAAGGGATACTTCTTCATCAGAGACTGCAAACGGGAGATATATCCCCGGGATACCTGCCGAGGCAAAAGCCGCACGGTGCATCGCAGGAGAGAGGCTCTTTTTCACCGCCTCACGGCTTCCGACAAGGCCTGTTACCATCGGGTGCTGTGTCAGGGCGCGGGTCTCCGCGAAGGTGAGTTCACCTGGTGCTGCCGAGACGCCGTTTGAAACATAAGTAAAGTATGAGCCGAGCGTTTCCGCACGGACACGGGTGAGTTTTCCGGCTGTCCCCATCCCGATGAGAATGAACGGAGCTCCGGCCTTCCGGAGAACAGCCGCGGCGTCAGCGATTGAGAGCAGGTCTGCAATGGAACTGACAGAGAACGCCCCTTTGGGAAGTCCCGAGTCCGATAAGTCCCGCATCAGCTCCAGAATCTCCGGGGCTGACGGTGTTTTTTCAAAATCATGAACCGAACAGATGGTTTTTCCGGGGAACTCATCCCGAAGAGAGGAGGTACCTTCGATATCGGCAAGTGCCGCACCTGCCTCAAATGCTTTTTCAAAGAGTTCGGTGTCCTCAAGTCCGCGGAATGTTGCAATTGTCGGGACCGGCTCCCCCTCAGGGGTGCTGCATCTGAAAAAAGAGAGGTCATCCGGAACTTTTGCAAAAAGATCCAGACGATACTCAACAGCATCCGCACCGCACCGGACAGCTGATATGCCATCACCGGGGTTTGTTACCGCTGCACAGATTTTTGTCATAGTTCACGGACGGTTTCATCGACCGGTGCTCCGAAATGTCTTCCGCCGGAACCGGTTTTTACAAGGACTGTGTCCCCGACGGACAGCTCTGCTGCAGATACCGGACCCTTTGGGGTTAAGAACCGTATGGTTTCAGCGTTCTGCACAATAACCGAGCCGCGAACCGGCAGGTCTTCGGTTCCGGCGGTTTCTACGCAGATGAGAAGCATCGGGCGCCGCTCGATTTTTATGCGGCCTGCGGCAACGGTCCGGACCTTCCCGTCCGCTTTGCAGGAGAGAAGAAGCGCACCCGCAGAGAGTTCAGAAAGATATGCTGTTTTTCCGCCCGGGAGCTGAATGTAGGAGTGGATGGCCCCTGCATTTACGCGGAAGGGGCGCGGGTTCGTGAACTCGCTTTCTGCGTGCTCTGAACAGACAAAAAAGAGGCACGCGGCAGATGAACCCACAAGCATTCCCTCATCGTTATCAAGAATGGAGGTGGTATCAATACATACCCGGTCCGAGAGCGGGACGGGAGTTATCTTTGTAACCACCGCGGGCGTTAAAGGAACAGCACCTTCCGGCCCTTCCGGGATGAAACCGGAGAGCTTTTGCGCCTCCGCGGAGATGACAATCCCCGCACATCCTTTTTCAAGGATTTCTGCAGCAAGCACCGCCTCTTCCGGGGTATTTACCGAAGCGTAAATCTTTGTTTTCTGCAGCCGGGACAGCAGGTTTTCGAGAGGGAGCACACGCCATCCGGCGGTTTCAATGACTGCTATCCCGCCGCAGTCCTCTACAGCGTCAAGCGACTCTTTCGAGGTGATATGATAAATCTGTCCCGCGAGGGAGTTCCCTGAAAAGAGCAGGTCTCCGGTGCAGGTAAGGATCGTAAACCGCCCGGGTTTTTTTGCCGCATCAGCCGCGGAAAGGATAATCCCCGTAAATCCCGCAGAAAGCGCGGCCTCCTTTATTGCTTCATTCTGCTGCGCATCTGCGGTATCGGCACGGACAAAGACCTGCGGAAGGGGAGCGCCTTTTGATCCGGCTCCCGTCCCATTTTCCGAGCTCACGGTGAAAGCCTCCGCATTGCCTCATCCACACTTTTTTTGCGGAAGACGATGTCGGATAATGCAGAGCAGATTCCGGTAATATCGGGGTGCTCGAAGATGCGCCGGCCAATGGAAATCCCTGCCCCTCCCGCGCCGAGTGCGTCATAGACCATGGTCAGAAGGTCACGGTCCGAGGAGATATCAGGGCCTCCTGCGATTACCACAGGTACAGGACATCCCCGGGTGACCTCGCGGAAGGAATCAGGGTCTCCCGTGTAGCCGATTTTAACGAGATCTGCCCCGATTTCTGCTGCCGTCCGGACACAGGTTTTTGCGGCATCCGGGTCCTCTGCCGCTTTTCCTTTCGGGTAGATCATGGCAAGAAGAGGAACACCCCATCCCGCACAGTCTGCGGCGATTTTACCAGCCGCTTCAAGCATCTGCGGCTCACTCTCGCCTCCGATGTTGAGATGGATTGAAACCGCATCCGCACCAAGCCGCAGCGCTTCTTCGACAGATGAGACGATTACTTTTCTGTCAGGGGATGCACTGTAGATACTGCCCGCACTTAAGTGAAGGATTAAACCGACATCGCGTCCGAATCCCCGGTGTCCTGCCTCCACCATTCCTTTGTGCATGAGAACTGCGGAAGCACCGCCCGCTGCCGCTTTCGCCACGGTGTCTTTTATGGAATAAAGACCGGGAAGGGGCCCCATGGTTGCCCCGTGGTCAAGCGGGAGGATGAAGGCACGGCCTGTTTCGCGGTCTATAATGCGTTCAAGCCGTATGCTTTTCCCTGACATGTTGTATGTATTGATTCGCGGGATTAAGACTTATTTTTTTCTTTGTAAACGGGAGTGAGTGTTCTTCCACTGAATGGTACTGCTATTGTTGTAACTGGCGGTGTGACCTATCTCACATCTTCCCCATCCGCTTCGCATACGCGGCAAACGCTGCCTCATACTCGGGAGATGCAAAAAATCCGTTCATAAACTCCTCATCGGACGTAATCTCCTCAGTCTGTGTCTGCTCCTGAAAAATACCCATCATCGACATACGGCAGTTTGCAATCGTCTGCTCCGCAAGTTCCTCATCGGTCATCTCATGCTTCTTTTTTCCGAACATCCCGCATTACCTCATCTCTTTCCCCTCTACTCCCCGAGATAGCGCAGCAGTTCGCCGCATCTTTTATCAAAATCGGCAATACCTGTCTCATAGAGTTTCGTAAGAGGAACCGGGTCAACCGTATCTCTTGACACGCCCGTGTTTTCAGGCGGCGCAAACACAAAAATACGTCCGGCACGTTCCAGCTCATATACACGGGATAAACACTCGCGATACCTGAGATATCGCGTATCAACCATCTCTGCCGTCTTCGGGTGCTTCCTGAGAAACAGATGATAGGCAAACTTAAAACTCTGCGGCTGGCGGATAAAACTCCGCGGATTTTCCAGAATCACAACCACCTTATCACAACCGTCGGATAAGGCCTTATCAACCGGAATTGAGTCAGCAACACCCCCGTCATAGTACGTGTGCCCGTCGAGATGAATCGGTTTACAGAGAACGGGAATCGCACACCCCGCCATAATCGCCCGGTAGTCATTTCTCGGCATCTCGGTCTTTGAAAAGTACCTGGCCTCTCCCGTATCCGCATCCGTTGCCGTAATGAAAAACTCCGCAGGGCTTTTCATCACAGCATCATAGTCAAGCGGGTCTTTTCCCCCTTCATTGGTTAAATCGCCGTAGATATACGGGAGATTGAAATAATTTCCATGGAACAAAAACTGCTTTACCCCGCAGTATTTGGGATCCTTCGGATGCTCAACATAATATCTGAGGTTTCTCCCGCGCTGCCCTGCGACAAACGAAGCGGTGTTTGCAGCACCTGCGGACACCCCGATGCACTCATCAAAGGTCAGCCCCTCATCAATGAACCGGTCAAGAATGCCTGCACTGTACACACATTTCATCCCGCCCCCTTCAACAACAAGTCCTGTCTTCATGAACAAACCTCAGAGAAAAAATGAGTTATAATTTCGACACAAGGTCGCGCAGCACTACTTCAGGGTCCTTTGCCTTTACAACACCGGACGCAAGAAGCACACCGTCTGCTCCCAGGTCGACCGCGGTCCGCACACACTCCCCTGTCTGAATGCCTGCCCCGCAAAGCACCTTCACATCTTTATTAACGGAATGCACCATCTCTACAGACGTTCTGATAATATCAGGATCAGCCTTTGCAACAGAAATGCCGGAGCCGATGAGTTCCGGCGGCTCGACAGCCACATAGTCCGGTGCAAACGCAGCAGCAGCAGCAGAGACCGCCGCGTTATTCGTGCAGACAACAGACTCCAGATGATTAAACCGTGCAGCAGATACGCATGCCTCGATATCCGCAATCGTAAGACGGCGCTCCGAGTGATTGATAAGAGTCCCCGTACATCCCGCAGCCCGGATGGTAAATGCAGGAATGTGCCCGGTAAATGCCCCTTCGACCGCATCGATGTGCTGCGCAAAGACAGGGACCTCATAATGCTTACAGAACGGATGAAGCTCCACAAACTGCGGGGCAATACCCACCCGTACTCCGGACTCACGCATCACAATCTCCGCCGCCTCTGCGATGCGCCCTGCGTTGTTTCCGGCACCTTCACGATATGACTTGAAGTTAATCAGGATAAATGGAGATGTCATAGCCTCCTCCGGATTATTTTCTCTTCACCTGAAGCACATCGCCTAAGGTCGTTGCAGCAACTCCTCCCGCTCTTGCATTCGAGGCGGCATCCCCGGTATCAAGGAGAGTGATTCCAAGCTCCTTTTCCAGCTTCTCACGCTCATCATCAGTAGGCGCACGCTCTCCGCGTTCAAGCTTTTTAATATCAATCTCCTGCATCTTTAAGATGAAGGCGAGGTCGTTTTGAGTGTAGCCTTTTGCCTGACGGGCCGCGGCAATCCGCTTTGAGTAATCTTCGACAACGTCTCCTTCAATATCATCGAAAACATCGCGGCGTCTCTGCGCTCCGGCAGTTGGTGTCCTTGGCGCGGAACGCGGCACCGGTGCTGCAATATAGTCCTTGCCGTAGGTTGTTCTCGGGGCCTTTGGCGCCTGAACCACGGTTCCGAGTTTGGCGCATTTGTCGCAAACCTTCATCGGCTTTGCCCCTTCAATCCTCACCAGTTTTGCTTTGCCGGAGAGTGGCGCTCCGCATAATTCACAGTATTCTGTCTGCATAGCTATCTGTACTTATTTGTTCGATGTAGTATACGTTAATGCTTTTGTTTGGAGGCATGGATTTGTAACAATCGCGGAGGCAGGAACAAACTGTTAAAACCCATCTCATCTCCTATAAGTAAATATAGATAAAACAACAAAATAATACACGCAAATACGAATCCCGAAGGGATACATCTATGCAGAAATATATCCGTACAACATTAAAACTTGAACTCCAGGACAAACCGGGGCAGCTCCTTACCGCGATTAAACCAATCTCGGAAAGCGGAGCAAACATCATAACCATCTCACACCAGAGAGATGAGGAAAACCCGGGCTCGGACCTGATAGTCGATATTGTCATATCCTTACAGGAGTCAGCGCTTCCCAAACTGCTCGACTCACTCAAAGCACAAAACATTGACGTCACCCGTATCGGTATCGAACGGCTGATGTGCATGAAGACCTTTATCCTTATCGGCCACATTCTGCACACCGATTTAACCGATACCGTAAACCGCATCGACAAAAAGGATATCACAGAGGTCACCGAACTCCACATAATAATGCCGAAACTCGATGAACCATCAACCGCGAAGCTGACCATAAAAGCGGTCAATGAAGCCGAAATGGACCATGCAATCGAAAAACTCGAGAAGATTGCCGTGGAAAAACAACTGATGATCATTGACGAAATAGGAGGCAGACTATGATGAAAATTGCCTTAATCGGAATCGGCTCTGTAGGCCGCGGCGTAGGCGAAGTGCTGAAAAACGATGAGCGGTTTAAAATCGTTGCAGCAGCAGACTCCAAAAGCGGCATGGTAAATCCTGAGGGTATTGACTTTGATACACTCATGGCGGCAAAGAAAAAGACCGGACGCTGCGGCACAACCGACTGGACTGCATTCAGAATCGCGGCAGAGGTTGACTATGACACCCTGGTCGAGGTAACACCCACCAATGCGGAGACGGGGGAGCCTGCCCTATCCACCATAAAGATTGCATTATCCCGCGGAAAGCATGTTGTAACCTCCAACAAGGGGCCGATATCCCTTGCCTACCGCGACTTAAAGGCACTTGCAAAGGAAAACAACGCGGATATCCGGTTCGAAGGAACAGTTGCAGGAGCAGTCCCGATTATCAACGGAATGAAAAACGGACTTGCCGGAAACCCGGTCAAAGCACTCTTTGGTGTATTAAACGGTACCTGTAACTACATCTTATCCAGAATGGAGGAGGAGGGGCTTACCTACCAGCAGGCGCTCGCAGAGGCACGCGACCTCGGATATGCCGAAGCTGACCCCACATACGATGTAAACGGAACGGATGCCGCAATCAAACTGGTAATTCTCGCAAACTCCGTTCTCGGGATGAATGTCACCTTAAAAGATGTGCAGCGCACCGGAATTGACCGGATAACCCCCGAGGCAATCAAAATGGCGCACACAACAGGACACACCATCCGGCTGATTGCGTCGCTCTATCCTGACAAAAAAGACCTTGAAGTGTCCCCGCGTCTCCTGCCCGAAGATGATCCGCTGGTATTCTCCGAGACGCTGAATGCTATTACGGTTGAAACCGAATACGCAGGAGCTATCACCTTCATCGGCGCAGGTGCAGGATCTGTTGAAACCGCCTCGGCAATTCTTTCAGATCTAGTGTTTATCCTCAAAAAGTATGGCCTCTAAGGAAGCTTCACGGAAAGGGGCTGAATCAGGCGGTGTTCTCCGCCGCCGCACTATTTTTCTGCAGACGATGCGGAAAAAGACATTTGAGTCCGGCTATTTTACAACGGCAGAGATAGCAGAAGAAGAGCATCTTCCACGTTCCACCGCCCAGGACTGGATAAACCGGCTGGTAAATGAAGGATGTATCTTTGTAAAAGAAGAGCAGCATGGAAGGTCTCCCGCACATTATGCAGCACGAAGTGCCCTTCCAAAAACCACCTGCAGAAGAATTTTTACAACCGCAGCAGACGGATATACAGAGATTTTTCATGAATGTATGTCAAGCGGATGTGCCGGATTCTGCGAGTTTCATCACCGGCGCGCCGGAGGTGCTGCGGTTTCTGTCTCGCGTGACGGGTTAATCTTTCGCGAGACGGCAAAACTGAGCGCAGAAGGAGAAGAACACCCGCTATCACTTGACCAGGCGGCAGTGGGTCTTTCTTCGGTCCGGCTCGAAGGAGAGGAAATTGTCCAGACCATCCGTTCAATCTACGGCGGTGCTGCCTACTCGCTTTCTTCAATGATGGGATATGCAAAAGGGGTAGAAGGGGTTGAGGTCACAGCAGGTGACGGGTTTGTCACCGGAAAGGTCAGAACAAAGGCACTGATACCCGTGACTGTGGGAATTGATGATACTGACAGGAAAGGTTGCGGAGGAGCCACATTTGCTCTGGCGAATGCACTTTTTAAGTATCTGACTGAGTCGCATACAGCCATCGGCATCAGACATCAGGTAGCAGCGCTCTGTCCGGACATCCCGGAGATGACCGCCGGAAACTCCTGCAGTTTCTTAGAGCTTGCTGTCCCGAGGGAAAATATGCCCGCACTCAGCCGGAAGATATGCAGATTTGTGGATGATGAAAGTGTCTCCGAAAACTGGGGGGTTGCGGTTATGACCGGTATTTTCGTGCCCGAAAGAATGGAAGCGCTTGCCGCAAAAATCAGACGCGAGAGAGTATCCTGTGAGGAGGTACAGGAAACTGCCCGTGCTTCCGGAATTGAGGTGTTCGGGAAACGCGGAATAATAGGAGCCGCAGCAGCCGTTGCTCTGAAGAATCAGCCGCAGGAGGTCCTGCTTGATGCAGGCGCGGAGATGGCAAAAGACAGCAGGCGGGATGCCGGAAAAACATAACATGCCCCTGTCAGGATGTTGCAGTCCGCAAAACAGACCATCCGCAGGTATTTTATCCGATAAAAACCCACCACTATAAGTCATGTCCCGCCGCCAGATTAAAATCCCGCCGATGCTCTCGGCAACAATAAACATGGGCCTCTCCGCACTCGACGGGGCCCTATTCAAGGACATAGGAAAATGTCCGTACTGCGGCGGAAAACCGATGCCCTATGACACGAAAGAAAAGCAGTATGCGACACTGATAACAAACGGGGAAAAACGGGCAGTCACCGTAAGAGTCCGCCGTTTCATCTGCCGCGACTGCGGAAAACTTCTCTATGCAGATGAACCATTCTACCCGGACACACGTGTCGGGTCCGCAGTCATTGACCTGGCTCTCGCCCTTTCACTGAAAAACAGTTTTTCCCACGCGGCAGTTGTTATGGAAGCTCTCGGGATAGAGATCAGCCGCGGGACAGTCAGAAACTATGCGCTCTCAAATCTTCCGGTAGGCGAAATCAGTATGATGTACGGGCTTCCCATGCCGTACTCTTTTATCAATATGATAGGACGCGGAATATCAGCAGCCGGTATCAACACGGAAGAGATTCTGAAAGCAAGCGGATATCCTTCACGCTATCAGGCCCCGCCTGACGGCTTCGGAACTGCACAAAACTACTTCCTCGCGAGAAGCGAAATGAAAAAATCCAGGGAAAAAACCTGATATCCGGATGGATCCGGCATCCGGAAAAAAGAGAGCTCAATCAGTCGATACAGTTTTCCGCAGCCCAGCATCTGGCACGTTCAAGGACCTCCCCTCCGCTGAATACGGCAAGTATTTTTTCCCCGTCTGATACTTCGATAACGAACCTCTGACGGCTTCTATCATAGATGAATATGAGCTTCGAATCGGGATTCGATTCAAGTACAATCCCTTTTTTCAGTTGATAGGCGGGATGGAGAAGCAGTAAATCATAGAGTGCCTCGTCAGGGACCTCATTGAACGCATAGATATAGGCCTGCACCGCATTTGTCAGATTCGAGGTAAGTAACGCATGGGCAGTATCTTCCGGAAGCTCCCGGAGAAGCTCTGCCATTTTTTCATCATCATCTCCGGACTGCTCGTACAAAGAGTCCGCGAGGCCCGAGAGTTCACTTTCCGTGGTTGAAAACATATCTATAGGATTTGCGGTGATGAGAGATTAAGGATGCGGATGTGTATCCGGATGTTTTCAGATGAACTCTGTCGCCAGTTGGGACACCGTTGTATGCCCCCCGCACGATTACTGCCAATTACCTCTGGAAATCCCCAATTCAGACCGATTTCGATTATTTTGGAGTTCAACTCCGATTTATGCAGACGGTATTAACGTTCAGGGACATGATACAATACAGAAAAACACCCAAAGGCATCATGTAAGTATCCTTATATCGGCCCCGCGCCAATCTGTAAACATGAACGATGAAGATACCGACTGGAAAATCTACCATCTGATACCGGATGAGGGAATTGCCTTCGATGAACTCATCAAAGTATCCGGGATGACAAAAGAGACTGTGCTTGCATCAGCTGCGCGTCTTGAAAAAATCCTGCTCGTCCATACAGCAGATGACAGAGTATGCCCCGTATCAGTCAACGACTTCCTGATATCAGAGACTCTGTGCGGCGGAGGCGGAGCAGAAAAAGAGGATGACCTTGGAATCTACATCGAAAACGGCGTAATCAAAGTGAGAAAATGAACTTAAAACCAGTATCCTATATTTTAAGAATCGGACACCGCCCGGAACGTGACCAGCGTGTCACAACCCACGTGGGACTCTCATCGCGTGCTCTTGGCGCATCCGGGATGTATCTCGCAGCAGACGATCAGAAAGTAGCAGACAGCATCTGCGACGTTGCGCAGCGCTTCGGAGGGGATTACTTCTGCGAAAACAATGTCAAATGGAAGTCATTCATTAGAAAATTCAAAGCGGACGGAGGGAAAGTCGTCCATCTGACAATGTACGGCCTGCGTCTTCAGGACACCATTCCCGACATCAGAAAAGAAGAGAAACTTCTGGTCGTCGTCGGCGCCGAAAAAGTACCCGGAGAAATGTACGAACTTGCCGACTATAATGTCGCCGTTGCAAACCAGCCGCACTCGGAAATCTCCGCACTTGCGTTATTCCTTGACCACTTATATGAGGGGCGCGAACTTGAACTCTCGTTTGACAACCCTGACATCGAAGTAATTCCGACAAAGGTCGGAAAAACCACCATTAAGCACGGACCTTCCCATGAGTAACCAGGAATCTGGTAAATCAGTTCTTGTCGCAGGATATACCACACGTCATGTTGCAACATCGGCAGCTGCTGCCGGCTACACTGTTTACGCTGCAGACCACTTCTGCGACCAGGACCTTCTTTGCTGCACCGCGGACCATCGGGCATTCGATGAGCTCGAGGAGCTCCCGTTCGCAGCAGAGGAGCTAATCTCCCGCTACCATCCGGATTATGTGGTAACAACATCGGGAGCAGAACTGCTTGAATTCGAGGAACGCCTCGGAACAGCTCCATCTGCCGCGCAGAAATTCATGAACAAGGCATTAACGCAGGAGTTCTTCGAACGGATTGGTGTTCCGGTTCCGAAACTCGCAAAACCAGGTGTGTATCCGGCGATGGCAAAAACAACCGGAGGGGCAGGGGGATGGAGAAACGCAATTGTCAGATCGGATGAGGAGCTTGCCGCATGGTGTGAGTTTGTCGAAGGAGACCCATATATCCTGCAGGAGGTAATCGAAGGGTTGCCGGCATCCGTCTGCTGTCTGGTAACACCGTCGGGAGAGGCGTGTGTACTTGCGGCAAACCAGCAGATTCTGCGCGGCGGAGAACTTTATCCTTATGCATTCACAGGTTCAGTCACCCCGTGCATCCATCCGCTGGTACCGCGGATGAAGGAGCTCGGAAAGAAAATAGCCGAAGCATCCGGATGCATCGGGTGTATCGGCATTGATTTTGTTCTGGGAGATAAAGAGGCATATGCAATCGAAGTAAATCCGCGGTTTCAGGGAACACTTGAAACGGTTGAGCGCGCGCTGGGACAAAATCTGTTCACACTGCATAAAAATGCCTGCGAAGGGGCACTCCCGGAACACATCCCGGAGATTACATCATTTTCAGTACGAAAAATACTTGTCGCGCCTGAAGATCTGACCGTGAAAAAAGACCTGCTGCCTCTTGCGGAGTTTATCACAGATATTCCGCATCCAGGGCTTTTTTTTGAAAAAGGAGAGGTAATCTGTTCTGTTACCGGCCGCGGGAAGACACTTGATGCCGCATACGCATCTCTGGATAAAAATATTAAGATAGCAGTCCAATATATACAACAATGAGTTCATTGAAGCCAAAAGATCTGAAAAATCCCGCAATCCGTCAATATCTTCTAAAACTTGTCGGGGAGGAGGGAATTGATCTGATAAAACAGTTCCCTAAGGAGGAGAAAAGCGATGAGGAGATTGCAGAGATAACAGGCATCAATTTAAATTCCGTCCGCCATACACTCTATATTCTCTACGAAAAACGTCTTGCTGAATACCGCAGAATCAAGGATAACGAGACAGGATGGCTTACCTACCTCTGGGTATTAAAGATGGAAAATATCAGCCAGACAATAAAAGAGGAGATGGCCTTTGCCTCTGAAAAACTTTCTGCCCGGCTCAAATTCGACCGGAACAACGATTTCTACCAGTGCGGAGCATGCGGAAAGACAATGACGTTTAATGAGGCAATATCTTTGAACTTTATCTGCCCGGAATGCGGGGAAAATATGTCCCACTTTGATAATGAGCTCCTCTTAAAAGCGCTCGAAAAGCGCATTGACAAAATGAACCGTGTTCTTTCAAAGGACTAACTCTTCATGGATGAAGAGACTCTTCTTTTTTCCGCCGGATGTGATGCAGGTGTTGTTGCTCACTGCCGAAAAACGGCAGTAATTGCAGACCGGTATCGTGGAATCGGAGTTGATGCCGGACTTGTGCATTCCGGTGCTTTTCTCCATGACCTTGGCCGCTCAAAAACCCACTCTATCCGTCACGCAGGAGAAGGAGCGGCGCTTGCCGAAAAACTTGGCCTTTCAGATGAAATCCGTGACATCATTCAGAATCACACAGGAGCCGGCCTCTCTGAGGACGACTGTGTCCTCTTAAACCTCCCACCGAAAAACTGCGTCCCGAAAACAATCGAGGAAAAAATTGTAGCACACGCAGACAATCTTGCAAAGGGTTCACGCGAAATCCGTATCGAAGAGAGGATGATGCTGATAGCAGGGCAGTCGCACCGCTCGAAGAAAAACGTCTGGCGCCTTTCGATGGAGCTGGAGCTTCTCAGAGAGTGACAGGGTATACTCTGTATTGCTGAGTGCAGAAGTCTGCCATTCCACTCCTCGTACCCGTCATTCATCTGCAGTGAAGCTAAGAGAAATTATTATATCATTTGAAGATGAATAATAAGCAGAGGCAAACGCTGTATTCTTCCAAACCCCTTGGATTAGCAGCCCCTGATTCCGGATGCCTGCCGCAGCCGGACCAGGGTGTCTCACCTACCCTGTTCTTTTGTTTTGGTATTGTTTTGTTATATCTGACCAATGATGATAAAAGTATGCACAAATGTCTCTCTTCTTCATAATCTGTAACAACACTAATATAGGATAATGACATATATTCAACTACATGGTAAATGAATCCGACTTATCCCGTATAGGTGTCTCCCTGCCGGAAAACCTGCTCTCAAAGTTCGACTCCATCATAAACAAGCGCGGTTACTCCTCCCGATCAGAAGGAATACGCGACGCAATCCGTTCCTACATCACCTACTATGAATGGATGAATGATGTCGAAGGGCAAAGACAGGGGGTCATCACTATGGTCTATGACCATGACCAGCGCGGCCTCCTCGAAGCAGTGACCGAGATTCAGCACGAAAACCGCGATATCATCCAGTCGTCAATTCATTCACATCTGACCGATGACCGCTGTATGGAGGTTGTCATGGTCAGAGGTGAGGGAGCACAGCTTCGCACACTTGCCGAGCATCTCATGGCACTGAAGGGTGTTGAGTCCGTAAAACTGACGACGATTAAAATATAATCAGGGACAATTCAGAAGCTGCGCATCCGTCCGTGGCATCAAAGTACCCGGCAAAAAAAGAACGGGTGGTTCCCGTTCATTCTGTTTTTTCGTTTAAAAGTTGAAATTTTTCTGAACAATCTTAATAGCACAGTAATCTCCGCACATGGTACATGCATCACTGTCTGCAGGCATGCGCGAGTTTCTGATGCAGCGGGCCTTTTCCGGATTCATGGAAACTGCATACTGCCGCTCCCAGTCAAGGTCACGTCTCGCATGTCCCATCTCAAGGTCTGCCTCACGTGTCTTCGGAAGCTTTACCATATCACCTACGTGCGCCGCGATACGGGAGCTCATAACACCCTCATAGACCTCCTCGGGTGTCGGAAGTGCCAGGTGTTCTGCAGGGGTTACATAGCAGATAAAGTCTGCCCCTGCAGCAGATGATACAGATGCCCCGATAGCTGCCACACGGTCATCATATCCGGGAGCAATATCAGTTACAAGCGGACCTAACATGTAAAACGGCTTGTTGTTTGTAACACGCTTTTCCAAAAGGACATTTGCTTTTATTTCATCAAGCGGAATATGACCAGGGCCTTCCATGATGCACTGGACACCGAAATCATGTGCCTTGTCTGCAAGTTCCGCGTTGATGAGAAGCTCCTGAATCGCCGCGCGGTCCGTTGCGTCATGGCAGGCACCTGCCCTCATACCGTTTCCAAACGAAAGAGTTACCTCATGTTCCTTTAATATTTCAAGAAGATAGTCAAACCTGCGGTAGAGAGGGTTTTCCTGCTCATTGTGGAGCATCCATGCGGTCATAAAAGCTCCGCCGCGGGAGACGAGACCTCCGTGTCTTCCCTGGTTTTTCAGGCGCTTAACGGTTTCATAGTTGATACCGGTGTGAATCGCCATGAAGTTCGTTCCAAGTTTTGCCTGCTCCTCGGTGATTTTAAAGAGATCATCCTCATCCATGAAGACAACCCCTCCCTTTTTACGGGCGGCTTCAATGAATGCCTGATACAGCGGAACCGAACCAACTGATAAATGAGACTGTTCGCAGACCCTGCGTCTGATATCAAGGAAGTCTCCTCCGGTCGAAAGCTCCATGAGGGAATCCGCACCGGCAAGCTCTGCCTGACGTGCTTTTTCGAGTTCCTGTTCCACATCAACGATATCGGAGGAAGTTCCGATTGATGCATTGACTTTGGTCCGGAGACCCGAGCCGATTCCGCAGAGTTTTACACTGCGGTAGGGCGTCATCGGAATTACAATGTGCCCCCCGGCAATTCCGCGGCGGATGAAATCCTCAGTAACACCTTCTGCCTTTGCGACGACTTTCATTTCCTCGGTGATTAAGCCGCGCTTTGCATCTTCAACAATAGTCATACTGAATTATTTGGAGTAATGAGTATTAATTATTACCAATTTGTTAAAAAAATGGAAAAATTACTAAAATAACATTTTGTATCTGGATTTTTAGGTCAAATGGTGTTTGCTTCAGTAAAATGCATTTTTTGAGATGGAGCAACAAAAAATTAGATGTAAATAAAGTTAAAAATATTACTATAAATATAACATTACAAAATCTTTCAAAAATGCCTCGTCATCGGAATACAGACGCGCACCCCGGAACATGTAAATTCCTTCCCGGCATTCACCTTCATGAAGACAACCATTAATCTCTTGAACACCAAATAATTATACAATTATGACTACAGTTGCAGCGTTCGGTATGGGCAGAATTGGAGGAGAAGCCGCATACCTTTCCGCGGTTTCCGGATTCGCCGATGAACTCGTTCTCTATGATATCAATACAGAACTGCTCCGTGCACAAAAGCTCGATATACTCCATGCAAAAGAGATTCCGGTATCAACCAGGCCATCTGACATAAAAGATGCCGACTACTGCATATTTTCCGCAGGATACTCACGTTCACCAAACGTAAAAACCCGCGCGGACCTCTTTGACAAAAACCTTCCGATTGCAAAGGAAGCGGCAGGCATCATGAAAGGATTTTCAGGAAAACTTATCGTCTTAACCAACCCGATGGATGTTTTTACCTGGTACTTTGCAAAACATGCCGGCTTTGACGAGTCACAGGTTGTAGGATTCGGCGGACTTCTGGACTCACGAAGATTCACCCTTGCGCTGCACAGCATGGGAATTAATGAAACAGGAATCGTCATAGGAGAGCACGGAGAAAATCAGGTCCCGCTCTTCTCAGGTCTCTCCGTTGACGTGCCCGAATCCGTACGTGAAGAGGTGCTCCTTGGTCTTCGCGGCTCATCTATGCCCGTCATCAAAGGAAAAGGAGGGACGGTTTTTGGTCCTGCATACCATATCGCACACATGCTTGAAGATATTGAAAACGGAAATGAAATTGTCTGTTCCCTTCCGATGAACGGAGCATACGGAATCGACGGCTGTGCGCTCGGCATCCCCGCGAAAGTAACGAAAGACGGCGCAAAAATAAATGAATCCCTTAAACTTGATGAGTGGGAGTCAGCAAAACTCAGGTCCGCGGCAGAGTTTCTTACCGGACTCTGCCGGAGAGTCTAAATGGAAATCAGCGTAAATCAGGCAGAGTACTCAAACACTCCTGCAGGGCCTGTTATCCATATCTTCGGAAGAGAAACAGACGGCACCCTTCATGAAGTGCTGATTACAGACTTTAAGCCGTATTTCTGGGTACGTGAATCCGAGGCAAAACGCGAGCATCCCGACTGTATTACTGTCTCGGATGAACAGGCGGTATCCATTAAAGGGGAACGGGTGCGAAAACTCTACACGGATAAGCCTACAGACGTCCGCGCGGTTCGTGAAAACTACCATCACTTTGAAGCAGACATTCCCTTTGCCTCGCGTTTTTTAATTGACATGGGAATTACCGGAGGGATTTCATTTCCATCCGATCTCTGCAGCTGTACCGAGGTAGTACCGGCACATGTCCCCTCAAAGAGCAGGGTGTGTACCTGTGATATCGAATGTGAAATGAAAAACGGCTCCTCTCCAGATGGAAACCGGATTACCGCCATCACCTGTCATGATTCATTCGACGACAGATACACCACATTCCTCCTCAATGGGACGGTCCCGCTTCCGGAAAACCGCACTCCGCTTCCAAACGGATGCTTTGACCAGGGAGTTCACACCATAACCGTCTGCGGCACGGAACGTGACCTGTTAAACGCATTTATCGCATATCTGAAAGATACCGACCCGGATATTCTTACCGGATGGAACTTCGTCGATTTCGATGCACCATACATCCTGAACCGGGCAAAACACCATAAAATCCCAACCGACGCCTTTGCACGGATTCCGGGACCAACTGAGCGGAATGCGATGCGCGGGAGAGTCATCTTCGACCTGCTTGCTGCGTACAAAAAGATGCAGGGGTCACAGAAAGAATCGTTCCGCCTTGATGCGGTAGCGCAGGATGAACTCGGAGAGCATAAACTTCCCCATGAAGAGTCATTTGATGACCTCTGGAAGTATCACCCGCTCCGGTTTGTCGAGTACAACTTTAAGGATGTGGAGCTCTGTGTTAAAATCAACAGGAAGATCAGCATCGTCGACTTTTTCCAGGAGGTTTCCCGGTATGTGGGCTGTCCGCTTGACAAAACACTGAACTCCTCGAATGTCGTGGATACATTTGTCCTCAGAAAAGCCCACGGACGCTATGTTCTTCCCTCAAAAGGGATGGAGACAAAAGCACAGGAGTTTGAAGGGGCAACGGTTTTTTCCCCCTCCAAAGGAGTCTGTGAAAATGTCATTGTGCTCGACTTAAAGTCCCTCTATCCGATGGCGATGATGACCTTAAACGCCTCCCAGGAAACAAAGTCGCCTGCAGGGGAAATCCATGCACCAAACGGCGTCAGATTTAATAAATCCCCCGACGGTCTTACAAGAATCATCATCGGAGAACTCTTAAACGAACGTGACAGCAAAAAGAAACTGAGAAACACCTTCCCCTATGGTTCGGAGGAGTACGAGCTCTATGATATGCAGCAGAACGTTATCAAGGTCATTATGAACTCCTACTACGGAGTGTCAGGTTTTTCCCGGTTCCGGCTCTATGATGTGGAGATTGGTTCCGCCGTGACCTCTGTCGGACGCGCCATCATTGCCCATACGAAAAAGATTATCACAAGCCACGGCTATGAGGTCATTTACGGAGATACGGATTCCTGTTTCGTTCAGCTTCCGCCGGTTTCCCGTGAAGAGACAATGGAAATTGCCCGTTCCCTTGAAAAGGAGTTAAACGAAAGTTACAACGGATTTTCAAAGGAAACACTCGGGGCAAATACAAACTACTTCTCAATTAAGTTTGAAAAGATTTACCGCCGCTTTTTCCAGGGAGGAATCAAAAAACGCTATGCGGGACACCTCGTCTGGAAAGAGGGACAGGATGTTGATAAAATCGACATCGCAGGCTTAGAATCAAAACGGTCTGACTCCTCGCAGATGACACGGGAAGCGCTTTCCACAATTCTTGAAATGATTTTAAAGGGCGGCGGAAAGCCCGCAGTAAAAGAGTATCTCTCAGGTGTGCTGACCGATTTCCGTGCGGGCCGCTGTCCTCTGGAAAAAGCAGGAATCCCCGGCGGATTAAACAAGGCGCTGAATGACTATGATCATCTAGATGCTCATGGAAGGGGTGCGCGTTATGCAAATGAATATTTCCACACAGATATCACCCGCGGATGTAAACCAAAGCGGCTGTATATCAAAAACAGCTATGACCTGGAGCATTATCCGAAAACAGACGTCATCTGCTTTGAGTATCCCGAACAGATTCCGGAAGGAGTGTTTGAAATCGACTGGGAAACTATGTGCGAAAAAACGCTGAAGACACCGATTACCCGCATCTTTGAGGCCATCGGGTGGGACTGGGATGAGATGGACCCGAAGGGAGTAAAAAAGACCACATTAGATATGTTTTTTTAAAAGAGACAGCACATCTCTTTTTCTCACTCATTTTCCCTTTATTATGATAACGTTTAGGATATTTTTGCCGGGATACAGATGTGTATATTACCCAACAGACAATTAATACTGTGCATAATACACAATGCAAACCAGGTGATATCATGTTAGACAAAAAAGTAACCGAGCTCTTAAACCAGCAGATTAACAAGGAGTTCTACTCCGCATACTTCTACCTCGACATCGCAAATTATTACGAAAGCATGAACCTTGACGGTTTTGCAAACTGGTTCAAAATCCAGGCTCAGGAGGAGCGGGACCATGCGATGCTGATGTATCAGTATCTCCACAACAACAATGCAAAAGTCACCCTGGATGCAGTCAGCAAACCGGAGAAGGTGTTTTCGGACAAAGTATCCCCGCTCAAGGCAACACTGGAGCACGAAATTTTTGTAACCTCTCTCATCAACAGCATCTACTCTGCAGCATTCGAGAAAAAGGACTTCAGGACCATGCAGTTTCTTGACTGGTTCGTAAAAGAACAGGGAGAAGAGGAGAAAAGTGCAATGGACTTAATTGCAAAGATGAGGGTCCTTGGAGACGGTGCAAATAGCCTGTACCAGTTAAACTCGGAGCTTGGAGCACGCACATATAACCCCCCGTCACTCGCATTATAATCAAAAACGCTGCAGAGAAATCTGCAGTTTCTTCTTTTAACAGCCAACAGATATACGGGCAGTTTCTGCACCGGATTGATACGGGGTTTCATACAGTTAATGGATTAAAGAAAAACAGGCAGAACCAGCCCGCAAAAAAAGGGGTTGAGGTTCAAAACGCTTATTCTTTGTTGAAGAATCCGCGCATGAACGGGTACATCTCCATCATCTGCTCGTTTGCAATCTGTTCATACAGACGGTAGAGGATAGATACGGTAAGCAGAAGTCCGGTACCTCCGACAAATCCGATAATACCAAGCATGTTGGCAAGGACCGAGAGAACACCGATGAACACTCCGCCGATGACGGTTACTCTTGGAATGTAACGGTCGAGGTAGCGTTCCAGAACCGCGGGGCTTCTCCGGTACCCCGGAATCTGCATGCCTGAGTTCTGAATCTGACGTGCAACATGTTTCGAATCAAGACCTGCAGTCTTAACCCAGAATATTGCGAAGAGCGCACCACCGAGCACCATCACAATGACATCAATGACAATTCTGATGATAACTTCCCATGGTGCATGACCTGCACCGGTGAAGGTCGGCAACCACCACATCCAGTCCTGCGGCTGATTAATCGGCGCGATATACCACATAAGACCGTTCATCGGTGTTGAACCGTTGAACTCTCCAAGCACTTTGATACCGCATGATGAAAGAATCATACCAATCATCTGGACGTTTGCCTGCAGGACACGGACTAAGATCATCGGAAGAACACTTGCGTAAACAAGTTTTACCGGGAATCTGGAACGTGCACCGCGGACATTCGCATGTGCAAGCGGAATTTCAATTCTGGTTGACTCAACATAGACAATCAGGAAGAAGAGGCCTACAGTAGTCACCAATGCCAACAGCTGGAGACCAAAGTAATCCATAAAGTTCTGTCCCGACCCGATCACCTGGAAGAGACGCGGGAAGAATCCTGACGCAAAACCGTCGGTTGAACCCGATGCCGACCAGTTGAAGAAACCGTTTATCAGTCCTTGAGCCACCCCTGCAACGATGAAGAGACCCACACCGGACCCGATACCCCATTTGGAAACCACCTCATCCATGAACATGATAAGGACTCCTCCAAGACATATCTGGAGGAAGATGATGAACATAACAAGTCCGGAGTTTCCGCCAAAGAGAGCAGTAACACCTGCATCAGGTGTCATCCACCCGGTAAGTACGTTCGGCAGGGCTTCTAAGATAATCATCACAAAGATGAGGAGCTTCTGCAAACCCATATAGAGGACCTGACCGCGCTGGTCAGATGTGTTAATCTTAATCAGATCAGCACCGCGGAGTAACTGCAGAACGATTGAAGCAGTGACAATCGGACCAATACCTAAGTGAACAATAGTACCCTGAGCACCGGCAAGTAACGCACGGTAGTACTCAAAAAGGTCCACAGAGGTATCCGCAAGTCCGAACATCGGAATATTCGTCAATATGAAATAGACGAGTAGCACGACGGCTGTCCACATCAGTTTGTTCTTGAAGTGGACGTGGCCTTCCGGCGGCTTAACTGCTGGCATTCTTGACAGCAGAGGTTCCATCCGATCTAACACTTTTCCCATGAGTTGTACCTAAAATTTATTCTAAGGAGAGAGCCTGTCCGCCCTTCTCCTCGATTTTTGCGACTGCGCTGGCAGAAAATGCCTCAGCGGTGATGGCAATCTTGTGAGTTACCTGACCGCCGCCTAAGACTTTTTCAACCCCGATGCTTGCAGCATCAATCTTTACGGTGTCCCCTTCCTGGGAGGCAATACCTCTGGCAATCAGTTCGGGTACAAGCTGGTCAATATCTCCGATGTCCATGACATCCCAGGAGTATGACGTCTTGCAGACGAATCCGTGTTTACCTTCGGTTCTTCCGAGGAAGTAGAAACGGGTAAAGTTGTGGTCACGCCATCCGGCTGCTCCGCGGCCTCCGCGGTTTCCGGAACCACGGCGGTTTTTGTGGGTTCCTCCACCGCAAGTGCGGGAACCCCGGAACTTTGAACGCTTATTTACTGGCATGTTAATTACCTCATCTTGATTAAGAGACTGTTAATCTCCGGGCCATAGTAACCAAGAGCTCCGCCCTGGTTAAATGTACGCTTTGTACTCTTATAACCTTTTCTTGGCGGGTGCATACGAAGGACCGGCTTTAACTCCGGCACATCCTTCATACGAATCTCACCGGAAACGATTGCTGCTGCGAGTTCTGCGATAGATGCATACTTAGTGACAGACTTCACATACTCGTCGGTAAGCGGCTTGTTTGCAGTGAGTCTTCCGCGGGTTTCAAGAATTGTCGCAAGGGTTTCTGCGTCAATTTCACCAAATGCAACATAGTCCTTAACCTTTCTGACCATTCCGAGGTATTCGGGGGTTTCGGGGACTAAGACACAGTGGTTGATGTGGTGAAGACGGAGCATCTTTAAGGTTTCCTTGATTTCACGGCGGGTATTTACAATACCTCTGACCTGAACTAACGCGTACATTACTGCTTCCCTCCTATGCGAATAAGGTTTGTTTCACGAAGCGCGTTGAAGGTTGCCTTTGCGAAGTTAAGAGTGGTTCTGGTCTGACCGCTGGTGGTGACCCACACATCCTGGATTCCTGCAAGAGCAAGAACCTTCTTGCCGACATCTCCGGTTACAAGACCGATTCCCTTCGGAGCCGGCTTTAATGTAACCGTGACAGAACCTGCTTTTCCGGAGACCTGCCATGGAACAGAGTGCTTCTGTCCGCAGCCGCATTCCCAGGAACCGCATCCTCTCTTGACTTTGACAATGGAGAGTTTTGCGGCGGTAATTGCCTTCTTAATCGCAGTTCCGACCTGAACATCCCTGCCCTGGCCAAAACCGATGTATCCGTTCTTGTTGCCGATTACAACGACAGCTCTGAACTTAATACGGCGTCCGGAGTCAGTCATACGCTGCATCATATCAATGCAGAGAACTTCATCAGCAAGATCGGGGAGCATTGCATCAACAATGCCTTCCTCCTTGATTGGGTATCCGGAGGCAAGAACTTCATCGAAGTTTGCAAACTCTCCGGCTAAGACCTTCTTTCCAAGACCGGTTACCGGAACCCATGCTTCCTCTTGTTCGTAAGCCATATTACTTCAGCTCCTTCATGATTGCTGCTTTAACAGCCTCAACATTTGCTGCTAAATCCTTGCTGTTCTCGTCGTATTCGGCAATGGTCTTGCCGCTGCAGCGGTCATCGTCCGGGAGAATCTCTTCTCCGACAGGAACGTTGAATCCTGCTTCAACTGCTCCTTTAACTGCTGCAAACACGCGTGCTCCTGCAGAGGCAACCTGCAGACCAATATCTGCAATAGCCTCATCGTATCCCGCATTCTTTGCACGGACTGCAAAGAGCAGACCGGAGAGGTATGCGGCAGGGGTGTTTCCAAGGTATCCCTTGTATCCATAGTTTACCAGGTCTTTACTGTTGACCTGAACTAAGGTGTAATCGCCTTCCATCGCTGCAGCAACAAGCTGAATGATGATGTGGCGGTTGGTCTTTCTGATGACCATACGGTTTTTGCCGGAGACAATTAAACGCTGGCGCTGGTAGTAGTCAGTTTTGCCTTCCCGGCGTCTTCTGAACTGAACGAAATATCTTCCATTAACTGCCATGTTTAGTTCCTCCGTGAGGTGACAAGCTCAATCTGAGTCTTTAAGTGAGCAACGTTACGGAACTGACCGCCTGCTGCTCTTCTGTAAAGTCTGCGGTACTCAGTAGGTGTGATAGCTCCTGCATCACGCTGGGTGCGAAGTTCGCGGCGCTGTGCACGAATCTTTTTAACCCACTGTTCCTTTGACGGTGTGCGTGCTCCTTTTGCTCCGCTTCTCTTACCCTGGCCCTTTCCGTGACCGTAAGAACGCTTTGCAGTCCGTGCACGGACACGTCCGCGGGAAATTCCTTTCTTCTGGTGAGTAGAGATTGCTCCGGACTCAATCAGACCGCGGATATCCTCACGGGACATTGCACTCTGAACATCAGCGAGTTTTTCGGGGTCAATCCAGACACGGTTTTCACCGCAGTCTAAGATTTTTGCTGCGAGTTTGCGCTGTGCAGAAAGATTACTCATCCTTCTTCACCCCCTTTCTTGCCTTCTTTGCCGCTTTCGGTGCCTCGGCCTTAACCTCTTCGGTCTTTGCCTCTTCAGCGGCTGCTTCTTCAGTCTTCGGTGCTTCGACGGAAGGTGCTGCTGCAGGCGCTGCAACCTTTGCTACCTTCGGTTTCTGCACTTTGACGTTTAAGACCTTGATTCCGAGTTCTGCTGCCTTTGCCTGAATAGCAGTGCGCTTTGCAAAACCAACAGAAGCTCCGATACGGACTGCTGTTGTTGCGGGATCAATGTTCTCAAGTTCTGCAACGGTGAATACTCTCTCTTCGCGGTATCCGCTTGGGTGGAACCCGCGGACAGCCTTCGGGGAACCGAATCCTGCCTCCGGGTGTTCGCCTTTTGCCAGGTAATCCTTTCTCTGCTTGGAGTGAAGTCCCATCGGTGCTCTCCAGGAGTCCTTTAAGGTGACCTTGGTATGCAGGCACTGACGGTTAAATGTTGCCTTCTTTGCCGCTCTGGCTCTCAGAAGCCTCTTAATTTCAGATGCCATGTTAGTTACCTCTGCTGGTAATGTAAATACCATCCTGGAATACACGCGGGTCTCTGTTTCTGACCTTGCATGCCTGTTCAATGTTTGCTGCAGTATTTCCGACATTCTCACGGCTGATTCCGGTTAAGATAACCTCATCGCCCTGGATTTTAACTTTGACGCCGTCGGAAATAAGTGCATAACGTGCCTGTTTTTCGCCGAGGAAGTTTGCGATTTCAACTCTGTTTCCAGCAACCTTTGCCTGAATCGGGAAGTGGTTGAAGACAATCTTCATGTGGTACTCGTATCCTTCGGTAACACCCTTGCTCATAACGTGCAGGAGTGCCTTGTAGGTTCCGACTAATGCGAGAACACTGCGTCTGGTAGACTCGGTTGCGATGGTGACCTCACCGTTTTCCACTGTGAAGATAATCATCGGGTGGTACATTCTGCGGACAAGTTCGCCCTTGGAACCCTTGACAATGAAGTTGTCACCGTCGCGGGTGATTGTCACTCCTGCCGGAATGGTAAATGTTTCATGATGCATTTTTCCAACTCCTTAGAAGATATAGGCTAAGAGTTCTCCGCCAATGCCGAGCTTACGAGCCTGTTCGTGGGACATAACACCCTTGGAGGTTGTCAGAATGATAATTCCGAATCCCTTGCCCGGAAGGTATCTTGTTTCCCAGGACTCGAGGTCCTCGACTTTCACTGAGAAACGCGGGGTAATTACACCGCATTTGTTGATTGCACCGGATAAGACAATATCGTACTGACCGCCTCTTCCGTCTTCAATCTTGGTGAACTCAGTGATGTATTCATATTCCTGCATAACTTTAAGCATATCTCCAAAGAGACGGCTTGCCGGCTCAACGGTCACTTTAAGCTTACCAGAGTCTCCGGCATTCTTAATGGCGCTCATTGCGTCTGCGATTGGATTCTGTTGTGTCATTTTCCATCGTCTCCTTAGTTCATCTTCTTAAAGCCCATAGTGGGTGCCCACTCGCGGAAGCACTGACGGCAGAGGTAAATACCGTATCTGCGCACAAGTCCCTGCTTACGTCCGCAGAGCTGGCACACGTTTGCACCGCGGCCATACTTTTTCTGCTGGACTTTGCCGTTGTCTTTTGCTGCCATTTTACTCCACCTCAATGCCGTAGGTTTCTGTTACGAACTTCATTGACTCTTCGCGGGTCACGTGAAGTTTCGTGTTGAACTTCTTCTGCTGAATTTTTCTGCGTGCGGTTCTTGTCCCTTTCTTTTCGACAACAACCATGATATCCATACCGTAGATACCAATCTTCGGATCATATGCCTGACCCGGGAAGTCTGTGTGTTCCTCGATACCGAATGCGAAGTTTCCGGTTGCATCGAACTGGCGCTGGTGTAAGACGTGCTCAATTGCGTAGGTCTTCAGTGCCATGGTAAGGAAGTTCTGTGCCTTTGTACCGCGAAGGGTCACCTTGCAGCCAATCGGCTGTCCGCGGCGGATACCGAATGCGGGAAGAGTGTTCTTTGCATAGGAACGAAGCGGCTTGGAGCCTTCTGTCAGTGCGGACATGATGTTTTCAGCGTTTACCAGGCGTTCACCTGCTTCGCCGACACCCATGTGCACAACAACCTTTGCAACATACGGGGTCTTCATGTCAGTCATGCTTCAACACCCCAGTTCTTCAGGTAGGATTCGTTCTTGCCGATTACATAGATGTAGTCTTCGATGGTTTCAATCTCGGTTCCGTCCTCTGCAGTAAGAGTTACGCGGTTCGGAAGTGAGGAGGCCTGGACTTCAATCTTTGTGATCTTTCCGGTCTTCATCGTGTGCTGTCCGCCGATAATAATAGCAAGGGCTCCTTCCGCATAGGGGAAGTGCTCAAGAACCTTGAAGCGGTCATCACCGTTGAGGCCGATGATAAGTGTGTCTTTACCTTTGCATGCGAAGTCGCTGATGAAGTTTGCACCGCAGGATAAGTTAATCTGGGTCTTACCGCCGCGGATGGTGGTCTTGTTTGCAACCTTGACCAGTCTTGCATTTGCTGCAGCTTCGGGAATCTCCTTAAAAATCTGGCGTCCCTTTGCATCAACAAGAATTACATAGTGCTTGTTAATCTTCGGGAAGCTGATGATGTCAAAGACGTCAATTCCGAGGTGCTCATCGGTTACGATGTGACCGTTTAAGACAACCTGGCGGTCGTGGAGGATTTTCCGTGCTTCCTTTGTGTTTTCTGCAAGGTGCATGTGGTCACGGAGCCAGACTCCGATTGGAAGTGCAGAGCCGTCGTGCGGACCTGCGGCAACACTTACCACATACTTCTTTTCTTTCTTGGCGAGCTGCCACTCAGTCGGCGCTGCCATGCGTTTTGTCCGGGTCATGCCTTCTTCACCTCGAGACGGGACATACGGATAGAGTCCTTCGTGTTCAGTTTGGTAATCATTACCTTCGACGGGTCAATCGGTCTTGGTGCATCTTCACCGTTTGCTTTCTTGATAGAAACGCCGTGAACAATGACCTTTGCGTTCTTGACATCAACCTTGTCAACAACACCCTCGGTTCCTGCGGACTCACCGCGGAGAACTTTTACGGTGTCACCGGTGACAACACGGAAGCTGCGCTTTCCGTACTTTTCGCGGAGATCAGCTGCAAGAGGTGCGTGTAAGAATGCTCCACGTACGTGAATCGGAGCATTGTACCGGAACTTCCGCTGCTTTCTCGGCTGTATACTTGAAATACGTGCCATGTTTTTCACCTTAGATGATAATGGTCGCCATCGACCCTACTTTCGGGAAGCGTTCGGCAACTTCACGTGCAACCGGTCCTTTGATATCGGTTCCGCGCGGATCGCCGTTTTCGTTTAAGAGAATCATTGCGTTCTCCTCGAAGGTGACACGAAGTCCGTTCGGTCTTCTGAACTCCTTCTTCTGACGAACAACAACTGCCCGGACAAGCTTTCTTTTCATATCCGGAGTACCTTTCTTAACAGATACTGTTGCAAGATCTCCGATACCCATCTTCGGCTGGCGGTTCTTAACACCGTGGTATCCGAAGACGGATACAATCTGGACAACACGTGCTCCCGTGTTGTCTGCACAAACCATCTTAGATCCGGTCTGAAGTGCACGCGGAATCTTAGCTGTTAAACCTTTCATTTGCGGGTCACCTCAACTACGACATAAGAGGTTGTTTTGTTCAGTGGTCTGCACTCTGCAATTTTGACCTCGTCGCCAATTTTTGCGTCGAGGCATGGAGCCATGTGTGCGTGAATTCTGGTGCTTCTCTTCTCATAACGGTCGTACTTTTTCACCGTGTGAAGGAAGTCACGTTCTACGACAACGGTTCCCTGCATGCGTTCGCTCACGACTTTACCGGTAATCACCTGGCCGCGTACCGATAAACTGCCGTGGAACGGACAATTTACATCGTTGCACTCTTTTTCAGGAGCTGCAACATCTAAGCCGATATTTTTTGCCATTTTAACCCTCATCTTACGCGCATACTAACGCGGCGGGAAGGGGAATTCGACAGGATATTTCCGTCAATTACCACCGAAACACCATCCGGAAGGACTACCCGGAAGAACCTGTGCTGTTTTTCCAGAGTCTTTACATCGTTTCCGGTATTTACCAGAAAGGTGTTTTTCGTCTCATCAGTGATGAGACCTGATAGTCCCTTTTCGGCTTTGTTCGGTGATGTCTCCACCGATACCTGAAGACCGATGAATTCATGTCTTGCGATATTCTGCGGAGTAATCATGACGACTTATGCCTGACGCTTTCCCTGTTCTGTCTTAATGCGTGCGATAGTTCTGCGAACTTCCCGGATCTTTCCGGGGTTTTCCGGCGCACCGCCGGCGCTGACTTTTCCGTAGTTCTGAATTAACTCGAGGCGTAACTTTTCCTCGTTTTCAGCCAGTTCAGTATCGGAAAACTGGGCGATTTCTTTTGCTCTGAAGATTGCCATTTACTTTGCCTCCGCCTTGGTCTTTGCCCCAAAGTCTTCGAGGACATCCTGCTCGGCCGGAGCCGGGTTTGCGTCAGCACGGACTTCAAAGTGATCCGGAAGAACTGCTCCCGGCGGGACAATCTTTACCTGAACACCAATGATACCGAGTTTCTTGACTGCGGTTGCATATCCGGTCTGTACAACAGACTCAGCGGGTTCTCCGGAGTGCTTGATGTATCCTTCGACAAACTTCTGAACACGTGCACGTGCTCCGGTGAGTTTGCCTGCGATGATAACTTCGCATCCGAGTGCTCCTGCATCCATAACACGGCGGATAACAGATGTTCCTGCCTTTCTGAAGTACCAGCCGCGCTCAAGTGCATTTGCAAGGCGTTCTGCCATAATCTTTGCATTTAAGCTCGGGTTTGGTACCTGCTGGACTTCAACCTGCGGAGAAGAGATACCGTAGACGTTTGTGAGGTCAGTGGTAATCTGACGGACAAGCTTTCCACCCTTGCCGATAACGATACCCGGCTTTTCCGCAAAGACGGTAACCTGGGTTCCGACAGGGGTTCTGACGATGTCCATTCCTCCGTATCCTGCACGCTTGAGTTCTTTACCAAGGTACTGCTGGACACGGATTTTTCTGACTCCTTCTGCAACAAATTTCTTTTCGATAGTCATCTTACTCCACCTCGCGAAGAATGAGTTCGACGTTTACGGTGTCTCTGTGCTTGGGCGTTGCTCTGCCCATTGCTCTCGGGAAGATTGCTTTCATGCAGCGTCCCTTGTTTGCAGCGGCATGGACAATGACCATCTTTTCCGGTGCAAGACCTGCATACTCTGCATTTTTCTGTGCTGAGCGGATTAAGCGGATGTACTCTCCTGCGGCCTTAACCGGGTATCTTCCGGCTGCGGTTCCGAAGGTTTTTCCATTCAGACTCTTCTGGTGGGCAACGTTTCTTGCAAAGTGGCGGAACGGGACCGCACGCTTTAATGCGACGACCTGCTCGAGGTATGCGACTGCATCATCTGCCATCATGTTGCGGATAAGGTGTGCAATCTCGATTGCATGTTTCGGGGAGCAGGTGAGCTCGTTTCCTTTCGCGCGGGCGATGTTGTCACCGGCCATATTATTACTGTAACCTGTTCTTGCCATGGTAATCACTTCAGCGGAACATATTTACTCGACCGGGTTGCACCGACACCGGCGCTTCCGTGCGTAACTCTCTTGCGGGTTAATGCGAATTCTCCAAAGTAGTGGAAAACTCCCTCAACCGGAATCTCAACCTCAACGAACTCTTTACCGGAGTAGATGGCAACCTTTTTGCCGACCATTTCCGGAAGGACGATCATTGAACGAAGATGAGTTCTTACACCATCACCTGCTGCAATCTTTGCACGAACATCCTCTTCACCGCGGGTGAATCCGCGAAGGACCTTCCTGCGGACACCTGAGGGCATAATCGGAAGAAGTTCTTCCATGGACATTGCCTGAAGGGATGCAAGATTGTGACCGTGGTAGGTGTACTCCTCTCGCCGTTTCGGCATTCTCTTAGTAGTTTTCTTTGCCATCTATTTTCACCTCCGGCATCCTGTTCTGCGTGCTGCGACATGTCCGACTTTCTTACCGGCCGGTGTTCCGCGGGCAACTGTCTTCGGCTTACCCGGGTGCTGATGTCCTCCGCCACCGAACGGGTGGTCGATAACGTTCATTGCGACACCGCGTGTTCTGGGCCAGCGGGTTGCTGAGGTCTTCATCTTGTGGTACTGCTTACCTGCCTTTAAGATCGGCTTTTCACCGCGGCCTCCGCCTGCGACAAGTCCGACTGTTGCAAGACAGTTCTCGTTGAACCATTTCGGCTTTCCGGACGGCATCTTAATGCCAACCTTGCCGTTGTCTTTTCCGATGACAACTGCCTGAACGCCGCTTGCACGGACGAACTTTCCGCCGTCTCCGGGCTGACCTTCAATGTTGCAGACTGCAACTCCGGTCGGGATGTCTGCTAAGCGCAGGGTGTTTCCGTTTGCAAGAGCTGCTTCGGGCCCCCAGGATAAGGTCTGACCGATTCCGACACCTTCGGTGACAAGAGCGTACTCTTTTCTGCCGTCAATGTAGATTACTGCAATCGGGGTGTGGCGTGCCGGGTCGTGTTCGATGTCAACAACGGTTGCACTGACAGTCTGGGTAGCTGTTCCGAAGTGTTTCAGTTCAGCTTTGTACTGGTGCGACGGTGCACGGTATGTCGGTCCGCCTTTTCCACGTGCCTGTGTACTGATTCTGTGTCCCATTATCTCACCTTACACAATTCCTAACTGAGAGAGGATCTCTTCAGCGGCGTTCTTTTCCTCGAAGGTAATAATTGCCTTCTTCGTTCCTTTCGTGGTCATCATAGTGTTGATTGCTGCAATCTTCTTCCCGAAGGTTTTCTCGACTGCTGCCTTGATGTCTTCCTTTCTTGCTTCCTTTTCAACGAGGAAAGAGAGCTGGTTGACATTCTCTAAGATGAACATTGCTTTTTCTGTAACAATCGGGTGTGCGAGTGTCATAGCTTATGCCTCCCCGAGTTTCTTTACAGCTGCTTCAGTCCAGACGGTAAGTCTGCCTGCGGCGCATCCGGGTGCAAGTACGTTTGCATTGAGCTCGGTTACCTGAACAGAGTCAACACCTGCAATGTTGTTTGCGGCATTGAATTTGCCGGAAGTTACAACGAGGACAGAGACTGCCTGCTTGTACCGGCGTCCACGGGTTTTTCCGCGGCCTGCACGAATCTTTCTGGAAAGTTTTGCACGTTCAAGGTCTGCACCGACACCAAGGGCGATAAGGGCCTTTCTGACTTCAGCGGTCTTTGCGATTGCCTCAAAGGCATCTTCAACGACGATTGCTGCGTCTCCCTCGAATTTGTGTCCGCGTGCTGCGACAAGTTCGGTGTTAACGGTTGCTGCGATTGCGGAGCGGATTGCCTTTGCCTTTTCCTTCTTGTTAATCTTTTCAACAAGAATCTTTAAGGCCTTCGGTGCGTGTGCCGGGTGACCGCCTTTGGTCTGCGGAACTCTTGCACCGCGACTTCCGTTCTTAATACGCGGAATCTTGGACTCTCCGCGCTTGGAACCCCAGCCTTCTGCGGAAGTTCTCATTCCGGAGTACGGGTTTGCTCCGTACGGCTGATAGTTTTCACTCTGGTATGCGAGGACAGCTCTCTTGATAAGGTCCGGACGGTACTCTTCATCAAAGACTGCCGGGAGCTCGATTTCACGGAGAACTGAGCCGTTTACTGCTTTTACATTTGCTTTCATGCTCATTTACCCCTGTTTGCTCTGGACGCTGACGAATTCAACGACCGGTGTCTGGACTTTCTGTTCTCCCATACGGGTTGCGGAGCGGATTCTTACAAGGCGCTTTGCGGGTCCCGGAATGCTGCCTTTGATTAAGACATAGTTGTTTCTGACAAGACCATAGTGGAGGAAGCCTCCTGCCGGGTTGATGTCAGCCGGGTTGTCGCCGATTTTAATGATGCGCTTGTTGAATTCGGTTCTCTGCTGGAATCCCATCTGACCGGGCATCGGGACCTGCCATCTGACATGGTGGGGGTGCCACGGACCGAGAGTTCCAATGTGTCTGGTCTTCTTCGCTCTTGAGTGTTTTCTCTTACGAAGGGTGATTCCGAATCTCTTGACTGCACCCTGGAATCCTTTTCCTTTGGTGATGCCGGAGATGTCTGCAAACTGACCTTCTGCAAAGAGGGACTTCATGTCAATCTCTGTGCCGAGGATAGAAAGAGCGTAAGAGAAGCGATCCTGCATGCTGCCGCCTGCAACGCGAATCTCCATTAAGTCCGGAATTTTCTTCGGGACACCGGTGACTGCGGTCGGCTTGGTGTACATTAAGACCATTACTTCAACGACATCTGCAATTGCTGCGTTTATCTTTTCGGTTGCTTTTGCAGCGCCGCTGGTTTTTGCTTTAGTGATTCTTCCCGAAAGGGCTTCGGTGTTTTCTGCCCAGACTTCTGTTAACGGGTGCTTTCCGTAGGTGTCTTTTACATAGACACGGATTGCAGCAACAGTCATCGGCGGAATTTCAATTACGGTGACCGGCACCATAACTTCCTTACCCTCGGTCGGACTCTTTTTGTGATCATCAATCATGATCACGTGGGTCATACCTGCCTTGTAGCCGGCAAAACCCTGAAGCATTGGCTGTCCTTCGTATGCGGGCCAGGACTGGTACTTTGGTACGATGTCCTTCGCGCGCTTGCGCGGATAGTATGCGAGTGAACCTGCTCTGGGTCTCACTGTTCTCATTTTTTATCAATCCTTGATCTGCCAAATCATGTTTTTCCAAACTGATTTGACCTAAATTCTGCTGGTTGTCATCGCACACCGGATCGGTGTGCTCACCGCCTTTGCCGGATACGCCGGCATGGCGCATTCAAAATGACATCCTATCTTTCACCGCAGGCTTCCTCTCGTGTTGTTTGAGCATTCGAGGGAATCGACCGGCGGGACACTGTTGTCTTGGTCTCCTGTGTTACAGGCGGACTGAAAAGACGGGCTGTGCTTTGAATCCAATGTTCGGATATCCACATGAAACGATAACGTCTTATCGTTTATTCCCATCACCCGGCAATATGCCGCGGTACGCTTGTGTGTTCAAGCGGTAATTTCCAAGTCTCACTGAAGAGAACCTGACATGGACGCGCTTTCTGTTCTGTGCAGAAACGGGCACATCATAGACGTTCGCCCTGCGCGTTTCATCAGACCTATTGAGGTCTAACACCGCTGATGAGTTTCATCCCGGTGTATCACATCGCAGTTATTTAAACTGCTACCTACTGGATATCCACATAATACCAACAGAGTTGCTGATATCAGCCTTCGTTAAAAGGCATAGACATATTTGTAATTATACATATATAAATTATTCCCTCATTTTGGAGAATCCGAGGGTAGAACGGGCAGTTATCCAAAGTAAATCTCGCCGTCTTCATTCAGATATGCAGAGATGTCATCAAGAATCTGACGTCCTTTGACCTTTTCAGGAACCTGGGATGTGATACGGTTGATGAGCGACAGGGAATCGTATCTGATTTTGATATGAGACGGTACAGCCTCCGCGTAAATCCGTTTGGGCGCATCCATCAGATCACTTCCTTTCTGCAGAGTGCACAGAAGCGAAGCATCAAGGGTGTGGACAAACTCCAGCGTCTCTTTCGCCCGGCGAATGTTTTCGTGTGCGGATTTTTCGATGATGCAGATATTTGCTTTTGAGGTCCCGAGTCTTTCTGCAATCGCCTGCTGGGTCAGCCCCTGTTTTCTCATGCGCAGCACTTCCATCTGACGGTCTGTCAGAAGCGTATCTTTCATACATAGTAATGAGACGGGATTAACAATAACCGTTTTGGTTAAACACATTTGTGAGACGTATGAGGCCTGAAAGTGACGCGCGAAAAAATCATCTGTAATAAATGATAGGATAAATAAAATCAGATCCTCTGCAGACTTTTTGCCCCGTAAATCCGGACCATGTGGGAGTAAAACCGTCGGATTCTGAATATGCCGCTTTTTCTGTCCGTTTACGTTCCGGCCGATTGATTCACAAGCCTTATAACGATTCTTATCTAAATATTATTGTTCTCATTAAACCAAATGAGAGGTGTAATTACATATGGTAGTAAAGGTAGGAGTCGCAAAACTCGGCAACATCGCATCCGGTGTTATGGCTGAGCTTCTTTTAGATGAGCGCGCAGACCGTGAAGACATGATGACCTTCATGGCAACTTCCGGAACTAAACTGCAGAAGGAAGATGTTGACCGTGTAGTCACTAACCTGATTGCATGGAAGCCTGATTTCGCAATCGTTGTTTCCCCGAACGGTGTCCTTGAGGGACCAGTCGGTGCACGCGAAGCACTTAAGGCAGCAGGTATCCCGGTCATCGTTATCACTGACGATGTCACCACCAAGAAAGAGGGATGGGAAGCACTCAAAGCATCCGGATTCGGATACATCATCATGAAGGCAGACGCAATGATCGGTGCACGCCGTGAATTCCTCGACCCGATTGAGATGGCAGACTACAACGGAAACCTCGTAAAGGTTCTCGCAGTCACCGGTGCATTCCGCTTACTCCAGACCGAACTTGACAAGGTCATCGACCAGGTTAAGGCAGGAAAGGCAGGAGACGCACTCGAACTCCCGAAGGTCGTTGTCACCTCTGACAAAGCAGTTGCAGGACAGTTCACCAACCCGTACGCACTTGCAAAGGCACGCGCAGCATATGAACTTGCACAGTCCGTTGCAGGCATCAACGTTAAGGGATGCTTCATGACCAAAGAGTGGACTGACTACATTCCAATCGTTGCATCTGCACACGAAGTTATGCGCGCAGCAGCAAACCTCTGTGACCAGGCACGCGAGCTTGAGAAGGGATGCGATGGTGTCATCCGCAAGCCGCACAAGAAGACCGGAGAAATCGTCTCCAAGGTCGCACTTATCAGCAAGCCGGAGTAATCCTGCTTCTCTGATACCATTTTTCTTTTGGAACTTAAGCAGGGGTGCATTGCACCCTTGTTTAGGGGTTGAGTCAAGATTATCTTTTTTAGCAGGTTGTTTTGTTCGTATAGGTATTTTAGAGAGTTTTCCAGCAGCTAAGAAAAGATGCACACATGTAACAGACTTTACAGATGAATTGTAAAGTCCCTAAAATCAGGGAGAGATAGCGAAATAGTTGAGAAGTGGAGAGGGCCTACTTCCCCATAACCCGCTTAATCAGCGGCATCACACACCGCGGCTCTGCACGTTTCACCCGCGACACCCGCGATACAGCAGACCGGCTCCCGGAGTCCGACATCTCACGCTCAAGCCGCATGCAGATTTCATCAAAAATACGCTTGTACGCACGGCAGTGCGGGTCAACTCCTCCGCAGTCCTTGGTCTTATTCTGCCGTGCAAGAGCATTGTAGGGGCAACCCCCTCTGCAGTAGGCAATGTGACGGCACTCGCCGCACACCTCATCCACATGCGACTTGTACGCAACCATTAAGCGTCCCGCAGGACTGTTCATCAATATTTCAAGAGACGGCTTATCTTTTACATAGCCCATCACCCACTCAGGCATTCCGATAAAGCGGTAACAGGGGTAAATCGCCCCGTCCGGCCCCACTGCAAAGGTGCTTCCCATACAGTCCGCGTAAGTGCAGACGGACCCTGTGTTCGTATATACACAGCGGCAGAGATCGTTTACATTCATAATCTCAAATTGCGGGTGGTCGATTGCCGTATCCAGAAGCCAGACTAAAAGCTCCCCGTAATCCTCCGGCTCAAGCGTCCATGCATTCGGGTTGTCACCTTTCAGAGAAGGAAGAGCAGGATGCAGCTTCATAACCCAGCCCTGTTCCTCAAAGAACCTGACAATGTCCTCTTTTCTCTGAACCGAGGAGTTGGTAAATGTACAGATAAACCGGACCAAAAGCCCGTGCCGTTTTGCAGTCTCATACCCTTTCATACACCGCTCAAAGTACCCGTCTCCTCTCTGGTAATTGGTCAAATCCTCCGGGCCGTCAATGGATGACCCGATAGGAATATGGTACTCCTGCAAAATATCTGCAATCTCGTCAGTCATCAGCCACAAATTAGTCTGCATCGCAAACTCAGGATGCATGTGAGATAACTCCTTTGAGATGAGCGGCAGTGCCGTCCGGTAGAAATCAGCACCTGCGAGGAGCGGCTCACCCCCATGGAAGGTGAAAGTCACATGGTCTTTTCCCACCGGCTTTAACCACTCAACGATGTCATAGACAGTCTCTATAGACATCTTCGGGGAGTTAACATCAGAGCTCCAGCAGTATTTGCATTTCCCGGGGCAGCCGAGGGTTGGTATAATCATAATATGAAAGGGGTTTTTCATTCGTGAGAATATATTTGCGGTATAAACTATTGATAGTAACGCTTGGTATGCAGCAAAAGACATACACGTTTATAATGCAGGAAAACCCACATTGTAATCATGACTGCACAGAAAGTCCTCTTAAACACAACCGAAGGAGATATCGTCATTGAATTGAGGGAAGACATGCCGATTACCTCCGGAAACTTCGCAGAACTCGTTAAGAAAGGATTCTACAACGGAGTTATCTTCCACCGCGTCATCGATGGATTCATGATTCAGGGGGGAGACCCGACAGGAACCGGCCGCGGAGGGCCAGGATACCAGATTAAAGATGAGTTCATGCCCGACAACAAAAACAACAGGGGAACTATCGCCATGGCAAACGCAGGCCCGAACACCGGCGGCTCACAGTTCTTCATCAACCTCGTAAACAACAACTACCTCGACAAAGCTCACCCCGCATTCGGCAAAGTCATCGAGGGATTCGAGGTTGTGGAAAAAATCGGCAAAGTAAAAACCGACTACGGCGACAGACCGCTTAAGGATGTCGTAATTAAAGAGGCGGTGCTTCTTTAATTCCCCCGTCATTTTTGTTTTTCAATGGACATATCCCTTTCATACACCGAAGCAGGTGACAAAACCGGGGATGGCATCCCGCTGATTTTCCTGCACGGAAACGGAGAGGATTCATCGTATTTTGCAGGGCAGCTTGAGTACTTTAAAAAGGATTACCAGATTTATGCAATAGATACGAGAGGACATGGAAACTCTCCGCGGGGAACAAAACCCTTTACCCTCGTTCAGTTTGCAGAGGATCTGCTCTGTTTCATGGATGAACACGGAATCAAAAAAGCAGATATTCTCGGCTTCTCGGACGGGGCAAATATTGCAATATTGTTTGCCTTAACGCATCAGGAACGCGTTGCAAAACTCATCTTAAACGGGGGAAACATCTTTCCTCACGGAATGAAGTTTACCGTCTGGCTTAGTGTTGTACTCGGGTACCGGTCTGCGATACGTTCAGCAAAAAAGGATGCGGACGCAAAAAAGAAAGCGGAGCTTTTCAGTCTTATGGCAAATGAACCGCAGCTTACCGCAGAAGATCTGAAAAATATTATCGTGCCGACCCTGGTTATTGCGGGAACGCATGACATGATTAAGAAAAAGCACACACGGCTGATTGCAGAAAGCATCCGCGGTGCAAAGCTTCTTTTTATTCCAGGGTCGCATTTTGTCGCGGCGGAAAACCCGGATGCATTCAACGAAGCGGTTGAAGCGTTTCTGAAGGAATAGGCTGGGTAAAATACAGAAAAGGGATTATAATCTCCTGATATCCTCTGCCATTTTGTGAATCAGCTCCTTCTTAATTGTCCAGAGATTCTCCGACAAATCCACATAATACCTGTGCGGATGCTCAAACCGCTTCACCTCATCCCAGAGCACATCAAGCTCCTGTGCACAGTACTCCTTTACAGTTGCGATATCAGGGATATCATAGACCAGTTCCCCGTTCTTAAAGACCGGAATCAGCAGTTCCCGTGCCGTAAAGTTACGAATTGTACTCGTCTTCCATGTGCTTACCGGATCAAAAATGGTGAGCTCCTTTGTATCGTCAATGACCTCATCGTACACGCAGAGCAGGTCTGCAACCGCTTTCCCGCTTGCATTGTCGATTAAGCGGTACACCTTCTTAAAGTGCGGATTGGTGACCTTTGCTGCATCCTCACTGATTTTAATCCTCGGCGTCAGAACTCCGTTCGTTTCCACCGCCGCAAGTTTATACACGCAGCCGAATACGGGGCAGCTTGAGGAGGTAATCATCCGCTCCCCGACACCGAAGATGTCAATCTTTGCTCCTTCTGCCATCAGAGACTGAATCCGGTACTCATCAAGAGCATTCGATGCATAAATCTTACAGGAGGGCAGTCCTGCATCGTCGAGCATCTTTCGTGCAAGCTTTGAAAGATAGGCGATATCTCCTGAGTCAAGGCGGATGCCGAAGTTTGTGATGCCTTTTGGAATCAAGACCTCCTTTATCGCCCGGATTGCATTGGGAACTCCGCTTTTAATCGTGTTGTAGGTGTCAACGAGGAGCACCGCATTCGTCGGATAAATCTCGCAGTAGGTTTTGAATGCCTCGTACTCGGTGTCAAACATCTGCACCCACGAGTGTGCCATCGTACCTCCTGCAGGGACCTGATAGAGTTCGTCAGTAAGTATACATGCGGTCCCGGCACATCCTCCGATATAGGCGGCACGGGCTCCAAGTGTCGCAGCATCTGCCCCCTGTGCACGGCGGGAACCGAACTCAAGAACCGCACTGCCGCGGGCCGCTCTGCAGATACGACTCGCCTTTGTTGCAATCAGCGACTGGTGATTTAAGGTGAGCAGGATAAAGGTCTCGAGAATCTGAGCCTGGAGCGCGGGGGCTTTTACGACAAGAATCGGCTCATTCGGAAATACCGGTGTTCCTTCAGGGACCGCATAGATGTCACCTGTGAACCGGAACTCTGCAAGATAGGATAAGAACCGCTCGTCAAAGAGATGTTTCGAGCGGAAATAGGCAATATCCGTTTCATCAAAATGAAGGTCTTTCACATACGAAATAATCTGCTCAAGACCTGCCGCTATCGCAAATCCGGCACCATCCGGGACCTCACGGAAGAACACATCAAAGACGGTTTCCCGGTCTTTAATGCCTGAGACCAGATACCCGTTTCCCATCGTAAACTCGTAGAAGTCGCAGAGCATCGAAAGGTTTCGTTTCGCGTCCGTCATTTTTGTATCTGTCATAGCCCCTCACCGGTTCAGAACCGTTATCTGCAGATTCTCCATCACATCAAGGGCTGCGGTGTTTATGTGCTCATCAAATGCCGAGGTACACGCTGCATCAACAATAATCTCTGTCTCAGGAAGGGCAGCTTTTGCAAGGATTGCGTTTGAGATGATACATATGCTTGAGACAAGCCCTGCAAACTCAACCGAGTCGTAGTGTTTTCCCACCAGATACCCGAAAAGCTCAGGTGCCGGGAATGCAGTTTTTTCAAACACCCTGTCTGATGGAAGACGCAGGGCCGCAATCTTTCCGAAGAGTTCATGCCCTTTGGTCCCCTTGATGCAGTGAAGGACCGGAAGCTTTCTTCCCTCCTGTGTCTTAGGATATGCTTCCGCGTCATGCGTATCAAGTGTAAAGACGATTTCATCGCCGTTTGCACGGTACTCTTCAATTTTTTTGGCAATCGGCTCTTCAAGCTCACGGGCTTTGGGAAACCCCAGGCTTCCGCTGACAAAATCATACTGGAAGTCTGTAACTACCAGGAGGCGCGTCATTGTTGTGTTATTCCCCGATGAACTTCTTTATCTCTTCGTAGATGAAGTCGCGGACCTTTTCGACCTCTTCGGGAGAGCCCCTGAATGCCAGAAGCTCGCGCTCGTCATGGTCCATGTTTGCAAATGTCAGAGACCTTGTAACCCCGACAAGCTGTACGTTAAATTTCAGTGCCGCATCCCTGATGGTTGCCCTCGGGGTGCCCGGGGGAAGGATTAAATCAACCTCTTCCGGGATGTTTTCCGCAGTTTCTTTTGTGTCAGTCATTTTTCCTTTTCCTTATTTTTCTTTACTTTCCAATCTTCTGGCGTTTTGCCATGATACAGTGTCCTCCGCGGACACCTCCAATCGGGCACTTCGGGTGTCCGATACTGTTCATACAGCGTCCCATAAGTGCTGACCCGCGGGCAAGACCGTCATCTACAAAGACCAGGTGGTTAACCGGCTCATCATAGATGCCGCGCTCGGTAACTCCTTCCAGGATATACTGCGGCTTGTTTCCGGAGATGATTGCACGTCCGGTAAATCCAATGGAGCTGTTCTTTGGAAGAAGGCCTTTTTCATTGCAGATGTCGATGATTTTAAGGGCAGTATTTGCACACACGCGGTCAATGACCTCGCGGATGACCTTTCTGTTCTCCTTCTGTGCGAGTTCTGCTCCGATTGCCTCAAGCGCCGGGATTTTGTCTCCGTTTTCTCCGGCATCAACACCGATTAAGAGAATACCGGATGCTTTTGCCACATCTGCGCAGACCGGGACCTTTCCAAATCTGGTACGCTCCGGCGGCACCTCGCGGATATCAATTATCTCCATGCAGCGGTCGATGTAGGGCTGCGCTTTCTTTAAGGAGTTAGAAGAGGCCGCGGCACAGTGTTCACCGAAGAGATCGAGTGCAGTTCCTTTCTTTTTATCAACAAGTCCGGTCCCGCGGATGATTGCATCAGGAATTGCTCCTGCAAGCCCGCAGAAGTTTCCGATGGTCTTTGCAAACGGAGACTCCGCATCGGGAGCAACATCGGATGTGATACGCCCGTCGAGCGTTGTCCCGAAGTCCATCGAGATGCACGGGTTTCTGAAATCAACCTCAGTCCATTTCGCACCCTCTTTGATGCCTGCCATGGCAAGCTCTCCTTCCATCTCGTTTGCAACCATCTCCACACCTGTGGTACCTGACGGGGGTGTGACACCGGCTACAGCGCCTGTAAAGACCAGACGGTCTGCAAAGCTGTGCGGACGAAGCTTCGGGGGAAGGCTGTTGATTCCCATCGGAGGGGTCATCTTCTTCGGGGGAACACCGGCTAAAAGACATCCGTCAGCAAGCGCCTTGATAAACTCTCCGACCTGGTCCGGAGAATCCATTGCAGCGACGACACCGGTGCTTCGCACAACAAAGTCAAGGTCTTCGGTGATGCTGAGGTTTGCATCCTTGTGGCACTTGATTAAGGTGTCGCGGACGAGTTCGGTTACGGACTCCCGGGTGAGTTCTGTTCCGTCAAGGGTGGTTCCGAACACGATTTCTCCCGGTTTCGGGGGCCGGACATCGCGGCTCATGGAGACTGTCTTTCCGATGATATAGGAGTGTCCGTCCTCTAAGTTGGTTCCGGTCAGGATGCACTTTGTGGTGGTGTTTCCCATCTCGACCGATGCTACGATGAAGTAGGGTTTTGCTTTATATTCAGGCTGACTGATGCCAACCCCGTACCCTGCGGCCATGGGAGGGGTGACACTTTCCACAATCCACGGCTGCGGTCTTTTTTTGAAAAAGCATGCTGACATAAATATAGTATTTTTTGTCAGACAGAGGTATATATGTTTCGTTTAGGATGTACATATACACTCTTACGGAATTCGACAGGTTGTACGGAATAATCTCCAATACTGCAGACCAGGAACCCGGGCTCTTACAAAATAATAATATTACTGAAAAGATAATATAGTAACATGATGTCATCTTCATCAAAAACGTGGCGGATACTGCTTCTTGCACTGGCTGCAGGATGTATCGCCCTGGGTATTGCAGGGGCAGGGTGCATTGCGCAAAACAATGGGCCGTCGCTTACCTGCGGACTCGCCGTAAATGAAAAATTCTCCACTATTAACCTCGGAGTATCATCCGAAGACTTTCGTAAAGCAGGATTTGCACCAGGTGACAGTCTGACGTTTTCCTTCTCCAACGGAGTTGTCTGCAGTGATGTGCCGTATCTCACCGGTCTTGTGGTGAAAGGAGGTACACTGATAGCACTCGAACGGAGCACATTTGGAACCATTGAGCTGGTCGTGGTAAATGTCGGAAATGAATGGGACACCATCGGAGTAACAAAGGATGATACTGTAACCGTCAGTGTTGCAAAATCCCAGGGGTCTGCAGGCATACAGCAGCTCAACACGCTCCGTTACACGAAAGACCCCGCAGATTTCCCCTCTCATGAGGCGTTTGCCAACTTCCGGGCAGCAGAAGGGGGTACTTTGAAAGAAAACTTCATCTACCGCGGTGCCTCTTCTGTCGATAATCTTGGAAACCGTGTAAAGATAGTCAATGAACTGATTGAAAAAGCCGGGGTGAAAACTGTAGTCGATCTTGCAGACAGCGCAGAACAGATTAAAGAGATGCAGGAATCGGCGGAAGACAAGGACACCTACTTTGAGAGACTCTCTGAAAATGGAAACGTTCTTGCCCTCGGCATGAGCACAGCATACAACTCGCCGGAATATGCGGAAAAACTTGCAGACGGTCTGAAAGCTATGACAAAAATGGAAGGCCCGTTCTACATTCAGTGTCTCGAAGGAAAGAACCGGACCGGCTTTGTCTGTATGCTTCTTGAAGCACTGTGCGGTGCCTCCTATGAGGAGATGGAAGCTGATTACATGAAGACGTACGAAAACTACTATGGAATCACGAAGGAAAGTGATGCATCTGCATACACGAACATTTGTGATATCCTCTTCGACGAGCAACTCCGCGCCTTAACCGATGATTTGTCACAAAAGAACTATATAGAGCCTGCCAAAGCATATCTGCGCTCCGGCGGGATGTCTGATGATGAAATCACTCTGCTGATTCAGATGATCAGCAGTTAATCTTTTTTTTACCGATGCTGTATCTTTGTCCGTGAGTGACGGTGTGGCGTTTTTATCGGCAGCTTTATTTATGTGATTCCGATTTTGCGAAAGTGAAAATTCCCTCAAATAATCAACCGATCAGGAATCAATCCGGAAATATCAATAGGAATCTGAAGCAGGAATCATGTATCAGGCACTTTCGCACCGCGCGGTCAGGGGTTTATATGCCCCGACCCCTAATTCATAATCATGATAGAACTGACAGATGACAAAATGAGAAACCGACTGAGAAAATCTCTTGACACAGCAGCGGAAAGCCCGTCTACTGCATACGCAGAAAAACATACGCATCTGGTAAACCTTTACCTCGAATATCTCCTGACAAATTA
>JAUNXT010000017.1 GCA_030539655.1 Methanocorpusculum sp.
CATTTACTCTGATGATATACGTATTCTATTCAGACGTATTCTATTCTCAGGTGTTGGTTGTGCTAAACACAGCAGTAATATTATTAGGAATTGCCTGTGCACTTCTCTCTATTTACCTCGCATGCGCAACCCCCTCCGAAGTGAAAAAACTGCTGCTCTTCTAAAACGGCAGTTTCCATATTCCAAATTTTCACGCACCGGTTCTTCCTCTGTTCGTGAATCTGGTTTTACCTTTATTTTCATCTGTGCAAAAGTGTGAATGTACGTTATTTTTCCATTCGCATTTCACAAGAATGAACTGACCATGCGCGTGTTTTGCTCCTGAAATCCGGCAAAAAATCTCTTACCCTCACGCATAAAACATGAGGTATATCTTTCTGGAAAACCAATAATAAGGTATGGAACAAAACAAACCCGAAGAGGGAGCCGAACAGCAGGATTCGGATTATATCATTCTCCGCTGCCCGGTCTGCGAGATGGAGACCGACTTTGAACTGTTAAAAGACCCGCCGCAGGCAGTAGTCCGCTGTACCGAATGCGGGCACACCATGTCAGTCCTTTTAAAAGAGCCGCGGATGTTTTACGTCAAAGCGATTGTAAGCCACGGAAGCGAATCGATTACCGCAAAAATAGAACTTGCCGAAGGAGAGATAATATCTGTCGGCGACTATCTGGTAGCAGAAACAGAAGATGATACATACAACGTCGAGGTGCTCTCAATCGAAGCGGACAATGCACGCCGCGAAAAGCTCCCCTCGGAAAAAATTGCCACTCTCTGGACACGGCTTGTCGATGTGGTAATTATCAGCGCGTCGGTCAACAAAGGGGCTGTAACTCTTCCGCTCTATGAAACAGTCAGCGGAGAAAAAGAGTTTGAAATCGGCAAAATCACAGCGATTGCCGGAAAACAGTTCAGAATCAAACGAATCAAGCTTCGCGACAATCATATGCTTACCAGAAGCGGACGAAAAGCAAAAGCATACGAAATTAAGCGGATTTTCGGAGAACGGTCCTGAAATCAGACTTATTTTTTCCGAAACCATCAAAGCACAGCCTATAAATAATTTTACATGATAAATAATGTACAATTATCCGCCGGATACGGCGGGTTAATGAAATTTACAGGAACATAATAATGACAGAGAAAAAAACACACATGTTGTCCGAAGCCGAAGGCTACAGTCTTCTTCGGAAATACAACGTTCCGGCCCCGGTATTTGAGATTGTAACAAGCCCCGAGGATGCCGCAAAAGCCGCGGAAAAAATCGGGTATCCGGTTGTGATGAAGATTGTATCCCCCCAGATTATCCATAAAAGCGATGCAGGGGGCGTTGTAGTAGGAATCCCTGATGCAGATGGGGCAAAGGCAGCCTATGAGAAAATCATCACCTCGGTAAAAGCCTACAACCCGCAGGCGGAGATAAAAGGCATCATCGTTGAGGAGATGGCCAAAAAGGGCCTTGAACTCATCATCGGCGGAAAGATCGACCCGGCATTCGGCCGTGTCATCACCTTTGGTCTCGGCGGGACCATGGTTGAGTTCCACCGTGATGTGGCAATCCGTCTTCTGCCGGTTACTGATGATGAAATCCGTTCATTAATCCGCAGCATCAAAGGATACACGCTCATCAAAGGATACCGCGGCGAGGAACCAAAAGACGAGGAGTTCCTGTTCAATACCATAAAGAATGCCTGTACCTTCTTCGAGACCAATGAAAATGTCGTCGAGTTCGACATCAACCCGCTGCTGCTCTACGAAAAAGGCGGGTCCGCAGTCGATGCCCGCGTCATCATCCAGGATGAGCCGGTCGCTCTTCCGATTCACTACAATCCGGAAAAAATTGTCCCGCTCGAGTACTTCAAGCCCGCAGCAGTCGCAGTCATCGGAGCATCCGATGACAAAACAAAGATGGGATATGCGGCATTCCGCAACCTTCTGCAGTTTACAGGCCCTGTCTATCCGGTAAACAACAAACGCGAAGAGATTCAGGGAAAGAAGTGCTACCCGTCAATCTCTGCAATCCCGGGCCCTGTGGATATGGTGGTCTTAACCATCCCCGCAAAATTTGTACCTTCAACCATCGAGGAGTGCGGACAGAAAGGCGTTAAGATGGCGGTCATCATCACCGCAGGTTTTAAGGAGATGAACGAAGAAGGCCGTGCACTTGAAAACAAAGTGGTAGAGATTGCACGCAAATACGGCATCAGAATTGTGGGGCCGAACTGTCTTGGTCTGATTCTTCCCCCGTACAAACTTGATACAACCTATGTTGCGGCATCTCCTCTTCCGGGAGACATTGCATTCATCTCCCAGTCGGGAGCTATGGCAAACTCGGTTGTCGGCATGTCCTTAACGAAAGGGCACGAGTTTGGATTCTCCGAGGTGGTCTCTGTCGGAAACCAGTGCGACCTTGACTATCTCGACTATTTAGGATACGCCGCAAACGACCCCCATACAAAATCCATCATCCTCTACGTTGAAGAGATCAAAAACGGCGTTGCCTTCATGGAGATGGCACGCGAGATTACAAAGAAGAAACCAATCATCGCAATCAAAGCCGGTTCCTCAAAGAGAGGACAGGCAGCCGCCGCATCACACACCGGATCACTTTCCGGCTCATACGAGGTGTATATGGAGGCCTTCAGGAAGTGCGGCGTCATCGCAGTCACGACGGTCACCGAAGCGTTCCAGTGTGCCAAAGTTATGGGTGCCCTCAAAAAACCACTCTACGGAAAGCGTGCGGTTGTCATCACAAATGCAGGAGGATTCGCAGTTCTCTCCAATGATTACGCGGAGCTGTGGGGTATTGACATCGTAGACATCCCCGAGCACCTGATTGAAGAGATGGACACCTTCCTTCCGCCGTTCTGGAACAGAAACAACCCGGTCGACCTCTTAGGCGACGCGGACGAGGCACGGTTCCGCGGTGTATTGGATGTCTTAACCCGTGAGGAGAACGAAACCCTATGGGATATCGCGGTAATTATTACCTTCCCGAACAAGGTCTTATCACCGGAGCAGGTCGGTCAGGTATTAATCGACTATCAGAAGAAGAGTGAAAACCTGATTGTCGGATGCTTTATCGGCGGAGACTGCCTCCAGCCGGGTGTTGACCTCGCAAGAGAGCACGATATCCCGGTCTATGACGAGCTGGAGTTCGTCTACCGTACCCTTGGCCTGATGACGAAAAACATCGTCAGAAAATAATCTTCTTTTTTCGTGAGTGATTCATGACCGGAAACGACGGAAACACTGGCGGAGTGTACCTTCAAAAAAAGCTGAAAACAGCAGGTGGCGGGCTTTTGGTGGTGGCTGTCATCTGTGCCGTCCTTGGTCTGATGCTTGGGGGAAACTGGTGGTTTTTCTACATCATAGCAGGTGTCTCCTTTGTCCTCTCTCTGATATCCCTGCTCCTTTCCAGGAAGTATGCATAAATCCATGAAGCAGATAACATTCTCCAAAAATATCTTCCTGCCGCTGACGCATGTCTGTGCAAACGCCTGCGGATACTGTACCTTCAAAGAACCTGTTCGTGACGGATGTGTCATGAACCCTGCGGAGGTGATGGAAACCATCCGGAAAGGAGCCGCATTCGGCTGTACAGAAGCTCTGTTCACCTTCGGTGAGCGGCCGGAGCTGGAATCCGGCTTTTCCGCACATCTGAAACGGTACGGATATGGGAGCATTCTTGACTATGCATATGAAATGGGGAAAATCTGCCTCGAACATGGTATCCTGCCGCACACCAATGCAGGTATTGTCACCGAAGAGGAGATGGCCCGCCTGCGTACCGTAAATGCAAGTATGGGGCTGATGCTTGAAACAACCGCGGATGTCGCACCTCACGTACACAGCCCCGGAAAAGACCCTGCGGTCAGGATAGAGATGATTGAAACCGCAGGTAAGCTGAAAATTCCGTTTACTACGGGCCTTCTGCTCGGGATTGGCGAAACACGGGAGGACCGGATCGAGTCTCTCGAGGTGATAAAAGAGCTGTATCTGCGGCATCGCCACATTCAGGAGGTCATCATCCAGAACTTCTGCCCGAAGCCCGGGACAGGGATGGCGCATATCCCGGGTGCTTCCATAGAAACACTTACAGATACCCTGCAGCTTGCAGCAGACATTCTTCCAAAAGAGATTGCGGTACAGATTCCCCCGAACCTGGCTGACGCAGGACGACTCCTTGGGTACGGCGTCGATGACCTCGGGGGTGTGTCGCCTGTTACAATCGATTATGTAAACCCCGAGCACCCCTGGCCAGCGGTAGAGGAACTGAAAGCCCTTGTGTCTTCTGCGGGGTACGGGCTTTCAGAGCGGCTCTGTATTTATGAAAAATACTGTACCGCGGAATGGGTTGATGAAAATGTGCTTCCTTTTGTTCTGGAATTGAAGAAAAAAGTGTATGGATAATTAGAATCCGTGAAGAATCTGAGTTCCGGTATTTTTTCAGGCATCCATCTGCAGAAGTTCAAATGCCGCAAGTGCTTCCGCATACTCTTTCCCGAAACCGGGATGCAAATCCGGATGATACCTGTCGCGCAGTGTCCTGAAGGCGAGCGATATTGTCCTGAGGTCTGAGCCTTCCGGAACACCGAGAATCCGGTGCGCCCTCTCTTTTGTCATTGGTTCCAGCATAACTGCCTGTATGTTTTGTTTCACCGGGGTTAAAGACTTCTGATATGATAAGACAGAGAACATAAATAACACCGTGGAGAAACATTTAATCAGCATCATACATCTGAAGAGTTGTGTGAGTGAAACACTCCGGTTCAGGGAGAGATGAAGTGGAAACAATAGCAATAGTAGGTCTTCTGTCAGCATTTGTCATTTATTTTGCGGTGATGATAGCTGTCGGTTTTATTTATAAAAATAAAAACAAATCGACAGGGGATTATCTATTAGGCGGCAGAAAACTGAACCATTTTGTATCAGCTATGTCTGCTGAGGCCTCCGATATGAGCGGATGGCTTCTTTTGGGGCTCCCGGGTGTCGCATATCTTACGGGGATGTCATCTGCCGGGTGGACCGCAATAGGACTTGCAATCGGCACCTATCTGAACTGGAAACTGGTTGCAAAACGTCTGCGGATATTTACCCATAAAGCGAAGGATTCGATTACAATCCCGGAGTTTTTCAAAAACCGCTTTGCCGATAAAAAGGCGGTTACATCCGCCGTGGCCTCCGTCTTCATTATAGTATTCTTTGTAATATACACCGCATCACAGTTTGCGGCAGGTGGAAAACTCTTTCACACCATTTTCGGAGTTGACTACACGGCAGCAATGCTCGTCGGGGCAGCAATTGTGATTATCTACACCTTTATCGGAGGGTTTAAAGCGATATGCGTTATCGACACCATTCAGGCATGCCTGATGTTTTTTGCGCTGCTGCTGATTCCAATCGTTGCAATCCTTATGGTAACCTCGGGGGATGCCTCGGTCGCCGGAACGTTTGACCCGAGGATGCTTTCTCCCATCTATGAGTTCAACCCGGCAACACAGACCTTTGAGTTCATCTCCGTCTTTACCATCGTGTCAGGTCTTTCCTGGGCATTCGGATACTTTGGTCAGCCGCATATTCTTCCAAGGTTCATGGCAATCGAAAAGCCGGAAGCAATCCCGAAGGCCCGCAGGATTGCCATGGTCTGGGTTATCATCTCGATGGCATCCGCACTTTTTATCGGAATTGCCGGTCAGATATTTTTCAGCACCCCGCTTAGTGATTCGGAAACCGTCTTCCTTGTTATGACATACGGAACACTCGGAGCGGTCCCGTTTATTGCAGGAATCGTCTACAGCGGAATCCTCGGAGCGATTATGTGCACAGCATCTTCCCAGATGCTTACCGCAGCCTCATCCGTCTCGCAGGACCTTTATAAAAATATCGTCCGGAAAAAAGCATCGGACAAAGAGGTCCTATTCGTATCAAAACTTGCCGTTCTCCTCGTGGCAGCAGCAGCCTTTACCCTTGCTCTTGATCCAAACAGCTCGGTTTTCGGTATTGTATCATTTGCGTGGGCAGGATTCGGCTCTGCTTTCGGTACGGTGATTGTAACCTCTCTCTTCTGGAAGCGGCTGAACTGGAAAGGAGCTCTGGCAGGGATTATCGGAGGATCTGTTACCGCATTTTTATGGTTCTTCATAGCAAAAGGAATCTTCAACAGTCCGGTCTATGAGATGATTCCGGGCGTTATTGTCTCATTTCTCTGTATATTCATCGTAACAAAACTCACCTCCCCTCCGCCAAAGGAGGTGGAAGATCTCTATGATGAATACAAAGAGGAACTGGAAGGGCAGAAGACATAACTCCCTTCACAGGTATTCAACCCAAATCCCTATACCTCATAACCTCCAACCTAATTAACAGATATGAAGTACGCGGTTTCGGTTGCAGGTTCTGATTCATCGGCGGGAGCCGGTCTTCAGACGGACCTGAAAACCATGAATGCATGCGGTGTGTGGGGAATGACCGTAGCGGCGGCTCTTACCGCACAAAACGGCACATGCGTTACGGAATCCGCAAACGTGGAGGCATCCTTTATCAGAAAGCAGATAGAGACACTTTGTGCCGAGTTTCCCATCGGATGCTGGAAAACAGGAATGCTGAACAACGCAGCAACGGTCAGAGCAGCGGCATCAGCAATTCCATCGGATGCGTTTCTTGTAACAGACCCTGTTATTGTCTCAACATCAGGCAGTGTTCTTCTGGATAAGGCGGGGGAAAGGGCACTGTGTGCAGAGCTTCTTCCCCTTGCCCTGATAGTTACCCCGAACATTCCGGAGGCGGAGTATCTCTCAGGTGTCTGTGTAACCGACCGGAAATCCGCGTATGAGGCGGGGAGATGGTTTATGGAACAGGGAGCATCCTCGGTTCTTATCAAAGGAGGACATAACGAGTCATGGAGGGGATGTGACTACTTTATTGACAGAGACGGAATCCGGACAATTGAAGGGAAAAGACTTCCGTACTCCAATATTCACGGCACAGGATGCTGTCTTTCATCTGCAGCTGCCGCGTACATTGCCCTTGGAAAAAGTCCGTATGCCGCAGTCTGTGCCGCAAAGGAGTTTGTAACCGCTGCAATTGAGCATTCTGTCGTGTATCCGTCCGGAAGACGCACCGTAAATCCTCTCTGGAAGGCGTTTTCCCCGCAGAAGAGGATTTTGGGGCCGCAAAATCAGGATACTGATTAATCCGTTTTATTTATACGGGATAACAACAATATTATATAGAACTATGAGTGAGGAAGATGAGGTGACTTCGGATGACTCTGGCGGTAGTATTCGGACACTTCAGGGACCGTCACTCTGAATTTTTAACAGGATTTCTTACTCTTCTCATCAGCGTCGGATTATCCTTTGCTGCAGGTATCTATTTAGGCTCGGTGAATGAGGTTCTGGTCTTAATTCCGGGTCTTATGGTGCTGGTAACACCATCGATAAATATGCGCGGGGCAATTGCAGGGATTCTTACATCCCGTCTTTCCTCTGCGATGCATCTTGGTACGTTCGAGACGAAATTTTCCCGTAATTCAGACCTGGGAGACAATCTGCGTTCCTCTCTAATCCTGACAATCATTATTTCGGCAGCTCTTGCTGTCTTTGGAAAGCTTATCTGCCTTCTTACGGGAACGGAGGTCATAGGACTTGTCGAGATGATTATCATCTCAGTCATATCAGGGACTGTAGCAGGCATTGTAGTCACTGCTGTCGGTGTTCTCGTAAGTCTTTTCTGTTACAAAAAGCAGCTTGACCTTGATATGATTGGAGCTCCGGCTGTAACTACCATCGGAGACATTGTAACGCTTCCCTGCCTTGTGGTCACAGCAATTCTTATCATGCAGCTTCCGCCCGTCTGGATGTGGATTTGCGGAATCCTTGTACTGGCTCTCTTTGTCTGGGCGGTAATCTCTCTTATCCGCGGGACGGTGCTGATGAAGGATATCCTAAAGGAAGGTCTGCCGCTTCTTCTGCCGCTGTCGCTATTAGGAATTGTGGCAGGCGTCCTCTATACCGGAAAGCTTGAGGCTCTCATAGCCGCTGCGGCGGTTCTAATTCTGATGTCGCCGTTTATGAACGGCTGCGGCTCTATCGGAGGAATCCTCACCTCACGAATCGGGACCGAGATGCACATGGGTCTGGTTGATGCAAAACTGCTGCCGCAGAAACAGGTCTGGAAGCATTTCCTTGAAAATTACATATATGCTCTGATCATCCTTCCGCTGATGGGGCTTCTTGCGCATTTTGCGGCGGCAGCCCTCGGGATTTCCACGCCCGGGCTTCTTCCGATGCTCTTAATCTCAATTGCTGCAGGCTTAATTGTGGTGACGGTGATGAATCTGTTGGGATACTACACTGCAGCTGTCACCTACCGTGTGGGTCTTGACCCGGATAATTTCGGGGTCCCGGTGGTTACGAGTTCGATTGATTTAATCGGAGCTACAGCACTTCTTCTGGTGATGACGTTTCTGTTGTAGCCTGCTCTACACCATCTTTTCCGGGTCGCTTTGCATGTATTCGCGGGCAACCGTTGTCGCATAGTGTCCGGGGGGAAGCTCGAAGGATAGTGACACATCAGCGTCGGAAACTTCCGCGGTGACATCCGCATCAAGTGAGATTCTCCGGTGGAAGCCGTCGAAGTTTGTATTGACAAACGCTGCAGCTTTCGCAAAGGAATCCTCTGTGATGCCATCTTTTGCCATCAGGGAATGCATGGTCATCTCAAGCGGGCCTGCTGCAGTGTCCGGAGTTTTTCCGGGCATTCTGCCTGTTGTAAAGCATCGTCCGCGCTTCATGTGCTGCCTGGCTGCTGCAAGGTTCTTTTCGGTTACGATATCGATTCTACCGTTTGTAAAGATCAGATGTTCGCCGATATCTGGTTCATTGAGGGGAATGCCTTTTCTGCAGCGCTCAGTGACCGCCATGTTAAAGAGCCACGACTGGTAGGCGGAGACAAACATTGAAAGCAGTTTCGGGGGAAGCATCCGGAGGGCTGCACCATAGTCCTCTTTGTTTTTCATCAGCGAGTCAAGGAGCACCCGTTCGTAGGTCAGATGGTTGGGGAGTGCATGGAGCGCCTCTTTTGCATCCAGGGTTTCTGCAAACGCTTTTCTGGCTTTTTTTACCTCGTCGGTTTCGTAGGGGAAGGCATCTCCGACATAGAGCCTCACTGCATCCAGATATTCCTGACGCAGGATGTGATATCCCATTTTGTGGGTAACCGGTTTTAAGGCTCCGAACCGCTGGATTCCAAAATAGTTCGGGATGCCGTTTTGTATCTCCTCCGAGATGCGGGAGACGCGGTCCTTTAGTTCGTCTCCTTCAGAGGAGCAGCCGCGAAGAACAAGGGTAAACCGGTTTCCTTCAAGGTTTCCAAGACCTAAGGAGAACTGGTGCTGTGCGACCGGTTCTACGGTGATGTCTTTGATGGAAAGGGATGCGGCCTCTTCCTGAGTTACCTGATAGAGGGAGATGTACTGTTCCGTTACCGCGTTCCTGTCCTTTGTCCCGGCCCAGCCGATGCGTTTTCTGCTGATCTTTAACCGGTTTGCAACTTCACGCATCGCCTGCTGGTGCTCCCATGATTTTTTGGTGAGACGGCAGATAAGGTACGGTCCGCTTCCGGTAAAGGGGATGGGAAGTTCTGTCACATGGAAGTCTTCGGGGGTGCTTCGAAGGACTCCTCCCACGCCGGCCTGTGATGTTCCAAAGTATCCTATGCCAAGAGCGGTTTCTTTTTCGAAGGGTGATGGTTTCATAATCGTTTAAAGAAGTTTTAAGTCGGCTGTAATTTTATCCATAATCTCCCGCTTTGCAGGCCCTATCCCTAAAGCTGTAACAGACCCTGCGGGGATTTCCGTCATTCCCGCATCAATGATGAGCGAACAGGGGACGCCGAGGAGTTCTGCCTGTGCTTTGAGGATGTAGATGGTACGTTCGTCGGGTGCTTTGAGTGCTACTTTTTTCTGTCCTTCACGCATCCATTCCTTTTTGTCCGCGAGCGATGCTTTTTCGAATGCTCCGATTGAGGCATGGGCTGCCTGTGCACACATTTTTCCGCAGCTCATCTTAAGGTCGGTCCGAAGGACAAGGCACTGTTTATATTTGAATATTTCTTCTCCGCCGTGCATTGTATGGTATTATATTGGTTTGATGAGGAAATAAAGGAGTGTATTGAATGCCGGCGGCTGCTGTCCGATGTGCAGATATTTGCAAGACAAAAGCCCTTACAAAACCAGCTCCCTTTTTACCCATAGGAAAATACTAATATAATGAAATCAAATATAGATTGATTATTATGGGATTATTTGACGACATCAAAGCAGGAGCAAAAGACTTCAAAGACTCTGCAAAATCAGAGCTTGACGGAGCCAAACTCTCTCTGAGAATTGCCAAACTGAAAGGAGAACTTGGCGACTTAAAGAAACTCGAAACCGAAGCCTACGCAGCCATCGGAAGAACAGCAGCCGCAGAGAGCGGAATCGAAAAGTTCGGTGCAGACGGGGAAAAAGTTGTCGCCCTCCAGGCACAGATAAAAGCCAAGGAAGACGAAATCGCAGCAGAAGAAGCAAAGAAAAACTAACGTTTGTAAAAAACCGCAGCAGCCATCTCTGGACGAAAAAAAAATCTTTTTTTTTATTTTTTATTTTCTTCTCAAACCGCAGGGGTAAAGGTGTTCCCGCTCTTAAATGCAGGAAGATACACCACTCTCGAGTCACGGATAACAAAGTTATACTCAAGTCTCTGCAGCGTCCCCGGAATCTCCGTCTCATGCCTCAGGAACAGGAACTCCGCAGCAGAGCGTGCCGACTCCTCATCCATCGACATAACCTCCCGCATGGCGCCCTTAAATCCGGACTGCTCTGTTATGGCCGGCTGGTTCAGCGTCAGCTCCATATTCCAGATACGTGACACCGCTTCAGGGACCGTATCCGCGGCACAGACATAAAAGTCCCGCTCGCCCCGCATCTGCCGCTCATCCTTTATTGCCCTGCGGATGGCCCCTCCTGAGATATCCTCCTTCATAACATTAAGGTCCGCATGGATGACCCAGAACGGAATATACACTTTTGTCTCGGTACCGTTTCCTTCCTTTGCGGGGGAGGCAATCGTATACGAAACCGGGCGGACCCCGCACATATCGCGGTCAAAGAAATAGATTGTGTCGCATGCAGGACACTGAAGCATTAAATCACGCTGCTTTCCTGTGATAGGCGAGCCGCACTTCGGACATTTAATTGGTTTTAATAACATCTTTTTATCCTCCTTTATCCATAGTAGTCAAACATATCAGCAGACATTGTTTCAACCATCGAAACCTGCTTGCCGTGGGATATTCCGCGGCCCTTTGCATAACCTGTCAGAACCTCTCCGCCGTCCCTGAACTGCTTCCAGGTAACTACCAGGAGAATTCCGGCGAACACATAGGCAAAGATTATAATGGCAATGGAAATCTTAATATCCTCTCCTGCAAAGAAGGAAACCGATGCGGTGGCAGCTCCCGCGATCGTGCCGGCAGCTGCCCCGCCGATTCCTGCAAACCAGCTCTGCCGCCCGGTATTTCCGGGTGCTCTGCCGGAGACGATTCTGCCGGTAATTCCGTCGACGGTCGCCATATAGCTTCTTCCCTGGAAGTCATATCTTACGATATAGAACGGATAGTAAATCAGACTGAAGCCTTTCGGGATACAAAATGCCCTGGAAAAGGTGACTTTGTCCAGCGTTCTCTGCTTCGAAAAGGACGAGGAGTACGTAAACTTCAGTCCCCCGATATTTCCGGACTGCATCTCCCCTCCGCCGTCTTTTATTGCCTGGCGCCTGATGGCAGCATAGCCGTTTTCCCGGCACTCGTCCTTTGAGACTGTTACCGGAAATGCGGGAAGGTCCGCGGTATCTGCTGAAACCGCCCGTGCCCCTTCCGGAAGCTGGATGGACCTGACACCGAGGTCTCCCGCCTCACAGGCAATCTCCGAGTAGACATACTCACGGTTGACGAGAGCCTCGTGCGGGTGACGGGTCGTGTTTCCTTTCGAATCACGGGTCTCGGTATAACCGCAGACACAGGCCTTTCCGCGGGCAATCAGCCGCCAGAACGGAAGATATGCGGCAGACACTTCCGTAAACTTCGCAAGATTTTCCAGATTCTTCGCGGTCTTTCCACTCTTCATCCAGGCACGCACCGCGGCTTTGGCATCGTCTGCGGTCTTTTCCATCCGGTACATGATTTTTGAGACTCCCTCTTCCGCATCCAGTGCGAAAAACGAACCGCAGAACTTACAGCAGGCAAGTCCGTCTCCTTCCTCAAGCGTAATCTGACCGCCGCACGCGGGGCAGGTGAGTCCTACAACAACCTTGCCGCTCATTTTGCAGCCTCCGTTTTGCGGTGAACAACCGCGGTCCCGAGCAGTTTACCCGCGGCAATTCCTGCGACAGACAGAAGGAATAATGCCGGATGAACAAGAATCCCGAGGATTCCTCCTAAAAAGCCGAGGACTGCCGCAACGGCGAGTGCTCCGGCAAATGAGCCGGAACTGCGCTCCGGATAGCGTCCCGGGTGGACATCTCCTGATGCTCCGTCAATTACCAGACTAAATGACTCTCCTCTGAACGTATAGGTGACATCATAGATAGGGAAATAGACAATCGACTGTGAGACAGCATCTCCTGAAAGTTGCGACAGACAGGACTCAAGCGATACGTCCGGTTCGAGAATCGGGGCGTCAAGCGCTCCTCCGGTGTAGGTGTCAAGGTTTCCCGGCGGGATTTTCAGACTGTGCATTCCGGGAAGGGTGGTGTTTTTGGCCGGAAAGACCGAGTACTCCTCTTTTCCGTTGTTCTTTCTTACGAAGGAAAAGACCGGGAAGTACTTTGCCTCAAACCGGGTGATTTTTGCCTCCGCCTCAAGGTTTTTATCCAGCGAAGGACCGGCAGACCAGCGTTTGAAGATACGCTTTGCCTCTGTTTCACTCACAGAGAGGGGAATCCTGTAGAAGAAGACCGCCCCGCGTCTGTCAATGTACGTCGGTGTCTGACAGTTCGGACAGATTACAATGTGCGTTCCTGCTGCTGCTTCAAGCGGGGCACCGCACCTTGGACAGGTGAACTGTGTCATAGATGTTATATTAATTTGTAACTGAGATTAATTATGTATTATGGTGCAGCCGGAAAAAGCCGACTCGTCTGGTGAAAAAAAAGAGGGAAAAAGATGGCCTGACGCAGGCCGTTACGGGATTTTTCTTTTATCTGTACGGTTCGAGTGCGGCGCTGAGTTCGGCAAGCTCTCCGGTGAGTGCAAATCTGTCGCTGTCTGTCATTACGACAAGTTTTACGCCTTCGCTTTCAAACACGAAGTCGGTCAGGTGATAACCGTTTCTTTCGTAAAACCGGATGCGGGCCCTGCGCTGTTCGGCGTTTTCGGCCGAGTCGTCTGGCACTTCAAGGTCGAAGAAGCGGATGTGGCCGGGGTACATCTTTTTAAACAGGCCAAGCACTCTGCTTCCGTATCCTCTGCCCTGACACTGCGGGGATACGGCGAGGTAGAGCAGGTAGGCGTGAATCTCTGAGTGGACGATGCAGAGAAGTCCTATTGCCTCGCTTCCGTCCATTATCAGCCATTCATCAATCTTCCAGACGTCCGATACGGTGTTTTGTATCAGCGCCACGCTTCCGGGCTGCCATTCGTTTGCCGGAAAGGCCTCGGCGTACATCTTTGAAAGAAGCTCTCTGTCCGGTGAGTTTTCTCCGACGGGTTTTAAGCAGAGGGTGTCTTCTGTTCCGTTTTTTTCCTCAGCTGATGACATAGGTTTATCTTGGTGCTGAGGGATTATATGCTTTGCGGATACTATTTGCGGCTGTCATTCGGCTGGACTCCCCGCCACCAAAATGCTTTATCTTCACACATCCTATAATAATTAATACAATGTACCGCCGTATGACAATGACCGTGGAGGACAATAAACGCATAGCACTTATCTGGGCTGCTGTTGCGGTAATGGCAGGAGTTGCCATCCTCCTCGGCGTGCTGAATCCGGAGTTCTTTAACTTCTGGGCGTGTGCCGGAGTATTCTTATGCGGAATCGGCCTTGTATCATGCATCATCAACCTGGTGATGAAAAAAACAGGCTTCCCCTGGTTCCCTGCAATCCTCTTCCTGATAGGCGTATTATTACTCGCCGGAAGATTCCTTGCCCCAGGCGTGGGAAACATAGGGGGAATACTGGCTGCTGCCGCACTCATCATTATAGGAATCGCAGCAGGCATCGCTATCCTCAGGAGAAAATACTAACATGACTGATTTACGAGAACGAGTCGAAGAAGACCGCGGGCTGATTAAAAAGATTCAGCTGATTATCCCGGGATACCGCGGCTACCGGCAAAGAGAGGATGCACGTATTGCTGACTCTCTTCTTAGAACACAGATAGCAGACACGGTAAAGGACCGTATCCTGCAGCCCCTTGAACTCTGCAGAGAGGAGGCATCACGTGCCCTCGAGCTTGATGCAATGAACAGCATCGCGCCCGTCATCACCAAGGCAAAGGCGGTTGAAGCAAAGATACGCCACGCAGAGCAGGGATACTCGGGAATATCTGCCGGCGTCAGAATCGAGCAGGATGAGTTAAATGCACTCTATGAACTCGACCTCTCCCTTCTGACAGCGGTAAATACCCTTGGAAACACAGCAAAAGCGGCAGCGGATGCAGCCGCGGAACAGAACTTTGCAGAGACCGTGAAAACGGTGACAGCCGTTAAATCCGACCTGCAGGAATTCTCCGGGATTCTTGACAAGCGTATCATCGCCGCGGCAGGAATTCTCGTGGAGTAACAAGGAGTAAAAAATCATGGGATTATTTTCAAAAACCAGTGCAAACATCGGTGCCGGAAAAGACATTGAAGGGGCCGACGCACGTGCGGGATTCTACTGGGTAGAAGACTACAAAGGTGAAAATGTCATCTGGCGTCTCCCGCGAAACATCATGCTAAACGACAACGTGCTCGTAAGAGAAGACGAGTACGGAATCTTCTTCCGCGACGGAAAGGCGCTTGCCGTCTTTGACCGTCCGGACAGATACGCCTTAACCACCCAGACACTGCCGGTCCTTTCGCGTATCATCGGGGCTACCGTCGGTAACGTCCAGATAGGAGAGTTCTTCTGGGTCCAGAGACGCGAACTGCGTGACAAGTTCGGAACATCACAGCCGCTTGCCTTCCGTGACAATGACTTTGGTGTTGTACAGCTTCGCATGTTCGGTCAGTTCTCCTACAAAGTAACCGACCCGATGCTTTTAATCACCCAGTTTGCGGGAACAAAGGGTATTACGAAGTCGGAAGAGGTTGTGGAGTGGCTTAAAGGTCAGATTGTCATGGTCTTAAACGACACCTTAGGTGAGCTGAAGGCCAAAAAGCAGATGGGGGTCCTTGATATGCCGGCATACCTCCGGGAGATTGAGCAGCTCTGTTTAGGCCGCCTGACTCAGGAGGTCGAGAACTACGGTCTTGCCGTCATGAAGTTTTCGGGACTTACCATCAGTATGCCTGATGAGGTTCAGGAGGCAATCAACAAGAGAGGGGCTATGTCCGCTCTTGGTGTTAATTACATCCAGTACCAGTCCGGAAAGGCAATCGAAAACATCGGTGCAGGCGCTGCCCAGGGGGGAGAAGGCGCCGGATTTGCCATGATGGGTGCAGGCCTTGGAGCTGGAGCATCCATGGGCGGCATGATGATGCAGGGAATGCAGCAGGGTATGTCCGGTCAACCGGCTCCGTTCGGCGCAGCACCGGCAGGGGCTGCTGCAGGCGCTGGTGCCGCAGCAGGAGGGGCGGTGTGCCCTGCCTGCGGTGCAGCTCTTCCTGCAGGGGCTAAGTTCTGTCCCTCGTGCGGTCAGAAGATGGCTGCTGCCGCATTCTGTCCGGAGTGCGGAGCAAAAATACCCGCAGGTTCCAAATTCTGTCCGGAATGCGGGCATAAGATATAATTCCGGGAAATATCCCTGAAACAATTCTTTTTTTGAATGCCGAGGAGTTTTCCGTCTTCCATCAGACTTAATACACTTCATAACCAATACATAAGTACTATGGAAATAAACGGAGTCACCATCGAAGACACTTATGCAGAAGCCTTCAATGTCTGGGCTGCACGCATTATCATCACCGCTGCAACCAAGGACTGGGCGTTCTGGGCGGCAACGGAGGCAACCGGTTTTGCCTCATCCACCATCCGCTGTCCCTGTGAGGCGGGTATTGAAGCATATCTTCCGCCAAATACCACTCCTGACCACCGGCCGGGCTACTCGATTCTCATCTGCTCGAAGAAAAGCGCCATCAAGGAACAGGTCTTATCCCGCATATCAGACTGTATCATGCCTGTTCCGACAACCGCCGTATTCAACGGACATGTTGAGATGGAAAATCCGGATGCAGAGTATCTCACTCTCCCCGTAAAGCTCCATTATTTCGGTGACAAGTTTGAAAAGAAGGTAAAAGTCGGAGATATTGACTGCTGGTCCATCCCGCTTATGGGCGGAAACTTTGTTATCGAGGAGGAGGTAAGCGCCATCCGGGCAATTGCGGGAGGAAACTTCTTCGTGCTCGGGAATTCACAGATGGCAGCCCTTACCGCGGCAAGCGTTGCTGCGGAGGCAATCAAGGATGTGTACGGTGCAATTACTCCGTTCCCCGGAGGCGTGGTATCGTCCGGTTCAAAGGTCGGGTCAAAGTTCTATAAGTTTATGACCGCTTCAACGAATGAAAAATACTGTCCGACGATTCGTGAAGCGGTGATTGAAAAGGGATTAAAGACCAATGTCCCCAACGGCGTAAAAGCAGTCTTTGAGATTGTCATCAACGGCGTAAACGAAACAGCGGTCAAAAATGCGATGCGGGCGGGTATTCAGACCGCATGCACAATCCCCGGAGTTGTAATGATCTCTGCCGGAAACTACGGTGGAAATCTCGGGCCCTATAAATTCTACTTAAGAGACTGTATATAATTCTTCAGTCTAATTCTTCAATTTATTTTTTTAACAATCCGGTTTTTATTTTTTTAATAATTCATGGGCACAAAAACCGTTCACAAAAAACAAAGCAGAAAAGAGGTGCTTAGTATTTATACACTCCGCCTTTCTGGAGAACAAGCCCCGCACAGATGCGAACGGAGGGGTTATCCGATTTTGCCGCTGCCAGAAGTTCCTCCAGAGCAGGCTGTCCGATTCGTTCCAGGGCAGACGCTGCCATCCCGCGTGCCTTCGGATTCTCCAGGGAAAACAGGGATATAAGAGGAGAAACCGCTTTTTCCCCGAACGATGCAAGGACAGCCCCGATGTAGCGCAGCACCTCAGAGTCCTCCTCGCCTGCAGCATGCCCGATGAGAGCTACAATTAAGTCATCACTCCCGTTCATAATATCCCCTGCTTTAATCAGGGCACGTGAGAGATACCAGCGGGATGTCACATCTCCCATCCGGATTGCTTCGATGACATCTCCTATGCGGTCGGGAGAGGATACAATCTCTGCCGCAAGCACATCCTCCGCGGCACGCCTGACCTCCATGTCAGGAGACGCGGCATCTGAAACGGCCCGGGAAAAGACGTCTGCATCACTGCTTTTCATAAAGCATCCTTTCTTCCTTCTTATGCCCGATAATCTCTGCCGCGGACTTATCGGTATCGAGGTTGTTCTGCAGCTTTGCTGCATCATCCTCACCGTACCAGAGTGTTAACTGGTTGAACGGAATGTCAATACCACCTTTCCTTAGTGCCTTAAAGAGGGTCCAGAGCACTTCTATCTTGGCATCCCACCAGTACTGGGACGGAGACCAGAGCTTGACCAGAATATTGATGCCGTGTGCCCCGAGCTCATTTACGTAAATAGACGGAGCCGGTTCGGTCAGGATATACGGATTCTGGAGGGCGGTTTCCCGGATGATTTTCACTGCTGTATCGGCATCGTCGGTGTATCTGATGTCAATGCTGTAGGTGAATCTGCGGGCAACATTTGTCACAAGGTTGGTAATATTTGCGGAAAAGACCGTGGAGTTCGGGATTCTGAGAATATCGCCGTCATAGGTTTTTATCTTTGTGGACAAAAGACTGATGGATTCAACATACCCTTCCGAATCTGCGATATTTATTTCATCCCCGATACCAATCGGCCGTTCTATCATCAGCAGAATGCCGGCAATAAAGTTTGACAGGGTGTTCTGGCTTGCAAATCCGACAGCAACACCGACTACTCCTCCTGCGACTAAGAGACCTGATAAATCAATGTGAAGCTGCGGGCTTGCAATTAAGAGGCCGATGAAAAAGATTATCCAGCATACGAGTTTGACAAGTCCGTCGATGTTTTTCGCATCAACCTTTCCGGAAAGTCCGCGCCGTAAGAGGCGGGACACTACCCTGGATGCGACGATTACCAGAATCGTGATGAGGATGACGGCAAGCAGGTTTCCGATGGTGAAGTCCCCGATAAGTTTGAAGTCCAGAATCACGTTTCCGGTAAGCCCGCCGTCGAAGAGTTTTCCAAGCTCACCAATGAGAGAGGAGGATGAGACAGATGCAGGGGCATCTGCTGCAGGGACTGCTGCTGCGGGGGCCTGTGTCGCGAGAATATCTGTCTCTGCCATGTTATTTCAGCCCCATGTCCATCGTAAATGTATTCTCAGATACCACGCCTTTGACGTTACAGAACTCATCCACTCTTCTCGACCGGTAGAGTGTTTCGGCACGTGTCATGTCTTTTCTGAGAGGCGTATCTTCACAGGTTACAACTGCTGTTTCAGTGTTGATGATTGACACTGATGCACAGGCGGCAACACTTGCACTGTCCCAGTAAAGGGATAATCCTTTCATAAACAAAATGACACGCCCGATGGACGCCCATGTATCAGCCGTGTTTTCTATTTCGAGGCGCAATAGAAACTCTTTGTAGTTTTTCACCGGCACCGGAACGGACGAAACCGGTGATCTGATGAAACGGGTGATGACCCCGCGGGTTGCCGTTCCGTAGAGGGCAAACTTTGGTTTTGCAAAGCTGAAGACGTCAAGGGTTTTTGCCGCAGCATTTTCCGCTTTGAGTGTTACTGCAATTTCCAGCGGGGCTGTTACGAAGATGACGGTTTTTGCTCCTGGTTCGATTGCTATCTCATCGAAGCGTATCTGCAGGAAGTCTGTTACAGGCTTCGGGAGATGAAGCGGGGCGGAAGGCATGATGGTGTACTCTCTGTTTCCGGATGCAATGTTTGCCTCAATGGTTTTTCCGGCAAAGAGTCTGTGGTAGCGGATGATGCCTCCGTCGTCTTCAAAGGAGAGGGAGAGTTTTCGGTGCTGTATGCAGCGGGAGAACGGATAGGTGCCGAATGCTATCGTTTCTCCGGCAGGCCCTATCCTGTCGTAACAGAATGATGCCCGCTTTCTCCTGGTGTCTATGATGGAGGATGCCATAACGTGGTTATTATATTGGATTTATCATATTATAGGGATTTTGAATGATGGGGCTGAATGCAGTATGTCCGGCACAAAAAAGGGGGGAAGTTATTCAGAATTCCTTACTTTCTTCTCAGCCCGGGTACGCGGGCTGCCGCACCAGGTCCGGCGGGGATGCCCGTAAACAGCCCAGATTCCTCACCCTGTGACTGTCCCGTTCTCTCCTGATTTTATTTCAGCCGTTCTGCAATCTCTTTTCCGCGGGCGTATGCTTCATCAGAACTTTCCGTCCAGACCTTTGCCCCGCCTTTTTCATCCATTCCGGGGAAGAGCACATTATCCTTATAGGAAAATCCCGCGTCATGGAGAAAGGCTCTCACGACCGGAAATGCCGCATCAAATACATGGGGTATGTCTTTTCCTGAGGTTGAGAGGAACACTCCGATGTGGCTTTTTACATGTTCGTCGCTGAACTTCAGGGTTTTGGTGATAAACTTCCTGGCCCACAGCACCTGACCGCGGTCGATGAATCCTTTCATATCCGCACTCACCGTCATGGAATAGATTGGCGATGCAAGCACCAGAATATCTGCCGACAAAACCTCTTCTAACAGAGGGGTGATGTCGTCGGATAAAACACACACGCCTTTTTTGCAGCAGGCGTTGCATCCCCTGCAGTTTTTATAGGACAGGTCGACAATCCGGACGATTTTGGTCTCCGCTCCCGCATCCTCTGCACCTTTCATAAATGCGGCAAGCACCGTCTCCGTGTTGCCTCCTTTCCGCGGACTGCCGCTGATACCGAGTACTTTCATACATAATAATAGTCTTTTCCGGATTAATAGTCTTCGTTTCCGGTAAAAGTGCCGGAGGGTATAGCTCCGAAAAATCGTATAGATACATATGGAGGAGATACAGAGGTTAAACTGCGAAAGACCTCTGTTTCCGGTTCTGATTCCGGATTACTCTTCCTTTTTCCCTGCCGCCGCGTGCCGTTTTTTGGGAAACTCACGTCCCCAGATGATACGCGAGTCTTCTGTTTCCGTCACCAAAATCGCCCCCGTAGGGCATACACGGGCACATGCCCCGCAGCCGATGCAGACCGGTGACGGTTCATCATAGGGTGTTGAAACTTTTTTTCCGGTCCCGCGTTTTACCATTGAGATGGCACTGATGCCGATTTTTTTGCAGGCCCGCACGCACAGACCGCATAAAATGCATTTGCCGGTCAGAAGCGAGCGAAGGGAGTAGTCGGGGACTTCGTACTCTTCCATCAGTTTTGCAATCGCCTCGCTGTTTGGAGCTCTTCGCTGCATAAAGGCGATCAGAAGCCTGCGGTACCGCTGCAGTTTTTCGGTATCGGTCTCAACGGTAATCTCATGCGTTACCGGATAGATACAGGAGGCAACGACCTTTGACCGGCCGTTTTCCGTAATCTCGACCACACAGAGTCTGCAGGCACCTTCCCCCGGATATTTATCATGGTGACACATGGTAGGAATGAAAATGCCGTTTCTCCGGGCAATGGTGAGAATAGTCTCTCCTGTCTCACACTCACAGGCAGTTCCATTGATTACTATCTGCATTTATTCATCCTCCTCCGGTGTTTTTACGGACCGCAGATACCCGCGGGATCCTTTCATCATCCGGCGTGACCAGAGGGATACCGGGATGGTCTCAAGTGCCTCTTTCGGACAGACATCACGGCACCTGCCGCAGCCGACGCAGGCCCTGATGTCAATAAAGTGCGGCTCGTTTCCTGTTCCGCTGATAACTCCTGTCGGGCAGACCTCGGCGCAGCGGCGGCAGCCGACACATTTTTCCCGGTTGATTTTAAATGCGGTAAGCTCCGGGCACATGCCTGCAGGGCAGTGGTAGTGTTTTATGTGCTCCTCGAACTCGTCGCGGAAGTAGCGGATAGCAGATAATACCGGGTTTGGTGCGGTCTTTCCAAGGGCGCAAAGTGAGCAGTCCTGCATCATCTCTCCTATCTCTTCGAGCAGTTCAATGTCCCCTTCCCTTCCGCGTCCGCTGCAGATGTTTGTCAGGATGTCCCGCATGTGGCGCAGCCCCTCGCGGCAGGGGGTGCACTTTCCGCAGCTCTCTCCGCAGAGGAACTGGATGTAGTAGCGGGCAAACTCAACCATACAGGTCCGGTCATCCATGACGATAAGACCGCCGGACCCCATCATCGAGCCGTATTTCTGGAGTGTGTCAAAGTCTACCGGAAGGTTGGTGAGCGAGGCCGGAAGACATCCGCCGGAAGGTCCTCCGGTCTGCACTGCCTTGAGTTTTCGTCCCTCCTGCATGCCGCCTCCGATATCGCAGATGAGCTCCCGCAAGGTGATTCCGAGCGGAACCTCCGCGAGTCCCGTGTGTCGCAGTTTTCCAACGAGTGAGAAGACCTTTGTTCCGGTGTTTCCCGCAGTTCCGGTCTTTGCAAATGCATCTCCGCCGTCCCGTATGATGACCGGAATGTTTGCAAAGGTCTCCACATTGTTAAGAACTGTGGGTTTGCCCCAGAGACCCTGTTCAACACTGTGGATGTATTTTGCCCGCGGCTCTCCCACTTCTCCTTCGATGGATTTCATAAGAGCGGTTGATTCCCCGCAGACAAACGCCCCTCCGCCGCGAACGATGCTTAAAACACATTTTTTCCCGGTACCTAAAATGTTTTCCCCGATAAAGCCCCGCTCTTCCGCGGCTTTTAAGGCATGTGTCATGCTGTTTAAGGCCAGTGTGTACTCATCTCTGATGTAGAGGTAGCCGCGTTCTGCGCCGACAGCCAGGGCACAGATGACCATCCCTTCGATGATGCTGTGCGGGTCTCCGTTTAAAAGTGCCCCGTCCATGAATGCCCCGGGGTCGCCCTCATCTCCGTTGCAGACGACATACTTCGGTTCCCCGTTAAAGGAGGCGGCACTCCGCCATTTTTTTCCGGTCGGGAATCCGGCGCCGCCTCTGCCGCGAAGACCGGAGCGTTCGACCTCGGATATGATCCCGTCGGGTGTCATGGAAAGGGCCTTTTTCAGGGCCTCATAACCGCCGCGGCTGATATATGCATCGATTTTTTTCGGGTTTATTATGCCGGTGTTTCGCAGGACGACTTTGGTCTGCTTCGCGTAGAAGGGATTGTCATTCTGGTGGACTGCAACCGTTCCGTCATCATGTTTCAGGAGCAGGCGTTCGATGAGTTCTTCTTTGAGAATGGTTTTTTCGACAATTTCATCCGCATCCTTTGGCTTTACCCGGTAGTACATGATATCATCGGGCATGATGCGAACGATTGGGCCCATTTCGCACATGCCGCTGCAGCCGGTGGATTCCACCTGACAGACGATGTCTGCTTCTGCCGCACATGCTTTTACAGCGGCTTTCAGGTTTTCCGCGAGTTTAAAACTCCCTCCCGCGGCGCACCCGGGGCCGCAGCAGACCAGAATCTCTTTTTTCATGGTTTTTCCTCCAGATAGGATGCCAGTATTTTCTTAAGTTTTTTTCGTGTCAGATTTCCGTAGTAGGTGTTGTCAATGAGCATCACAGGGGCTAAGGCGCAGGCTCCGACACAGTTTACCAGTTCGAGGGAGAAAAAGCCGTCTGCTGTGGTTCCGCCCGGGCGGATGGACAGGGTTTCGCATATATCTTCTGCGAGGTCAATGGATTTTCTGATGTGGCAGGCGGTGCCGTTGCAGACTTTTATGATGTGTTTTCCTTTCGGGGTAAGGGAGAGGGCTTTGTAGAAGGTGACCATCGAGTAGAGGTGTGATTCCGGGCAGGAAAGGCGGGATGCTGCGGCGGTTATTCCTTCACGCGGGACGCAGCCGAATCTGTGCTGCATGTCCTGAAGCATCGCTAAGGCATACTCCATCTTTGCCGGGTATGCATCAACGATTGCGGTCAGCTCTTCCTGATTCATATTTATAGTAGTTTGTTCCCGAAGTGTAATCTTTGTTTCGTTTGCGGACCTGTATATCTTTATCTCGCCGCAAATATGGGGACCTGCAGGTTTTGCAGGGGTCCACATCATCCGACCGTCCGGCAGCACTGCAGGACCTACTGTTCACAGGCAGCTGCTTTCTTCAAAGCCGGACCGCCGGTACCGGCCTCTTTTGTCCGTCTCCACCTCTTCATTTTATATCTAAGAACGACAAATATAGATACTACCAAACCCCGCAGGGATTTGCGGGGAGATGAGGTATCTTAGATGAAGAAAGTTGCCATTTTAGGAGGAACCGGAAATATTGGAGAAGGTCTGGCCCGCAGAATATGTCTTGGAGGAAAGTTCGATGTCGCTATCGGCTCCCGCGGAGCGGACAAAGCACAGGCAGCAGCAGACGGCGTATCTGCCTGCCTCGCGGAACGCGGATGCTGCAAGACGACCTGTACCGGAGGTACAAATGCGGATGTCTGTTCCGCGGACATTCTGATTCTTTCACTTCCGTTTGAGAGAATCCAGTCTACGATTGACACAATCGGAGCATCAGCCTTTGAGAACAAGATTGTGATTTCACTCATCAATCCGATGGTAAGAAACCCCGCGGAGAAGTATTTCCTTCCGGACCAGCCGGC
>JAUNXT010000049.1 GCA_030539655.1 Methanocorpusculum sp.
TCCGGGCGTTTACTCGGCTAACGAGTATCTGACAAGAATCAATCTGATGGGAGCCAACCGCTTCCCCGCGCAGGACACCCCGGTAAAGCTCGGCCTCAAGGTGGTTGTCGTAGGCGGCGGAAACGTTGCAATGGATGCGGCACGTGTTGCACGGCGCACCGGTGCTGATGTTACGCTGATGTACCGCAGAAGCGAAAAGGACATGCCTGCCCGTCTTGATGAGGTCCGCCACGCAAAAGAAGAGGGAGTACACTTTATGACGAAGACAAATCCGGTAAAGTTCCTCGGAGAAAACAATGCACTCTCCGGCGTTGAAGCCGTAAAGATGCAGCTCGGAGAGGCAGGAGCGGACGGCAGAAGCACATTCTCGGTAATTGAGGGAAGCAACTTCACCGTTCCCGCAGATGTTGTGGTGGTAGCTATCGGACAGGGACCGAACCCGCTTCTTCTGCGGATGCTTCCGGGTCTTAAGCTGAACAAAAACGGAAGTATCACGGTCGATGAGAACGGAAAGACCAGCATCTCCAATGTCTATGCGGGAGGAGATGCAGCAACCGGGGCTGCAACCGTCATTCTTTCCATGGGTACCGCAAAGAAAGCAGCAAAAGCCATCGATGCAGCACTGAGAGGTGCATAAAATGAAGTGTATTGTAACAGGAGGCGCAGGATTTATCGGCTCACATCTGACAGACCTGCTGGTCTCACAGGGATGTGAGGTAGTGGTCATTGACTCAATGGCCGCCGGACGGATGGAGAATCTGAAAAACGCTGAAGGAAAGATTACCTTTGTGAAGTGCGACCTGCTTGCTGACGGATGGCAGGAGCAGTTCAAAGGAGCGGACCGCGTCTACCATATAGCAGCAGACCCGGATGTCCGCGGGTCCGCCAGAAAGTCACGTGAGGTGTACGAGAACAATGTGACAGCCACCGTCCGTGTTCTTGAGGCGATGAAGGAGTATGAGGTATCCGAGATTGTCTTTACCTCGACCTCGACGGTCTACGGTGAGGCATCGGTGATTCCGACCCCTGAGACATACTCTCCGATGGTGCCGATTTCTATCTATGCAGCATCCAAACTCGCCTGCGAGGCGATGATTTCCGCATACGCCGCAACGTACGGCTGGCATGCATGGGTGTACCGGTTCGCAAACATCATCGGCGCCCGCAGCACCCACGGTGTTATCTATGACTTCGTGCAGAAACTGCGTGCAAACCCGAAGGAGCTGGAGATTTTAGGCGACGGAACACAGGCAAAATCCTATCTTTCGGTAGGCGAATGCGTAAACGCTGTTGTGTTTGCACCGACCATCTCCCATGACACCTTTAACTTCTTTAACATCGGCTCCGAGGACTGGGTGACGGTAAAACGCATCGCTGAACTTGTGGTAGAAGAGATGGGATTATCCGGTGTCTCATTCAAATTCACCGGCGGCGACCGCGGCTGGGTAGGGGATGTTCCGAAGATGCAGCTTTCGGTCGACAAGCTCAAATCATTTGGCTGGAATCCGAAGAGCTCCTCGGAGGATGCAGTAAGAGCAGCCATCCGGGCAACTCTTGAAGAGTAAAACCGAACCAGAGAGTTTTCCGGATGATCACCGCTGTATTTACCGACGGAAATGCAAAAGAGACAAAAGCAGGGACTGTTGAGTCCGTGCTGCGCTCGCTCGGTCTGAATCCCTATGAGATTCTCGTAACCCGCGGGGATGAGCTTCTGACCGCAGATGAGATACTCTCTGACGGTGATACGGTGCAGCTGGTATCTATCGTCCACGGCGGGTAAACCATGGGAAGATGCAGCATCTGCGGACGGCCTGCAGTATTTGCGGCAGAGGATGGTCCGCTTTGCGCGGAGCACTTTACGGAGCGGTTTGAGAAACGTGTCCTGGAGACTATTCTGAAGTACCGGATGGCAAAGCCCGGGATGCGGATTTGTGTAGGATTTTCCGGCGGGAAGGACAGCACGGTTCTGCTAACGGTGCTCGCAAAACTTCTTCCGGACACTGAACTCATCGCCATTACGGTGGATGAAGGCATTTCTGGCTATCGCGACGACACCATAGCCGAGGCGAAGCGGACTGTGCAGGCGCTTGGCATCGAACACAGAATCCTTTCCTTTTCCGGATTCTGCGGAAAGACTCTCGATGAACTCCTCGAAAAGCATCCGGAAGGGGCATGTTCCGTCTGCGGGACTCTGCGGCGCCGTATCTTAAACACTGCGGCACGTGAGATGGATGCAGACAGGATTGCCACCGGTCACTGTCTGGACGATGAGGCGCAGTCGGTTGTGATGAATTATCTGAGAGGAGATATTACCCGGATAACCGGGCAGTTTAACTCGAACTCAGCTGACTTTTTTATTCCGCGGATAAAACCGCTCTGCCGGTCAACGGAGCGGTCGGTTGTAGCCTACGGACTGGTGAACCGGCTTCTGCACCCCCTTCCCGAGTGTCCGTATACAAAGTATGCCCTGCGACGGGATGTTAGGACGTGGCTTGGAGAACTGGAGTATGAACATCCGGGAACACTTCTTAAGATAGCCGAAGGTCAGGAGGAGCTGCTCTCCCGCATTCCTGAGAAGAAAGGAGAAAAGACACTGCTGCACCCCTGTGAAATCTGCGGGGAGCCGACCGGCAACCGGATATGCGCGGCGTGTGAGAAACTCAAAAAAATTTTAAACGAATAACGTGCTGATTTTCCCAAAAAACACCATTGAAAGCGGTGAATGATGTTGTCATCTGCCGAAAAACCACTCTGTTTTTCTGAAAAAACAGAATAAACGAAAGGGATTTTATCCAAACAGCCCGAGCGGATGCCGGCTTTAATATTTGCTGTATCATCCAGTCTGCCCTGCCGCCAAATCAGTAGTTTTAATATAATTCAAAATAAATGTATTAAAACAAATAAATTGAAGGATATGTAATAAAAATGTTAAAACATCCTGCTGCCCTGCTTCCAATCCTCCTCATAATTCTCACAGCCGCCGCCGGACTCTCGCTTTTCATTGGCGTATCAGGCACTGAACTGTTCTCCTATACCCCGGAGATGATTCACAAACTCCTGATAGATGTGAGACTTCCGCGTATTCTCGGCGCTGCGATTGTCGGGGCGGGACTCGCTGCTGCAGGATGTACAATGCAGGGGATTTTCAGAAACCCGATGGCAGACCCGTACCTTCTCGGAACAAGTGCAGGCGGGTCACTTGGTGCTGCATTCTCCATTGTAACACTCGGTGGATTCCTGCAGCCGGTCTTCGCCTTCATAGGGTCTCTCGGGTCAACGGTTCTTGTCTATTTTGCATCGAGACGCAACGGAAGAGTTGCTGTTGAAACCCTGCTTTTAACCGGTATCGCTGTATCTCTTCTCCTCTCTGCCATCCTTTCATTTCTTATCTACAGCGCCGGAAGCAACATAAAACAGATTATGTTCTTTACGATGGGAGGATTCTGGAATGTGTACTGGAGTGATGTGCTGCTGGGTCTTTTCATCCTTGCAGCAGCTCTTGTTCTGTTTATTTTTTCACGTGACCTTAATGTCTTATCGCTTGGTGAAGAGGAGGCGGTACACCTTGGAATCTCCACGGAAAGAACCAAACGCATTCTTCTTCTCATCTCTGCATTTATCACCGCCATCGCGGTCTCGATTGCCGGGTGCATCGGGTTTGTGGGGCTTATCATCCCGCACATTATACGCCTGTTAACGGGCCCTGACCACAGAATCCTTCTCCCCGCATCGATGCTTGCCGGAGCTATCCTTCTGGTGCTCGCAGACACCCTGTCACGGTCTCTTCCGACCGAGCTTCCGGTAGGTATCATAACAGCCGTCCTCGGTGCTCCATTCTTTATCTATCTTTTACGCAGGAGGACGAAGGTATGAGCTGTATTGATGTCCGCGGCATTACCGTAGGCTATGGAGAGCATACGGTTATCAGAGATCTTTCGCTTTCCGTTGAGAGGGGGGAGTTTGTCGGAATCCTCGGGCCGAACGGGTGCGGAAAGACGACGCTTCTTAGGTCAATGACGAGGATTTTAAAGCCTGATACCGGGACGGTTCTCATCGAGGGAAAGGAGCTCGACTCGTATGACGCAAGGGAGTTTGCAAAGTTTGTGGGCTGTGTCAATCAGGCAACAGATACCGCATTTTCCTTTCAGGTAAAGGATATCGTGATGATGGGGCGGCACCCGTATGCGGGAAGACTTAAGCCCCTGACGGAGGAGGATTTGAAAATCGTGGATGAGGCGATGCGCTTTACGCAGGTAAACCATCTCAAAGACCGGCTGATAACAGAGCTCTCCGGCGGCGAGCGGCAGCGTGTCTTAATCTCGAAGACCATCGCCCAGCAGCCGAAGATTCTTCTGCTCGATGAGCCTACAAACCATCTCGATGTCTGCCACCAGATTGAGATTTTACAGATGCTCAAAAGTCTTACGCCGGAGATTACTGTTGTGTGTGTTCTCCATGATTTAAATCTGGCATCAACGTTCTGCGACCGGCTCGTGTTAATGAATAAGGGCTGCATTAAGGCAACGGGGACACCTGCTGAGGTGCTTACCCCGAAGATGGTCTATGACATTTTTTCGGTCCGGATGATTGTATCTTCCCATCCGCTGACCGGGAGACCCTATCTTGTTCCCGAGTACGGGGTGTTTTCAAACCCTGGTTCAAAACGCATCCATGTCATCTCCGGCGGAGGGTCGGGGACGGAGCTTTTCTATGCGTTTGCCCTCAGGGGTTTTGCAGTCTCTGCAGGTGTCTTGTCCCTGAATGATTCGGATGCGGCAGCGGCACAGACGCTTGGTATCCGCGGGGTGTTTGAGCCGCCGTTTGCTGCGGTGAGCAGCGGTTCAGCCTCAAAGATGCGTGATCTGATAGATGATTCTGATGCAGTGGTTCTTGCAGGGATGCCTGTGGGTCCCGGAAATCTGGAGAATCTTTCAGTTCTGCTGGATGTAAAAAAGCCGGTGTATATCTTAGGCTCTGTGACGGATTTTGCCGGAGGGCGTGCAAAGACTTTGTGCGATGAGCTGGTACAGCGCGGGGCAAGGGCTGCAGGAAGTCTTCCGGAGCTCATGAAGATGATTCAGTAGGTGCCCGTGGGTCCTTTCCGCGGGTGCTTGTTGCCCATACGCACTGTCAGTTACAACATCCGCAAAAACACCCGCACTGTCAGTTACAGTCCGTCAGAAATACCTGCACCTAAGTTACAGCAACCGCGAAAACACCCGCCCGTGTCTTTGGACAGACTGTCTGCGATGGTCAGTCCTTCGAAGGCCGGTCTTTCCCTATTCTCCTACAGCAGCCGGTACAGCGTATCCCGCTCACAAAGCCGCCGTCCGAGGTCCCGGCACATCAGCTCCATATCCTCCGGGCTGAAAAAGTCCGCCTCCTCGTCTGCCCCTGCCGTCCGTGACAGAGGGTCGGAGAACATCGTGCCTCCGAGGTCGTTTCCGCCCGCACAAAGGCATAAAGCCGCTGTCTTTTTCCCGATCTTCGTCCAGGGGACCTGGATGTTATCGATATTGTCTAAAAAGAGCCGGAGTACCGCAGTCATCAGAAGGTCCTCGCGTCCGAATGAGCCGTGGGTGACAAGCCCCGCCTTTGCAAGCGGCGTATTTTTATGGAGAAATGCAAGAGGAACCATCTCGGTAAAAACTCCTGTCTCGTCCTGCAGTCCGCGGATAATTCCTAAGTGATGCGCCCGCTGTGCATTTGTCTCTATTGAGCCGTACATCATCGTCGCGGTTGAACGGAATCCAAGGGACGACGCCTCGCGGATAATTCTGCACCAGTCATCAGAGGAGAGCTTTTTTTCGCAGATGACATGCCGCACCCCGTCATCCAGAATCTCTGCAGCAGTCCCCTGGACCGAGTTAAGTCCTGCTGCTTTGAGGCGGATTAAGGCATCCCTGGTGGAAATTCCGCTCCGTCCTGCCGCGTACAAAATCTCATCCGGGCTGCAGCCGTGGACATGAATCCCGGGAATCTCCTCATGGAACATCCGGATAATCTTCTCATACGACTCAATGGTAAACGAGGGGTGAATCCCTGAGAGATAGCATACCTCTGAGACGTGTTCATTCCGTGCTTTTTGGACACGTTCGCGAAGCTCCTCGCCATCGTAAAAGAACACGTCCGCATCAGACTCTTTTCTCCCGAAGGCACAAAGACCGCAGCGGTTTTTGCA
>JAUNXT010000050.1:0-2791 GCA_030539655.1 Methanocorpusculum sp.
CGGCCGATGACATCCCCTGAAAAGATTAACCGGTCCCTCGATGCGGTTCAGCACTTTACGGAACATCCCGTTCTTTTATCCGATGTTCGGACGATTCTCTCGCACCTCTCGGATATTGAACGCATCGGAGGCCGCATTGCATTCGGAAACGCAAGACCGCAGGACCTGCTTGCATTATCCGCCAGTCTGCGGGAGCTTCCGGCTCTTATATCCGCAGTCACCGGTGCATCAGGTATCTTAAAAGAGGCAGCGGATGCGATTCCCTCATTTGAAGGGGCGGCAGACCTCATTGACTCTGCAATTGCCGATGAGCCTCCTGCAGTGTACAAAAACGGAAATGTCATCCGTGCGGGCTACTCCGCAGACCTGGATAAACTTCGCGACATTATCGCAAACGGCAGGTCATGGATTGCCGACCTGCAGAATACGGAACGGGAAAAGACCGGCATCCGTTCGCTCAAAATCGCCTACAACAATGTCTTCGGCTACTATATCGAGGTGACCAAATCCAATCTCGACAAGGTACCAGCGGAGTATGAGCGCAAGCAGACAACGGCAAACGGCGAGCGGTTCACCATCCCTGCCCTTCGCGAACGTGAAGCACTCATAGCCCAGGCAGATGAACGGACACTCGCACTTGAAATCCAGCTCTATGAGTCGCTCATCGAAACCCTGCGGGGCTTTGTATCCTCCATCCAGCAGGCGGCGTCTGCTGTGGGCATCATCGACCGTGCCGCATCATTTGCAGACCTGGCGCTTACAAACGGCTATGTGCGCCCCGAACTTGCTCTGGAACCGGAGCTTTTAATCCGTGACGGGAGGCACCCGATTGTGGAAAATGCGGTCCCTGGAGGCTATGTCCCCAATGACACCGAGATGAGTGCGGATGACAAACAGATTCTAATCCTCACAGGCGCAAATATGGCAGGAAAATCCACGTATATGCGCATGGTTGCCCTGATTTGCATCATGGCGCAGACCGGATGTTTTGTTCCCGCACGGTTTGCACGGATAGGTATTGTGGACCGCGTGTTTACAAGAGTCGGCGCATCCGATGACCTTGCAGGGGGACAGAGTACCTTCATGGTTGAGATGCTCGAACTTGCGGGGATTTTAAACAATGCAACGGAGAGGAGTCTGATTCTCTTAGATGAAATCGGGAGAGGCACAAGCACTGTTGACGGATATGCGATTGCACGGGCGGTCCTTGAATATCTGCACGGAAAAGGAGGAATGGGGCCGAGGACACTGTTTGCAACGCACTTCCATCAGTTAATCTCGATGGAATCCGAGTTAAAGCGCATCAAAAACTATCATTTCGCGGTAAAGGAGGACAGCCACGACATCACATTCCTTCGAAAACTCATCCCCGGAGCAACGGACAGAAGCTACGGAATCCATGTCGCAAAGATAGCGGGCGTGCCTAAAAAAGTGCTCGTTCGTGCGGAAGAAATACTGAAAGCCGCACTCAGGGAAGATGCAGCATCAGGAGGGCAGAAATACTACACGCAGATGCTTCTTGTAAGCGAACCCGCTCAGGAATCCGCACCGTCTGCGGTAGAAGAGCGTCTCCGCGAGGCAAATCCGGATACGATGACACCCATGCAGGCCCTTATGTTTATCAGCGAACTCAAAAGCCTTCAGGAGAAGAAACCATGAGCAGGATTCATGTCCTCGATGAGGAAACAGTAAACCGTATCGCTGCAGGTGAGGTCGTAGAGCGCCCCGCGTCGATTGTCAAAGAACTCGTTGAAAACTCCATCGATGCGGGTGCGGACAGAATCTCTGTCGACATCCGCTCGGATTCGAAGAACATCACAGGAATCTCTGTTTCAGACAACGGCTGCGGGGTTAGTGCAGAAGATGCCGTTCTTGCCTTCCGTCAGCACGCAACAAGTAAAATCGAAAATCCGAACGACCTTGACCACATAGGAACATTAGGATTCCGCGGCGAGGCGCTTGCAAGTATTGCCGCTGTTTCCAGGGTAACTTTCACCTCGAAGGAGCGGGAAAGCACCTCTCCTGAAGCGGTGCAGATTGTAATCCACGGGGGAACACTCATAAAGCAGGCAGCAGTAGGCGCCCCTGAAGGGACCGTCATCACCGCAGAAGACATCTTCTACAACACCCCCGCACGGAAAAAGTTCCAGAAGTCCATATCAACGGAGCTTTCGCACATCTATGATATGACAGAGCGTCTCGCTCTTGCCCACCGGAATGTTTCAATTACGCTCCTTTTCAACGGAAAAGAGCGGTTCAGAACCTACGGGACCGGAAGCTATACGGATACAGTGGCAGCGGTGTTCGGCACAGGATTTGCAAAACAGCTGATTCCGGTCTCCGCCTCGAACGCGGCAGCATCCGTTTCCGGATGGATTACAAGACCCGGAATTGAGATGCGCCCTACTCCCTCACGGTTTTATATTACCATCAACTCCCGCCAGGTTGTGTCACGCACGATTCAGTGGGCGGTGCGTGAAGGATACGGAACACTTCTTCCCAAAGGAATGTACCCTGCGGCGTTTCTGGATATATCAGTTGACCTGCGGGAGGTGGATGTCAATGTCCATCCGACAAAACGCGAGGTGAGAATCTCACGGGAGCGTGAGGTCGCATCAGCCGTACAGGATGCGGTGTACTGCGCACTCCATGAAGTGGGAGTTTTTTCTGCGGAAAAGCCTGCAGTAGCGGGTATGCAGGCAACACTATCCACGGAACAATCCTCCGCTGAAAAATCCCCCTCTGAAAAATCCGCTTCTGGTAAATCAGCTGACCTGAGACCTAAAGCATC
>JAUNXT010000050.1:2891-6172 GCA_030539655.1 Methanocorpusculum sp.
CATCCACGCTGGAAGAGACTGTGGCATCAATTCTTACCTCACATCCTCCGGACAATGAGGATACAAAGTATCTGTCTGCTATGGAGCGGGAGCATGCAGCGGCAATCGGTGAAAGCAGGACAGGATATGCATCATCATACACACAGATGCATTACACCCCGACGTACTCCACACCGAGGAAAACCGAACAGCAGCTGAAGAAGACGGAACGGATTCTTGCGGGAATTTCAGGGAATTTTCCCTCATCTTTTCCCATCCCGGAGGTGATTTCGCAGATTGGCGGCACGTACATTCTGGCAAAGGATGCAGATGACAATCTGCTGATTATCGACCAGCACGCAGCGCATGAGCGGATTATGTATGATGCCCTGCTGAAAAAATCCCGCGGGGAAAAAGCAGGACAGGAGCTTTTAGTACCTGTCACCCTGACCTTGTCCCGCGCCGAATCGGCAGCTCTTCCGGATATTTTACCTGTCCTTGAAAAGGCCGGGTATGTGATTGAGCCGTTCGGAGAGGGAGTCTTTGCAGTCCGTTTTGTCCCGGTCATCTCCTCAAAGCTTGGAAGCCCCGAGGTTGTACATGAAATCATTGCCGAAGCGTCAGGGGCTGCAGAGAAAAATCCTGAGCGTGTTTTAGACAGGGTGCTTAAAACTGCAGCATGTCGTGCGGTTGTAAAGGGGAATACTGCTCTTACAAAGCAGCAGATGGAAGAGCTTTTGCATCAGCTTGCAAAAACCGAGTCCCCCTACACCTGCCCGCACGGAAGGCCCACCGTGGTTACTCTTTCAAAGAATGATCTTGAGAAGATGTTTCTGCGGGGATGAGAGAAATTCCGGAGAAAGGTATTCGTGTCAATTAGTAAATTTTTTCATCTGACGGAATACAAAACAAAAGTATCTACCGAAGTCTTTGCAGGGGTTACGATATTCTTTGCAATGGCATATATCCTTGCAGTAAATCCTGCTGTGCTGGGAGATGCGGGGATGCCCGTCGGGGCAGTGTACCTTGCCACAGTTATTGCAACCGTAGTCGGCTGTCTGCTGCTTGGTTTATTTGCGAATGTCCCGCTTGCACAGTCTGCAAGTCTTGGTCTGAATACATTTTTTGCCTACTCTGTGGTATCCTATCTCGGCTTTACCTGGCAGGAAGCACTGTCCATGGTCTTTATCTGCGGAATATTAAGTCTCGTAATTACCATGACAAAACTCAGGACGTATCTTATTTCCTCTATTCCAAAGATATTAAGGACAGCTATCGGATGCGGGATTGGTCTTTTCATTGCGTATCTTGGGTTCAAAAATGTTAATTTTATAGAGATGAGCGGCGGGGCACCTGCCGTAAACTGGGCAGGTCTTGCATCAGACCCGGTACTCTGGCTCTTTCTGATTGGTCTTGTGGTCACAATCATTCTTGCGGTTCTGAAGGTTAAGGGAGCTTTTCTTATCAGTATTATTGCAACGACCTTAATCGGGTTGATTCCTGTCTTTGGTGTGACATCCATTGATACATCAATCAGCATCACCGAAGCTTTTACCCAGCTGCCGGAAACTCTCGGGGTTGTCTTCACATCAGCGAGTATTCCGTCTCTCTTTGCGGACCCGACGAGAATTCCGTTTATTATTCTGACAATTCTCCTTTTCGCGTTCCTTGATCTGTTCAACACAATTGGAACTATTATAGGAGCAGGTCGTGAAACGAATCTTTTCAGCGATGAGGAAATTGCCGCGATGAAGACCGGTAAGAGATTCCGGACGAGAACAGAGCGTGCATTAATTGCGGACGCTGCTGCAACAACTGTCGGTGCTGTGGTCGGAACCTCCAATATAACTACCTTTGTGGAATCCGCAGCAGGTATCGGGGCCGGAGGAAGAACCGGTCTTACTGCCGTTGTGACGGCGCTTTGTTTTGCTGCCTGTATCCTGCTGGTTCCGTTTGCAACGGTTGTTCCGGGGGCGGCAACAGCTCCTGTTCTGATTCTTGTCGGAATTATGATGCTCAAACCGATTACTGAACTTGAGTGGCATAAACCTGAGGTGGCAATCCCGTGTTTCTTTTCAGCAATATTCATGGCATTCTGTTACAACATAACTGATGGTATTGCAGCAGGTTTTCTCACCTATACCCTCATTAAAATCTGTAAGCGTGAGATAAAAGAAGTACACCCGTCAGTCTGGGTGGTCACTGCTTTGTTCGTTGCTTACGGCATCCTGTGCGCACTCTTTGCGGGAGGATAGACCGGTCTCTGTCATTTCCGCAGTCACTTTTTTGTTTTCTTTTTCCGATGCTCTTTTTGAGTTTTTCAGCTCCGGCTGCACATACGGTGATTCAGAGGCATTTCCTCTGAAAATCAGTAAAATCACAAACATCCAACCAAAATATATTTATATACAACAGTCAAAAATGATACTGTTCACTAAAAGAGGTGACGTAATTTATGTCTGCAAAAATATTTGCATCACTTGGAAAGGGTATCTCCTACCCATTCAAACACTTAGGTCAGTGGCTTCTGCTTACCATTGTGTTTATCGCGGCAGCGGCTGCTGTCGCCGGTGCAGTGACATCCCTCGCAGCAGGAAATGCTGCACTTGGTATTATTCTTTTTGTCGTGAGCATTCTGATTGACCTGTTCATATACGGAACAGCAGTCAAGCTGTACGGCAGAAAAGAAAAAATCTTTAGTCTTCTCGGAAACGTTGGCAGAGGATTCCAGCTTTTAGTCATCACGCTGATTTACCAGATTATCACGGTGATTGTCACTATCATTGCCTCCATCGCCGGAGGCGCCGCACTGGTCGGACTTGACAAGCTTGCAACCATTACTGCAGGTCCTGACGCTATCTGGGGAATTATTGCCGGATTTGGATTATGGGCAGTTCTTATTCTCATCCTGGCCATTTTCTTCTCTATCTTCATGATGCCTGCTGTTGTTAACTTCGCTGTTCAGGGCAAGTTTGGTGCAGCATTCCACTTCAAGGAGATTTTTGCGATGATTGGCCAGGCAAAGTGGTACAAGATTCTGCTGGGAATTCTTGTTCTCTTTGTCGCAACGATCATTCTTTGCGTGATTATCGGACTTATTGTAGGATTACTTTCACTGATTCCGGTTGCAGGAACAATCATTGGCGCAGTTATCGGTCTGATTCTCGTAGTCGGCCTGTTCTTTGTAGCGACGGTTTTCTGGGCAGAGATGTTCAACCCGGAAAACCAGTAACCTTTTTTTTATTCTGAGTGTTCTTTTATCCCGGAAACGTGTTTGCTCTTTGCCGGAGTGTAGTTGACGG
>JAUNXT010000051.1 GCA_030539655.1 Methanocorpusculum sp.
GGGCCTATAAGACATCCGTTTTCATGGGCAATCCGTGCAATCGTCTCCCCGTCTGCATAGATGTGGGGACGTCCTGCGGTTGTTAAATGCGTACAGCAGGGGGTAAACGCCTCCTGCAGCGCCTCGAACTGCTCCAAAGACTCCGCAAGGATTACATGATGAACACGGGCGCTGTCTTCTACCTCCGCCTCGGGGATTACAACGATTTGAGAGTCATCAAAAAGATGCTCCTGCCACATACTGCGCCACGTCGGGTGGAGGGCGTCTCCTGTTGCTATGACATCGATTCCCTTTCGCCTGCATCCGGCAAGAATCGTCTCCGGAGAAAGAGCAGGAGATGTTGCCATTGCAAAACGCGAATGGATGTGCAGGTCGGCGTTCAGCTCCATATTTCACTCCGGATTTCGCTCCATGGATTATCCGATGTAGCGCAGGTCGTCTGCGGCGTTCTGCTGCACGGAGTTCGCAAAGGATGAGAGTTCATGCTGCATCTCCTCTGCGAGTTTGCATAAGTCGGTCCGGTCCGCATTAAGTCCGGTGAGCTTTTCGAAAACATCCAGCACTGCAGTCGAACTTACCGGGTCTACCAGATAGCCGGAGGTCTCTCCGAGGAGTGAGATGCCTTCGATGCCGCGTTTTTTGCAGAACATTACAATAAGTCCTGCAGCGCCTATTATTCCCCCGACAGGCTCGATGCCGTTCATGAGAGCTCCTGCATCGAGCACCTCCTGCTTCAGGTCGGGCGAGGAGACAGCGGCAAGAACCCGCGGCTTTTCAATCAGACGCCCGAGACCGTAGCCGCCTAAGGTATAGACGCGTTTTATCCCGAGCTCTGCAAAGATATCCGCGTACGCTTCACCTAAGATATAGTGTCCTTCGGGCCCAACACTCTGGCAGTCGCCGGTTAAAAGAATCATTGCCGGGCTGTTCTTTTTCTTCTGCGCGTACCAGACCTCGTTTCGCGGAAACCTGAGAACACCCTCTTCCGAGATGTACATCTGCGGCGGGAAAAGCGTTGAGGTGATTTCTGCAATCTTTTTTGCCTTTAGTGTGCGCACCAGATGGTCAACTACCAGTTTTCCCACGTGGCCGACACCGGGGAGGCCGGCCGCTGCGATGGTGCAGTTTTTTATCTGCGGGCGTTTTTCCTCCCACTCAATAGTTACCTGATTCATTTCCCTGTTCCATCGTCTGATTTATTGACAATCATTCTCCGGTATTTTCCGTATCTGTCCTGCGGCGAGTACCGCGGAGGATGAACCGGGGCGGTAGGCTCTCCGCATACAGGACATATTTCCAAAAAAGTATAGACATGGTCACGTTTACATTCTCGTATGTGACCATGCATAGTTATCCCCCTACTTCTGTTTTACGAGGCTTCCGGAGTCTCCCGCACGTTCCATGACACCGATTGCGGCAGTCGCGGCTTTCTGGAGCGCACGGTCTGCCTTTTTGTAATCGGATGCGGTAACTTTTATGCGGTAGTTCGGAGCACCGAGGTACTGAAGTTCAATTACAGCGCCGTCGATTTTCGGCTCAGCGCTGCGCAGTGCACGGCGGATAATGTTTACCCCGTCGGGTTTGTTGGAGGTCAGAACAAGCGTTCCGGTAACTGTTGCCTTCTGGATTTTGACATTCTCTGCGGCAATCTTTAACAGGGCAGCCTTTCCTTTCTCAGGGAGTTTTAATTTGGCTGCGGTTTTTTCCGGGTCTAAGACCAGGTCTTCAAATGCATCGTAGAGTGATGAATACTTCGCATAGAATGCATCTTCAATCTTTTCGACCTCGATCTTTGATTCCGCTGCGGCAAACCCGATCCACTTGTGGGCTTTCTGCTCATTCTTCCAGGCCTGAATCTTTTCGCGGCGCTGGTGTTCGTTTACATCTTTGAGTGAGAGATCGATATGACCGCGGGCGGCATCCACATGCAGGACTTTACAGACAACCTTCTGACCCTCGCGTATGTAGTCGCGGATGTACTTAATCCATCCGCGGGCAACCTCCGCCATAGGGATAAGCCCTGTATGTTTGTCGTACTCGTCGAGAGTTACAAATGCTGCGAAGTCCTTGACTTCAGTTACACTGCAGACGACAAGTTCTCCTTCCTGCGGCCAGTCTCTGTCGCTCATAGAGTGCCCCCTTACTCGAAGGTCTCGACAATCTCTGCTTTCAGAGAGACTTTTCCGCCGGTCGGTTCTGCAAGGATTTTTCCGCAGGAGGCGCACTCAATGACAGAGGTTGCCTTCTCGAAGATGATCTGCTCGTTGGAACAGTCGGGGCATCTGATTTTTAAGAACTTGCTCCGGTTTTCACGTGCTGCTTTTACCATTTTTCACTCACTCCGTAAGCTCGAATTTGCCTGCTCTGAATCCTTCGCGCAGGTGTGCCTTTCCGCACTCCTTGCACCGGTAGCGGACGTTAATCTTCTTGGTCGGCTTGTCTCCTCCCGGAACCTTGCCGAATTTACCGCGGTTTCCGAGTTTGCTTCTGCGTGCTTTCTGGCGGTCAATCCAGTGGAGACCGGTTGTTTTGCCTTTCTTTACCTTTTCGACCTCGTGCTCGGTGTGCTTTCTGCAGTACGGGCAGTAGGTGTTGAACTTAACTGGTTTCTTCATTATTTACCTCTTCAGGAATAAAGACCCGCATCTATGACGGGGCTTTTTGTAAACATTAGTATGTATTAGCGAATACGAATACTTAATGCTTTGTTGTCTTTACACAGAATATCAGCCATCGACGACGGCAGGGATACAACGTCTCCTGGCGAAAGAGAGTAAATCCTTCCATTCAAATCCTGGAATTCTGAGAGTTTTGATCGTATCGCTACAACACGATACGGATCCGGAGCATTTTCTGCACGGCTCGCTTCAGATTCATAGGGAATTCCGGAAGATTCCGCTTCAAATTCCTCTTCATCTGCCGGATTTACCACTGCAGCGGGTGAAGCTTCCGCTGCCGCAGGCACCTCCGGTGCGGCATAATTGTAAGCAGTAACCTCTATTATTTGCTTTCCCTCTAAAAGAGCTTTTCTGCATGAAGTGCATGATTCGAGGATAACATTATAGAGAGCACGCTCGCCTTCAACCATCATTCTGAGGGAATTCCGGTCGATTTCTTCGCCGTTTGCCGCAGCGGAGGCCATATCAATGATTTTTTTGGTCCGGGCCGCGTAGATGCCGCGCAGAAACTCGCGCAGACTCTCGCGTTCCTTGATAAGACTCTGCACTCCTTCGGAGAACGGGTCTTTTATTGAGGTGACCTGCACACGCAGACTTTCTATTTCCGCTGCAGTCTCCTCATAGAGTGTTGCAGGTATCTCGCAAAGTGATCCGGTGCTTCGCTCGTCCAAAAGATAGCCGTGCAGGTCCGAGATGGTAAGCCGCGCCATCAGATATCACTCCCGTACTCGGCGATGCCTCTCGCACATAAAAATATGCCCAGGGCTTCGGGGACTTTGTTTACGCCTTTTTCGAGTGTATAGGTGTTATCAAGCATCTTCATGGTTAAGGGGAAACTGCAGGTCACAGTAACCGGTGTTTCGGAAAAGACCACGGCATCGATTAACGGGTCGAACTCTTCCAGGTCTTCAATGTCGACAGGGACAACACGCATGCCCGACCCGCCGTGAAGGGAGCCCGGGTACCTGATTAAGCGTTTTACATCGGTTGTTACCGGCTCATCGGTCTGGGCGGCGCGGGAGAGCAGCTTTTCCTTAAACGAGGGGTTGTCACAGTCAAGGACCGCTTTCAGTAATGTATTGTCTTTCAAAGATGAAGGATTTTGCTGAAGCTGCTCTTTCAGGTGCGGGATGGTTTTTGCGAAAGGCACGGCGTTTTTCTCGGTAAATCCGGAAATCCCGGCAAGAACGCTTTTTGCTTCGTCGGGAGGGAGGGAGGCGATGCGGGAGAGCTCTTCACCTGCCGCCTCGGTAAAGCGCAGTTTCCAGCCCTTCATCTCGCCTTCGGAGAACATGGACTCTGCAGAGATTCCCGTTCCCGATACATAGTCTGCGAGTGCGCGGCGTTCCTCGCTTCCCCAGCTTCTGACAGACATGAGCGGGATGTGGATGTGGTAGCCGCGCCCGCCTGAAAAGTTAATCCGGAGGTCACGTTTTGAGAATCCGAGTTCACTGGTAAGCATGTCGATGAGTTTGAACAGCTCCTCTTTGACCCGGGAGAGCATCTCGTCGTAGGGGCCGCGGACGATATGGTCTGCGTCGAGGTCGAAGACGAGGTCTGCCCCGAGCCAGTTTTTATCGGCCATCTGCGCTCCAGAGGGGTTTGCGTAGTATGCTGTTGAGTAGTAGACGTGTGCGGGAACCATCGATTTCAGATAGGTCTGCAGGTCGTCAGCGGACGTGAATGCCCGGTGGCGCGACATGGAGGCCTTACCTGTTTCGCTGAAGAACAGAAATCCCCACTCCCGCTGCTGAAGGGAAGAGGGGGTATAGACTGCCGCTGCTCCTTTCAGTTCACCGTTATAGTACGCGGCAAAGCGTTTTTTGAGGAAGTTTATGGTTGCAGGCTTCATGTTTCTTTACCCAGCTCCTTTACCATGTAGGGACCTTTTCGTTCATAGCCCTGCCGTTTGTAGTAGGGCCTGACACCGATTCCTGCCATAATGGCGCATCTGCGGTATCCTGCGTTGCGGGCCGTCTCTTCCGCCCGTGCGAGGAGTTTTTTTCCGAAGGAGCGGTGCTGCCGCTCGGAGCCTGCGGCAGCTTCGCCTAAGGGGACCATACTGCCGTAGACATGCAGTTCGCGCACGAGTGCGGCATCTTCGAGTTCTTCGCGGAAGACGGCCCCCGGGAATCTGAGCCGCACAAATCCGATGAGGGCATCCCCTGCGGCGGTTGAGAGGAAGTGCTCCGTTCCGCCGCAGCAGCGATAGACAAGGGACTCGTCACGCTCTGCGGCCCCGGAAGGGCGGCGCCCGATTTCACGGCATCTGATACAGCGGCAGGAGCCTCCCTGTTCTTTTAACCGCTCCTGCGCCATCTGTCTGATGTGTCCGTGCTTTGAGCCGGAGACAATGAGTTTTGCGGGGATATCACGCTGGATTCTCTGGAGCCGGACATACTCGGGAAGCCGCGATTTGGCGTAAGCCAGAAGCGATATCAGATCGTCTTCCTCATAGGTTTCGTACTCTCCATTTTCCCAGAGCGTTTCAAGTTCGGCGCCGGGGGTGACGAGCGTCGGGTAGATTTTGAGGAAGTCCGGGCGGAACCGTTCGTCTGAAAAGAGCGTGTCAAACATTTTTTTATCCTGTTCTATGCTGCTTCCATAGAGGTTCGGCATCACATGGAACCCGACTTTGATTCCCGCATCCCGCAGCAGGGTGTTTGCCGCAACACTGTCTTCTACGGTGTGTCCGCGTTTGTTTAAGGTGAGCAGTTTGTCATCAGTGTGCTGGAAGCCGAGCTCGACTTTGGTGACGCCGAATGAAAGCATCCGGTTAATGTGCTCGGCGCGGCACCAGTCGGGACGGGTCTCAAAGGTTGCGGCAATACACCGGACGGAGGATGTTTCGTTTTCGAGCATGAGTTCATCGAGGGACGCGGCCTTTGAGGGTGTTCCTGAAAACTCATTCATTCCCCGCAGGCATTCGGAGATGAACCATTCCTGATATGCGGGCTCGCGTGCGGTCATCGTCCCTCCCATTACGATGAGCTCCGCCTTATCCACGTGGTGTCCGAGCAGCCGGAACTGACCGAGGCGGGCTATGACCTGCCGGTAGGGGTCGTAGTCGTGCTGGCGTGCGCGAAGGGCTGCGGGCTCCTCTCCGGTGTAGCTCTGCGGCGAGTGAAACACGTGCTCGGGCCCTCCCGGGCAGGGGAGACATTTGCCGTGCGGACACGGTGCAGGAGAGGTCATGACAGCTACAGGCGCTACGCCTGATAAGGTGCGGGTTGGTTTTACCAGAAGACGCGCCCTAAGTTCCTCATACATTTCGGGGTGGAGCTCCTCCGCGGTTTTGAGTATCGCGGAGTTTTTGGGCATTGCATCAAGCGCGTACTTTCTGCAGACAGAAAGCTTGCAGTCCTGAACGGCACGGGAGGGATTTTGGAGAATACTCTCGACAATCTCCGCACACGCCTGTTCTTCGGTGACCGCTGATGCTGCCATAT
>JAUNXT010000018.1:0-3717 GCA_030539655.1 Methanocorpusculum sp.
CCGCCACAAAACCATATTATTATCCATATACAAAACAAACATATATTCAGTTATGAACTCCTCCTCTGAAATCTGGATAGAAAAATACCGGCCGAAGACTCTCGATGATGTTGCCGGGCAAAAGGAAATTGTTGCACGGCTCAGAATGTATGCTGCATCAAAAAGCCTTCCGCACCTGTTATTCACCGGGTCTGCCGGAATCGGAAAGACCACCTGTGCAGTGGCCCTTGCACGCGAACTGTTCGGAGATACCTGGTCGATGAACTTCCGTGAACTGAACGCGTCTGATGAGCGCGGCATCGATGTGGTACGAACCCAGATTAAGCAGTTTGCCCGCACTTCCCCCTTAGGAGATGCAGAGTTTAAGGTCCTCTTCCTCGATGAAGCAGATGCACTGACAAATGACGCCCAGGCAGCTCTTCGAAGAACCATGGAGAATTACGCGGAAACCTGCCGGTTTATCTTATCCTGCAACTATTCCTCGAAAATAATAGACCCGATACAAAGCCGCTGCGCCATCTACCGGTTCAAGCCATTAACAGAGGAGGCTGTCCGTGAGCAGATGGACAGAATCGCGAAAAATGAAGGGATTTCCATCGAAGGGGATGCCTACTCTGCAATATTCTATGTGGCACAGGGGGACATGAGGAAAGCAATTAATGCGCTGCAGGGGGCGGCCATCGTTTCAGATACAGTGACTGCGGAGAACGTATATGCAGTAACATCCACCGCAAATCCGAAGGAAATTGCCGATCTTCTGGCAGTGGTTCTCGAAGGAGATTTCGAAGCAGGGGTTCACATGTTATCCGCTCTTATGTATGACAAGGGTATTGCACCAAACGAGCTTCTGATTCAGCTCTACCGTGCAGTATCTGCGGCATCCCCGGATACTCTTGACCGGAAAGTCAGGGCTGATTTTATCGATGCAATCGGAGAGGCGGACTTCCGTTTAAGCGAAGGGGCAAATCCTGCCATTCAGATGGATGCGCTGATTGCGAAATTTGTCAGAAGAATTCTGGAGTAGAGAGAGCTCGTCTCATTTCTTTTTTATCAAATATTCTTCCTTCTCCCTTTCAGAGACCATTTGAGTCTTCCCTGCCGCGATACTGTAAGATACCTTCAGAGTGCCCCGTCCAGAATCTATTTATCTGTGTACGTCCTACCTGTATCTATGGCAAAAGCAGGAGAATTTTACCAGTGCGGAAAGTGCGGAAACCTTTTCCAGATGATGGAAAACGGCGGATGCGTTCCAACAGGAGAGATGCTCAGACTCGTTGAGCCGAACAAGACCGATGCAGCTGTTGAAAAGCATGTTCCGGTTATTGAAAAGATCGACGGCGGCTACAAAGTCAAGGTCGGTTCCATTCCCCACCCGATGGAGGCAGAACACTTTATTACCTTCATCATTCTCGAAACAGATGACGGTATGATTTACCAGAAGAATTTAAAACCCGGGGACGCTGCCGAAATGACAGTTATAACCGGTGCTAAAGTTGTCAGAGCAGTTGAGTTCTGCAACAAACACGGTCTCTGGCAGACTTAAAATCTTTTTTTTCTGTTTTGTTTTCGGGTTCCTTCTTTATCGTCCTGTAACAGAGGTGTGTATGGTACGAAAAAACCGAAGACCTTTCACAGCGTTTTTTTCTCGCCATATGCACCGTCAGTTACAACATCCGCGACAAGCATCCGCCGAATGCTGCTGAATAGTTCCAAAAAAGTGTTTATTCTATTTTATATCCACAGCACCATCCTGAACAGATCACGAATACCTGGCCCTAACCCGACCACAATCATTACAAAGATTACCAGATACCAGAGCACCTCAAATCCTTCCTGTCTCCTGAACTTTTCAAGAATCCATATTGCCGGAATAAGAATAGCCGCCTTCAGCAGAAACATACTGTAACCGGTCCCTGTAAGCCCGATTAACCAGTCGCCCAGTACATGCTGTTCATAATACTGTTTCGGATGGAGGTCAAGTGCAAAACCGGTTGCTGATGAATCGAGGAAATGACTTCCTATCAGGGCAAAATAAATCGGGTGTGTTATGTATTTCCAGCGGCAGACGAAACGCAGGAATGCCCAGAGAAGTGCAGTTGCTGCAGCAGCCATGCCGACAACGATGGCAATTACACCCATATCAAAGGTTGTATACGATGCTCCGAACCAGATAAGTATGCCAAGCACTGCTACGCATGCAATAATTCCGCAGACAGAAAACGGTTTGATATAGGTCAGTATCAGTTTCTTCTTTTCCAGCTGATATGAGATGAAGAGGACGATAAGTCCGAAGATCATTACCAGAATGTACACCTGTGGTGTTGTGAAGAGAAGACGCCACGGGTACTGGATTACTGATACTCCGTTTACTACCATATCGTCGAGGACGTGCAGGAGACCTCCAAGTATGACATAGATACATGACGAGAGAACAAATGCGGTGTTGATTGGAATCTTGTTGCGTTTAATCCAACGATAAAGTATATACAGTCCGAGAATAACTAATAATGCATAAATTATTGTCATCGGTATTGTATATCCGGAACTTTCAAGTCCGGATACCCAGGTGATAAACTCTTCGAACATGGTTTAGATATGGTTGCTAATACTAATTGGATATTAAAGGATAAAACCTTTGATAAATCGCGCTGGATTCAGCTTCCGCGCGATGTCGTGGTAGGTCACGGTGTATTATCCCAGCTTCCGGCGGTTGTTGCGGATTTGTGTCTGCCGGGGCCGGTGCTTATTATCTCCGGAAAAACAACAATGCAGACCGCAGGGGTGCAGGTTTTAACCCTTCTGACTGATGCCGGTTTTGACGCTTCCTCGTTAATTGTCGGGGATATCACCTATCAGGAGGTTACGCGCGTTGCAAATTATGCGCAGGCGCTTGGCTCCGTGCTTCTGATAGGTGTCGGCGGAGGCCGTGTGATTGATATTGCAAAGATTGTCTCATACAATATCGATATCCAGTTTATCAGTGTGCCTACTGCTCTCTCACATGACGGGATTACCTCGTCGCGCGCTTCAATTCATACTGATGACGGGGTGGTAAGTGTTGCAGCGCATCCGCCGATTGCAATTGTTGCGGATACGGAACTTCTGGCGCATTCTCCAAAGCGGATGACTGCTGCCGGATACGCCGATATTGTTGCAAACTATACGGCAGTTCTTGACTGGGAGCTTGCAAAGGAGAAAAACGGGGAATCTGTCAGTGAGTATGCGATAACGCTTTCCATGATTGCCGCCGAGTTAATGGTTGAAAATGCGGATACCATTAAGGTATTCGATGAAAAATCCGCGTGGACTGTGATGAAAGCTCTCTTTGCATCAGGGATTGCGATGAGTATTGCCGGGTCATCGCGCCCTGCATCAGGAGGTGAGCATAAATTTGCGCATGTTCTTGAGCAGACCGTTCCGGGAAAGGTTCTGCATGGTGAAGCGTGTGGACTTGGAGCTATTATCAGTATGTATCTGCATAAGGGAAACTGGAAGAAAATCCGCGATTCCCTTTCCGCTATCGGGGCCCCCACTACTCCGAAGGCGCTTGGTCTTTCTGATGATGAAGTGGTTGCAGCTGTTCTTTCCGCGAAAAATATCAGGAAGGAACGGTTTACGATTTTTGATACGGATATCAGTGAGGCGGATGTCCGAGAGGCGGTTGCAGCTCTTTATGAGCCGTAAGGGGTAACCTTTCCGTCCTTTTTTTCGCCGCGG
>JAUNXT010000018.1:3817-22828 GCA_030539655.1 Methanocorpusculum sp.
TTGCCGTGCGATTCACCGCGTTTTTTTATGAATATTTCATGTCCCGGGATGCTTATTTTCGTCCTATTTTATCCCAGACGGTCTTTACCGCATCCATTCCTCCGTCGAGATAGACGGCCCCCATCACTGCCTCAAGACACTCTGCAGCAACTCTTCCGTTCTCCCAGATTCTCGTTTTTTCCTCCCCGCGGCCCCAGTACACATATTCAGAGAGATGGATGCTTTCTGCGATGGCGCGGAAAACCGACATATTGACAAGGGAGATTTTTTTCGCCGTAATCTCTCCTTTGTCATCTTCCCCTGCTTCAAGCAGTGACTTAATAATGACTGTATCAAGGGCTGCATCGCCGAGGACTGCAAACCGGTCCATGGTGTTCTTTTTTGGAATGCTGTTTTCTCCGGCGTATGCAACGCGGGTCAGTGCATTGTGCAGAAGTGCTTCGCAGGTAAACGTGTAGCCGATTGCTTCATAGAGCTTTGTGAGGTCAGGCGCCATACTGATTGATTAAATTGATTAGCGCGGAAAAGCCTTCAAACTCGAGTGAAAGCACCGCGGATTCTGTCATACCCATACTTGTTTCGCCGTCTGCGGTAAGCATTTCGGGTCCTCTTATGACCTGGCGTCCTAAGACCTCCGCCGCCTCACGGTCATGCACAAAGGCACGCCCCGGAATAATTACCGTGTCAGTGAGAGACATTTTGTCCATCACCTGCAGGTCATCAATTGTCATGAGACATGCAATCTCTTTTTTCACCGGGACAACCGTTCCTGCCTTCGCCCCTTTCTTCTGCAGGATTTCAGCGATGAACGGAGCTGCAGCACTTCCGGTAATGACTGAGGTCTTTCCGGTGACCTCCGGGAGTTTTTCCAGCAGCTCGGGATGGCGTCTGACGGCAAACGGAGAGTCAAAGAGCGGGTCATATAAGGGGGTCCCGGATATCCTGAGATTCGGATGGTTTTTGTGCGCGGTCGCGACAATTTCGCGGAACTCATCTACGGTGTGGGTTCTTTGTCCTTTCATCACAGGGGCATTGTCGAGAATTAATCCCTGCTCTCTTTCGTTTGCAAACCGCATGAGAATAACTCCCTGTACCTTTACATCCTCAAGCCAGGTGAGGGTGTTTTCGAGAACTGTACCGTCGTTTACCCCCGGGAGAATCACAATCGCCGCATAGACATCGATTTTTTCCGCGAGACGCTTCAGAACCGCAAGGGATGCTTCAGGCGTCGGGTCGTTCATGTATTTTCTGCGAAGGGCAGGGTCTGATGCAAAGACGGTAAATGATATTTCGAATAGATTATTGTTCAGCAGAAACTCTGCCGTATCTTCAGAATCAAATCCTTTTCCGCTGGTGTATCCGATATGAAGCGGAACATCAAGACTTCCTAAAATCTCCATTAAATCGGTAAATTCCGGGTAGCAGCTCGGGTCTCCTCCGCCTGAAATCGTTATCCTTGTAACATCATCCGATGTTGCCTGCAGGTCAGCCAGGAAATTTTCTGCAACCTCCTTTAAGGGGAGGAATCCGTCGTATCCTTCCTTGACGCCGCGGGTACAGTAGTCGCACCCTTTTTTAAACGGAAGACAGTATCTGCAGCCGAACGGCGGGACATCTTTTGCATGTTTAAAGTAGCAGTATGTACAAAATCCCCTGCAGTTTACGCCGGGTTTTCCACCAATGTCAACTGTAAGATGTACCATTTGTACTGACTATATTTGTGTTTTTTACATATCAATATGCGCAAAAAACTGTGCGTGATACCGTGCAGTCCGGATAAATCACATAACACCTGGAAAAAGTGACGCCCGGGTTTTTAAAATGCCGAACCCACCCCATTAATTTATTACCTATCACTCATATAATATTATATATGCCGAAAACATCCGAGAGGAACCATCACCACAATATGAATATGAATATGAAAAACTATGAAAAAGAGTACGCGTCCTATGTATCAAAGGTACCCGAGTACTTTAACTTTGCATACGACATTGTCGATGCATGGGCGGAAAAGGACCGGAACAAACTTGCCATGATCTGGACCAATCAGGCAGGGGAGGAGAAGTACTTTACCTTCCGTCAGATGAAAAATCTCTCGAACCAGATTGCGAACATGATGTTTAAGCAGAACATCGGCAAAGGCGACCGGGTAATGCTTCTTCTCCCGAGGGTTCCCGAGTGGTGGACCTTTGCACTTGCTGCGATTAAGATTGGTGCTGTTATCTGCCCGTCTCCGGTTCTTTTAACCCCGCACGACCTGAAATACCGCATCAACACCGGACGGTTTAAGATGATTGTAACCGATACGGACAATCTCTGGAAGATTCAGGAGATTGAAAACGAGTGTCCGAACCTGATGGTCAAATTTCTCATAAACGGTGATGCAGAAGGGTGGATTAATTATGAAAAGGAGCTGGTCTATCCTGCAAAGGCATCGACGAAGCTGTCTCCGTTTATTGGAAAAATCAAGACAAAGGCGACAGACCCGATGGTTGTTTTCTTCTCATCCGGGACATCTGCCGAGCCCAAGATGGTCCTTCACACCCAGTCGTATCCTCTGGGACATACTGTTACCGGAAAGTACTGGTATGATTTAAAGGATAATGATCTCCACTTTACCGTGTCTGATATGGGGTGGGGAAAATCCTCCTGGGGTAAGTTCTACGGACCGTGGATGCAGGGAGCGTGTGTTTTTGTCTATGACTACCGGGGAAAGTTCAATGCGACAGAGCTTCTGCCCCTTATCGAAAAGTATGAAATTACCTCATTCTGCGCACCGCCCACCATCTACCGGATGCTCATTCTGGCAGACTTAAGTACGTTTGATTTCTCTGAGCTGAAGCACTGTGTATCTGCAGGGGAAACACTGAACCCCGAGGTAAACCGTGTCTGGGAGAACGGAACGGGCCTTAAGATTTATGAGGCATACGGTCAGACCGAGACGGTGGCTGTCATCGGTACCTGCCCCTGTATGGAACACCGTCCGGGAAGTATTGGAAAACCGCTTCCGGGATGGACGATTGAACTGCACGATGAAAACGGAAAACCGGTTCCTGCAGGTGAGGAGGGACGTATCGCAATCAAAACCAATCCAAGACCGGTTGGTCTGTTCAAAGAGTATCTGGACGACCCTGAATCAACAGCAGAGGTGTTTGTAAACGGATGGTACTACTCCGGAGACAAGGCACGTATGGATGCTGACGGATACTTCTGGTTTATGGGACGTGATGATGATATCATAAAGTCTTCCGGATACCGTATCTCTCCTGCAGAGGTTGAGTCTGCCTTAATCGAGCACCCGGCGGTAAAAGAGTCCGCTGTTGTCGGAAGCCCGGACCCGATTCGCGGTGTTATTGTAAAGGCGTTTGTTATCTTAAAAGAGGGATGGGCCCCCTCGGAGTCGCTTGTTAAAGAGCTGCAGTCGCATGTGAAGAAGACAACGGCACCCTATAAGTATCCGCGTGCAGTCGAGTTTGTGTCAGAACTCCCAAAGACCATCTCCGGCAAAATCCGCAGGGTTGAGCTGCGCAGGCAGGAATTTGCAAAAGCGGAAGAGCATCAGGAAGAGTGATTTATTTTTCATGGGTGTTGGGAAAATACCTGCACCTTTTTTCTGTGCCTATTTTTTCCCATAAAATATTTCCCTTAAAAAGTGCTGCAGCAAGTCCGATGGACTGGCGACTGACGGTGCGGATGCTCGCTTAGCGAAGCACGGTTTTGCCGTGCTGATTCGCGGTTTTACAGAGAGCATCCGGGGCGTCAACTACACTCAGGTATAGAATATACACACCCCCGGGTCTTTACTCATTTACGTATACCTGCTCGTTTATTCCTCTTGAAACACTCAAAAACGGGCAACGTCCCCCTAAAAAAATTATTGTGACCGTGTCTGGAACATGACGGCAAATCTGGTGACCAGTGCTGCCAGAATGAAGTATCCAAGCACCACATGAATCAGGACACAAAGCATCGGGAAAAATCCGAGGTTCCAGGTGGCCATATCAGTAATACTAAAGATTATCATTGTTGTCTGCATAAAACCCATAATCGGGTCAGTGGTTCCCAGAAACATCACGGGCTCTGCCCCTCCAATGCTGGTCACTGCCGGGATTAATAGTGTGTAAACCGCGGTGAATATGATATTTAAGAGGATAAATGAAAGGGCAATCGGAAGCGTGCGGCTCCCGTAATCCGACATCTTCCAGAATACACGCACCGGGAAGTTGATGAAGATACTTTCAAATACCTGGCAGAATCCTTTAAGAATCGCCTTGAACCAGTTTGCCTTAAACTCACGCTTCCAGAATAGAAAACGTTTTGCCCCTTTTCGTTTCATTGAACGGAACCGTTCCGGAACGGTAGCTGACTTTGGAACATATTTATCCCTCGGTTCAGGGGGATGCATTTCCGGAACCTTTCCGGAGAATTTTCCGAACCAGTCGATGATTTTCCTCTTCGAAAGCCAGTTGTCCCACCAGATTTTCCGGACGTTTCTCATCAGTAAGCTGTGGAGTTTCGGTTCAATCCGGATGCCCCCGAGGCCTACTCCCGTAAAGTCTGTGTTTCTGTCAATCATACAGTCGGTAACAACAGTTCTTCCATCAACGCTTGCCAGATGGAAGAGAGCTCCCATGATATTTGAGTGGCGGATTTTCGCCCCGTCAAGGTATGCCTCCGAGAAGTTTACGCCAAGAAGATTTGCCTCCGAAAGCTCGGCCTCTTTTAAGTCAGCCCAGCTTAGGTCCGCGTTCATCATATTCGCTTTCCAGAAGACGGCTTTTTTCACATCAGTTCCGCGAAGCACAGTTTCGGTCATGTTCGATGAATAGAAGTTTGCGGATGCGGCGGCTGAAAGACTTAAGTCCGCTTTTGTCAAATCTGCTTCCGAGATGTCGGCTTTTACCAGAACCGATTCCACGAGGTATGCATTTGCCAGATTTGAACCGGTAAGTACTGCTTCATGAAGAATTGCGGAGTGGAATGTGCATCCTTCGGCGCTGCAGTTTTTCAGGTTTGCTTTTGTCAGGTCAGCACCTTCAAAGACCGCGCCGGAGATGTTGGAGCCTTCAAACTTTGCGCCGCGCAGTTCTGCCATGGAAAAGTCTGCTCCGGAGAGGTTTGCCCCTGTAAAGTCAGCTCCCGATAAATTTGCTCCCTTAAAATCCGCACCGGAAAAGTCCGCATTTTTCATGTTCACACGGGTAAAGACCGCTTTGGTGAATTTTGCTTTTGTAAATTCCCCGTCTTCAAAGTTCGTTTCCGGAAACTTCGCTCTGGTAAAGTCCGCATCAGACGCAGCCGCTTTTCTGAGGTCGGCTTTTTCAAATGAGGAATCGGTAAACTTTGCTTTTTTCAGGACTGCATCTTCGAGGCACGCTCCTTTGAACTCGGAGGAGGAGAAATCCGCAGCTGTCAGATTTGATGCGGTGAAATCAGCATGCAGGCATTTGCTCTGGTTTGCTTTCAGGCGCAGACCGGTTATCTTTATACATTTTGTTCCGGACAGGTCAGCCTCGCGGATGTCTGCGTCGGCTAAATCCGCCTCTTTAAAGGAGGAGGAGGCAAATGAAGCCCCCCGCATCTCTGCTTCGGTGAGTTTTGCTCCCATGAAATCTGCTTCGGTAAACACGCTTTCACGAAAGTCTGCCGATGTAAGGTTTGTCAGGGAGAAGTTTACTTCATCCCCTTTTGCACGGAAAAAGTCTGCTCCTTCAAGCGATGCTTCGCGGAAGTCTGTTTTGTCAAGGGCCGCTTCTTTGAGGTTGGCGCGTTCCATGTTTGTATTGCGCAGATCTCCTCCGGTGAGTTTTGCGGACTCAAAAGATGCTTCAAGCAGGTCAGTTCCGAAAAATGACGCATGTTCAAGGTCTGCCCTGTCAAATGCTGCGCCGGGGAGCTGGCACTTATAGAATACGGAATGTGCCAGTTTTCCCGAAGAAAGATCGATTCCCGGAAGAGATAATGAGGAAAAGTCTGCTCCTTCAAGTTCTGTCGCACCGCGCCCGGAGTATCCGGTAACCGCCCCCTGATATATTCCGGAATATGCAGCACCCCCTCCTTCCGTCTGATGATTCCATTCGCTTAAATCACCGTTTTTTGCGCAGGATACGATGCACTCATACTGCTTCCTGCTGAATTTATATATTGGTTTTATCTCTTCCGTATCCATGTCTTTATTATTTTGTTTTATTATATGATATTGTTTCCTTTTCCAACAAGGTGATGCAGCCGTCTGTTCTGTCGTATCTGATATTCCGCATTTCTTCTCCGCTGTATCCCCTTTACCCTGCATCTATTCCCTTCTTTCCCCATGAAATCCGCGCTTTCCCGTCTCTTTTCCCGGGTCTCCCGAGATAGCCTGCATTACAGTTCTATAAAAACCCGTTACAAACACAAATATTTTTATAGAACTGCAATCCATTATATTATTGCAACAAACGAAACAGGAAAAACTCCCATGGACAAAACGAGTAACACCCCGGAAAAGACAGAAGAAATCTCTGTCGAAGAAAAGACCATGGATGCCGTACCTGAGACAGCTGTTGTCGATGAAACGAAAGAAAACGGAGAGGATGAGTTCACAAAGCTCACGAAACAGTACGATGAGCTCAACGATAAATATCTCCGCATGGCTGCCGAGTTTGAAAACTTCAGAAAACGCAGCAGGCGTGACCTTGAAAGCGCCACCAAATACGGCACTGAAAAACTCGCGCTCGACGTGCTTGAGGTTTTGGATAACTTTGAGCGGGCAATCAGAAACGAGGATGAAAAGCTTCGTGAAGGCTTAGAGCAGATTCACAAGTTCTTCCTCGCGGTTCTTTCGCGAAACGGCATCGAAAAAATGAACGCGGACGGGCAGCCCTTTGACCCGAACTTCCACGAGGCTATCGCATCACTTCCCTCCGATAAGCCTGCGGGAACCATCATCGATGTTGCTGTCCCCGGATATATGCTGCATGACAAGGTTCTTCGTCATGCAAAAGTAGCAGTCTCTGCTGAAAAAGAATAAGAGACAAATAAATTACAGGAAATAAAAATGGCATCAAACAAAGTAATCGGAATCGATTTAGGAACAACCAACTCCTGCCTCGCAGTCATGGAAGGCGGAAGCCCGGTTGTCATTGCAAATGCGGAAGGATTCAGAACAACCCCGTCTGTGGTGGGATTTTCCAAGGACGGCGAGCGCCTTGTAGGTAACGTTGCAAAACGTCAGGCAATCACCAACCCGTCAAAGACTGTAAGCTCCATCAAGCGCCACATGGGAACCGACTACTCGGTTGACATCGACGGAAAGAAGTACTCCCCGCAGGAGATCTCCTCCATGATTCTGCAGAAGTTAAAGCTCGATGCAGAAGCATACTTAGGCGAAAAGATTGACAAGGCAGTTATTACTGTTCCTGCCTACTTCAATGATGCGCAGCGTCAGGCAACCAAGGATGCAGGAAAGATTGCAGGCCTTGAAGTGCTTCGTATCATCAATGAACCGACAGCATCCGCTCTCGCATATGGTCTCGACAAGGAAAATGAACTGACTGTCTTAGTCTACGACTTAGGCGGCGGAACATTCGATGTATCTATCCTGACCTTAGCAGACGGCCTCTTCGAGGTCAAGGCAACTGCAGGAAACAACCGCCTCGGCGGAGATGACTTCGATGCAAGAATCATCGATTACCTGGCAGACGAGTTCAGGAAGAAGGAAGGCATCGACTTACGTGCCGACCCTGTCGCGATGCAGCGTTTAAAGGATGCCGCAGAAAAGGCAAAGATTGAGTTATCCTCGCTTCAGAAGGCAAACATCAACCTGCCCTACATCACCGCATCCTCTGACGGGCCAAAACACCTCGATATCGACTTAACCAGAGCAAAGTTCGAGCAGTTAATCGACGACCTCGTACAAAAGACGGTTGACCCGGTAAAGCAGGCCCTTCGCGATGCAAACCTTTCCGCATCCGATATCAACCATGTCCTTCTGGTCGGAGGCTCCACCCGTGTCCCGATGGTTGTTGAAGAGGTCAAAAAGATTCTCGGAAAAGAGCCGGACAAAAACATCAACCCTGATGAATGTGTTGCACTCGGAGCTGCAATCCAGGGTGCGGTATTAACCGGAGAAGCCAAGGATGTTGTCCTCCTTGATGTCACCCCGTTAACGCTTGGAATCGAGACCTTAGGCGGCATTGCAACAAAACTCATCGAGAGAAACACCACGATTCCGACCAGAAAGAGTCAGATCTTCTCGACTGCAGCAGACAATCAGACCTCTGTTGAAATTCACGTGGTTCAGGGAGAGCGTCAGTTCGCACGTGACAACTTCAGTCTCGGCAAGTTCCAGTTAACCGGAATTCCGCCGGCACCCAGAGGAATGCCTCAGATTGAAGTGACCTTCGATATCGATGCAAACGGTATTGTGCATGTCTCTGCAAAAGACCTTGGAACAGGCCATGAACAGTCAATGACTATCACCGGAAGAAAGGACTTAAAGGATGATGAGATTGACAAGATGGTCAAAGATGCAAAGGCATACGAGGAAGAGGATAAAAAGAGACGCGAAGAGATTGAACTCAGAAACAACGCGGACAATGCAGTTTATGCCGCAGAAAAGCTCATCAACGACAAGGAGACCGCGGACAAACTCGATGCAGACGACAAAGACAAGATCTCAAAGGCTTCTGCCGAGTTAAAGGAGGTCTTAGCGAAAGAAGGTGCAGCATCCGAGGAGATTAAGACAAAGATGGATGCCCTGCAGGAGGTTGTCTTTGCTGTTACCTCCAAGATGTATCAGAAGGTCCAGGAGGAGCAGCAGAAGGCGCAGGCAGCATCCGGAAACAGCGGCAGTGCCGGCGCAAACACGGATGCAAACTGCTCCGGAAACTGCGGAAACTGCAAGACCGATGAGAAAGTCGTCGATGCGGACTATGAAGTGAAAAAGGATTAAATCCTTTTTTTATGGAGTAAATCATGGGTTCTTCGTACTATGATACCCTTGGCGTTCCGCGCAATGCCTCAATTGATGAGATTAAAAAGGCATACAGGACGCTCGCGAAGAAGTACCACCCGGATGTCTGCAAGGAGCCGGGCGCAGAAGAGAAGTTTAAGCAGATTAACGAGGCATACAGCGTCCTCTCTGATGAGAATAAGCGCAGGCAGTATGACCAGTTAGGCCACGACAACTTCACAAACGCCTCGAAAGGAAGCTACTCGGGAGCCGGAGGTGCCGGATTTAATGCGGACTTCTCAGGTTTCGGAGATATCTTTGATTTCTTCTCCGGCGGCGGCCGCAGGCAGCAGGGGCCAAAAGACGGGGATGATATGCTGATGCGTATCCAGATTACCTTGTCGGATGCGGTCTTTGGTGCGCAGAAGGAGATTGAGGTCATGCATACGGAGAGCTGTCCGGACTGTAACGGAACGGGAAGCTCTACCGGTAAGACGAAGACGTGCCGTAAATGCGGAGGAACCGGTCAGATTAAGCAGATCAGGAACTCTATCTTCGGCCAGATGGTGACACAGACGGTGTGCCCGGAGTGCGGCGGCAGAGGGCAGATTCCGGAGACTCCGTGCCGCAGATGCGGAGGTACCGGGAAGACGAAGATTCTAAGAAAAGTCATGGTCAATGTGCCGGCAGGAATTGAGTCGGGGATGCGGCTTCGTATGGAAGGATACGGGGAAGCAGGAGACTACGGCGCCTCGAACGGGGACCTCTATATCGAGGTGTATGTGGTCTCTGACCCGAAGTTTGACCGCGAGGGTGACAATCTGATTACACAGTATGAGATAACGCCTGCACAGGCGGTTCTCGGCTGCGAGGTTGAGATTGAGACGATTGATAAGAAGAAGGTCGGGCTGAAGGTTCCTGCAGGGATTGCCTACGGGACACGGCTTCGGATTCCGAATCAGGGCGTGCGCAGGAGAGGAGGGTACGGCAGTCTTCTGGTCCGTATTGTGATTTCCACGCCGAAAAAGATTTCATCGCGTGAGCGTGAACTCTATGAGCAGATTCTTGCGGCTGAAAACGGCGGTTCGCCGCAGGGTACCAATACTGCTCCTCCTTCCGGAGGGGAGCCGGAAGGTAAGGAGAAGAAAAAGAAGAAAGGGTTCTTTAAGTAACCTTTTCTCCTTTCTTTTGTTTTCATTCGTCTCATTTTTTTTGTATTTTATCACAGCATGTTTGTGCGGCTGGTTTGTGTGCACTCAGGTTTCGGGTTAAAGAGTATGCCGGGAAAATTACGTAAATTCGGAAAAACAGGTACGCACCGGGCGGGATTCGAACCCGCGTCCAAGGCTCCGGAGGCCTTAAGGATATCCTGGCTACCCCATCGGTGCAGTTTTGTTTGCCTTAATACATTGGCGTTTGCAGTATAAGAGAATTATCTTTTTTCAGGGGTTGGGTTTTGACCGGTGCAGGGGTTCTGCGGGTTGTTGTAACAGACAGCGTGGATGCTTTAGAGAAGAACGCAGACTTCCGAAGGCGAGGTCTGCGGAGGTCTGCGTCTTAATTCTAAAAGACGCACCGCCCGGTACAACCCCGACAACAGCCGCCCGCGGCAGCTGAACCTGCCTTATAAGAACATGTCGCAGTCTTATTATATAGAGTACAGCCAATATAACAGGCACATTATGGAGAATACGTATATGACGCATCTGATAGTGTACTGGACACTGGGAGATGACATATGAGTAACGTTGCATCAGCGGCCCTCGCAGCCGCAGCTGCTTTTATCGTTTACCTGGTCCTCTCCGCAGGAAGTGCAGGAGACACAGCATCCGTGCTGCTCTGGTCAATCCCTGAGCTTATCATCGGCCTGCTGCTTGCACTCCTTGTAGGATTCCTCTGCAGAAAATTCGTACCTGCATCTGCCGCCCGCATGTTTAACCCCCTGCGGTGGCTCCTGCTGATAGTCTACATCATCCCGTTTGTCTTCGAACTGGCGGTTGCAAACCTCAAGGTTGCATGGACCATCATCTCAGGGAAAAACATCCGCCCCGCAGTACGGAAAGTAGAGGCCCCGATGAAAACAAACTTAGGTATGCTTCTTCTCTCGGCATCCCTTACTTACCAGCCGGGAACGTTTACCGTAGATGTCGATGAAGAAGACAAATCGCTCTACGTCCACTTCCTGGATGCCGGAAGCAAACCGGAAAAGACGGTTGAGCCGAAAAAGATTTTTTCGTTCATCAACCTTGCAGCATGGATTCGGAGGATATGTGAATGATTGAACTGTCAACCATATTCCTCATCGCAGCCGTTCTCTTTGCGGTTCTGATAATTGTAACTCTTATCAGGCTTTTAACCGGAAAAACCACGGCAGATAAAATGCTCGCACTCGATGTCATCAATGTCCTGGTTGTAATCACCATGCTTGTTTTAGCCGCTGCCTTTATGGAGCCGCTCTTTATTGACATCGCAGTAGTCTATGCCCTGCTTTCCTTTGTTGCAACCATTTACATCGGAAAGTATCTTGCAGGAGGTTTCAAATGAGCGAAATCGCAATCATAATCCTTCTCGCCATCGCGGCAGTATTCTCCATACTTGGCGTCATAGGACTCTTCCGTCTTCCGGACTTTTACACGCGCACCCACGCGGCAGGACTTGTCGGAAGTTTCGGCCTTCTGTTCACCGCAGCGGCAGTCATCGTCTTTGCGGCAGGAGAAGTTGCCGCCGGAAACTCCGGATATGTGAGTTTTATCTTCCATGCGGTCTTTGCGCTCATAATTGTCTTAATTACGGCAACCACCTCTACGCATATCATCGCAAGAAGCGCCCACCGTTCAGGAAATTTCCCGAAGGTACGTGTTGATGCACTTAAGGAGGAGAAAAAATGATTGAACTCATAATTGTCTTACACATCCTCTTCCTTGCAGCCGCAGTCGCAGCAGCATTATCCATTTTCTGGATAAAAGATCTGCTTGCAGCAGCTATCGCCTTTGGAGCATTCAGTTTCCTGTTAGCCCTGGAGTTCCTCGTACTGCAGGCACCCGATGTTGCAATCGCAGAAGCGGCAATCGGCGCCGGAATCTCCACGGTCATCTTTGTCATAGCGATTAAAGGAACAAAACGTCAGGAGGATGAATAACATGGAAAAGGATTCCATATCTGTTTCAAAGCCGGTTGTGGCAGTCATCCTCGCGGTGGCGATAACTCTCATCATTCTGATACCGTCTCTTGGTATCACCTTCGGAGACCCGCAGCACACAGAAACCGATGACTACTATATCGACAACACCGAGGTTGAAACCGGTTCAGCAAACGCAGTGACAGCCGTCGTTTTCGACTACCGTGGATTTGATACCTTAGGGGAGGCCACTGTGCTCTTTGTTGCGGTACTTTCGCTTATAATGCTGTTCAGGAGGATACACTAATGTCATCAGGACCTGTTGCAAAAGCGGCCGCCAGGCTTCTCATTCCGCTGATTTTCATCTTCGGATTCTATGTCGTGGTTCACGGACATTTATCCCCCGGAGGAGGATTCCAGGGAGGGGCAATTGTGGCAACCGGAGTTGCCCTTCTTGTTGCAAGCTTTGCCCTTGCCGAAGGAGAGGCATTCTTACCGTCCATTAAAAACATCAAGCTCTTTGAGTCTGCAGGATTAATCCTCTTCATCTGCACTGCACTTGCAGGGATTGCAGTCGCGTCAGGATTCCTCGTAAACTGGTTAAACGGTGCAGGCGGACTCTTCGGAAATGCTGTCGAGTACGGAATAACCTCAGGCGACATCTGGACCGGAGGTGTCATTCCTGTCTTAAACATCGCCATCGGTTTCGAGGTCTTTGGTGCGCTCTCGGTTATGGTCCTTTACATGTTTAAGGGACTTCGGGAGACCACACAGGCTGAAGATGACGCTGCAGATGCAAAAGCAGCGGACGCGGATGCAAAAGCTGCCGCGGAGACAGAGGCGGCGGCAAAGGCTCTGGCGGCTGCAAAAGCCGCAGAACCGAAAGTATCCGCGGGCGTCAGTGCAGCGGCCGCTGAAGGAGGGGATGCAAAATGATGGCAATCCCCCTGATTGCAGTCGCAATCCTTATCGGAATCGCGTTTGCTATCCTCTTAATCAAACGCAACATGATAAAAATGGTCATGGCCTTAGGAATCCTCGAAGGTGCGGTAAACCTCTTCCTGGTCTCGCTCGGCTACCGTGAAGGAGGGGTGGCTCCTATTTTTGTCAGCGCCCCTGACACCGCGATGGTGCTTCCAACCGTTCAGGCTCTCACCTTAACAAACATCGTTATCGGTGTTGCGACAACGGCAATGATTTTAGCCTTTATCATGGTCATCTGGAAAAAGTACGGTACAATAAACGCTGCTAAGATGAGGAGGCTGAAGAAATGAGCGTTATTTTGGATAACTTACCGGCTCTCCTCATCGCAGTCCCGCTCTTTGGGGCATTCTTAACCCCGCTCTTTGGAAGATTCCTTCCGAAAGTGCGCACCCCGTGGGCAATCTTTGCTGTCCTTGCATCAGCCGCAGTCGCAATAACAACTGCAGTCCGCGTCTTCATCTCAGGACCAATCGTCTATGTGTTTGGAGCGGGGGCAGGTGCTTCCGCAGTAGCTGATTCTGCGGGAATACCCATCCGAATCATCTTTACAATAGATGCGTTTGGTGCATTTATGCTCCTCTCCGCAGCGATAGTGTCTGTTGCGGTCATGATTTACCTCGCCGCATCGCAGAAGAGAAGAAGCGGAAAGTCCGCGTTCTATACCTTATTCCTGCTTCTCATGGCAGGTATCTTCGGGATGGTTTCAACAGGAGACCTCTTTAATTTCTTCGTCTTCCTCGAGATAAACTCGCTTGCGGCAGCCGCCCTTGTCTCCTATCACAGAAAAGGCGGCATTGCTGTCGAAGGTGCCATCAAATACGCGGTAGTAAACACCATCGGGGGATTAATGGTCCTTGCAGGTATCGGACTTCTGTACTCGCAGTACGACACCTTAAACATGGCGCTTATCGCATCCCAGATTGCGCCAAATCCGGTGACAATAACCGCACTCGTTCTCTTCCTCGCGGCCCTTGCCATGAAGGCAGGTTCGGTTCCGTTCCACTTTGCAACCCCGGACGCCTACTCAACAGCACCCTCAGGTGTTACCGCGTTAATGATTGTTGCATCGCAGGCAGGTCTTTACGGAATCTTCCGTATCCTCTTTACGGTCTACAACGGCGTCTTCAACACCGTAACCGTGGGATGGGTGGTGATTATCCTGGGTGTCCTTTCGATGGTCATCGGAGTTACTATGGCTCTCCCGCAAAAGGATGTCAAACGGCTGCTCGCCTATCATGCGGTGTCCCAGACCGGATACATGCTTTTAGGCGTGGGTGTTGCCTTATGTGTTCTCCATGATGCGGCAGCGCTTTCCGCATACGGTACCACAGCCATGGAAGGAGGTCTGTTCCATATCTTCAACCATGCAATGTACAAGGGTCTCCTCTTCCTCGCAGTAGGTGCGGTGATTTACCGCACGGGCGTCTGGAGCATTAACAAGATGGGGGGTCTCGGGCACAACATGAAGTGGACCATGATCTTCTTCCTGATAGGAGCTCTTGCAATCGCAGGCATTCCGCCCTTTAACGGATTTGCAAGCAAACTGATGATTTACGAGTCAACCTTTGCCTTCAGCCCGGTCCTGGCGATTATTGCAATGGTTGTAAGTATCCTGACCCTGGCATCGTTTATGAAGGTGTTCCACTCACTCTTCTTAGGGCCGAAGCAGCCGGAGTATGCCGAGGTGAAAGAAGCGCCAAAGCCCATGATTGCGGGAATGATTATTCTTACCGTCTTCGTGGTTGTCCTTGGTATCTTCCCGGACCTCTTTGTAAACGCGGTCATCTCACCCGCAGCAGATGCACTGCTTAACAGCGGCACCTATCTGTCAGCGGTTCTTGGAGGCGGCTTATGATCGGGCTTCTTTCAACCGGATACGGATTCTGGAATCCGATTGTCTGGCTTGTGGTCATTGCAGCTGCCCTGATAGTTTCCTTTATCATCCTGAAAGCGGGACGAAAGGACTACAGCAAAGACACCGAGCAGGTAAAACCCTACCTTTCCGGAAATGATGAGCCGTCTGCTTCGGACACCCATGTGCGCGGAGGAAACCTCTACTATGGATTTACCCGTGCTCTTAAAGGATACTATGACAAACTGATTCCGATTCATTCCGGAATCTTAAATGACTACATCGCCTGGTTCCTCATAGGTCTCGTAATTATCTTCGTGGTGGTGATTCTCATATGACATCTCTTCCAAAGTCCCTGAACAAATCCCTCTGGGTCTTCCACTTCAATGCAGGCTCCTGCAACGGATGCGATATCGAAATCGTGGCGGCAATTACCCCGCGGTACGACCCCGAACGCTTCGGGGTAAAACTTGTGGGCTCTCCGCGGCATGCGGATGTGCTGCTCGTAACAGGTCCTGTGACCAAACAGATGGAGCCGAGGTTAAAGCGTGTCTATGCACAGATGCCTTCCCCGAAGGTTGTAATGGCAATAGGGACCTGCGCACAGTCTGGAGGGGTCTTCTCCGACTCCTACAACCTTGCAGGACCTGTTGACCAGGTAATCCCTGTGGATGTCTATGTCCCGGGATGCGCACCAAGACCTGAGGCAATCATAAACGGTGTTGTGACCGCAATCGCAAAACTTGAGCGGCTGGAGGCGGAAAAATGAAGCTGTTAACCCCTGAAGAGATTATTAATACCCTGCAGAAAAGACTCGGGAAATCCATGCTTGATTCACGGGTGCAGATTCGCACCGAGGGCGTGAAAAAGCGGGAGAACAGAAATATCTGGATTACCATTGACAAATATGCCGTTCATCAGGCGGTAAAAGCGTTAATGAGCATCTCCTACCCGCACTTATCATGCATTTCGGGATGGGATAAGGGCAAAGACGACCCGAGCCTCCGCGTCCAGTATATCTTTACGATTTACGGAGGAGAGCCGGGCGCTGAGACCATGGTGGTCTTCTCGCTTGACCTCCCGAAGGACAATCCGGTCCTTCCGACGATTACCGATTTAATGGAGGGAACGGCCTTTACCGAGCGGGAAAAGACCGAGTACCTTGGAATCAGAATCGAAGGCCTTGCCCCCGCGGAGCACCGTTTCTTCCTTCCCGCAGACTTCCCCGAAGGTATCTACCCGTTACGAAAGGATGATAAGGGAATCCCGAAGTCGATGGTGAAAAACCTCTGGGCCGCCGGCCGCCCGGAGAACAGACCGCCTGCACCGCTTCCGGAAAAGGAGGAGGCACCGGCAGAGACTCCGGCAGCCGCGGCAAAGGATGCTCCAGCAGCCCCTGCAGCCCCTGCCGCTCCTTCGAATGCCGGGGAAAAGCCTGATACAAAATCCCAAAAAGGAGGTGCGTAAACCATGGCAGGAAATGTACCATACAAGGTCCCTGTAGGACCAATCCACCCCGCGTTAAAGGAGCCGGTCCACATCGAACTGACCGTCCTTGGTGAGGATGTTGTATCCGCAGACTTTACGCCGGGACAGACCCACCGCGGTATTGAGTGGATGGGGCTTTCCAGAAACCCCGTGCAGATTGTGCATCTGACGGACAGAATCTGCGGTATCTGCGGTGTTACCCATTCGCTCTGCTTCGCCCGCGCCGTAGAACAGGTTGCAGAGATTAATGCGCCTGAACGTGCGGATTATGTAAGAACCATCATTGCAGAGTTTGAGCGTATCCAGTCGCACCTGCTCTGGGCAGGCGTTGCGGCGCATGAACTCGGATTTGATTCGCTCTTCTATCTTGCATGGCGCGTGAGAGAGGATGCGCTCGATGCGATTGAGGTCATCACCGGAAACCGCGTAAACTATGATATTATCCAGATAGGAGGTGTGAGGCGCGACATCACACCAGACATGCTTCCGAAGATTCAAAAGTGCCTTGACTCCTACAAGGAGCTCTTTGGAAAGCTGAAAAAACTCTTCCTCGAGGATACAGTAATCAAATCCCGCTGTATCGGATGCGGAGTTCTTACCAAAGAGACCGCAGCGGCCTACTCAACGGTAGGACCTACGGCCCGTGCATCCGGACTTCCTGCAGACCTTCGTGCAGACTATCCCTACTGTGCCTACGGCGACCTTCAGATATCCCCGGTTCTTCCGGAAGTCTACGGCAAAAAAGCAACCGGGGACACCTATGACAGAATCGTAGTCCGTATCTTTGAGGTGGCGCAGTCGATTGAAATCATCGAAGAGTGCCTTGCAAATATGCCCGAGGGCCCCGTACTCTACGAGGAAAAGGTTGCAAAAATCCTCGCCCTCTGTAAGAAGGCATCAGGAGAGGCCGCAGGACGTCACGAGGCCCCGAGAGGGGAGGCTGTGCACTATGTTGCAATGAACAACGCGGAAGCCCCGGTTGCCTGGAAGGTAAAGGCTTCCTCGTACAGTAACCTCCATGTATGGCCGATTATCCTCAAAGGCGTGCAGCTTGCCGATGTGCCGATCGTTGTCGCCTCAATCGACCCGTGCCTTTCCTGTACGGACAGGGTCCTTGTAACGCAGGATAACGGTCCTGCAAAGATTCTCACCAAAGAGGACCTGTCGAAGATGTCATACCTTAAGACGCGGAGGATGATGGAATGAACGAAATTCTCGCAGCAGTTATCGGCGTGGTCGTTTTAACCATCTGTTCCATTGTCGTGGGTCTGTTCCTCGCAGGTCTTGACCGTGTGGTTGTTGCCCGTATGCAGGCGCGTGTTGGTCCGAGACTTCGTCAGCCGTTTATCGATATCGCAAAGCTCTTCAGAAAAGAGAATATTGTGCCGAAAAACGCGGTACCAATCCTCTTTAATCTCATGCCGGTCTTAGCACTTGCGGCATCGATTGCAGTCCTCCTGTATCTGCCGTTCGGCTCCATTGCACCTGTTCTCGGAGCCGCAGGAGATATGATTCTGGTGCTCTACCTCTTAATCATCCCGTCGCTTTGTCTTGTAATCGGGGGCTTTGCTTCCGGTTCGCCGTACGCCACTGTCGGTGCACAGCGTGAGATGGTTTCGATGATTGCCTATGAGCTGCCGCTTGCAGCTGTGGTGATTCTTGTCGCGTGGCGTCTGATGGCATCCGGTACTGCTGAACCTTTCTCGCTTGTCACTTTGATGGATACAAACATCTGGTCTGTCTGCGGGCCTCTTGGAATTATCGCCGCTGTCCTCCTCCTGATTCTCTTTATCGGGATTATCCCGGGTGAACTTTCAAAGGTTCCGTTCGATGCCCCTGAGGCGGAGACTGAACTTGCAGGGGGTATCCTTGCGGAGTATTCGGGAAGAAACTTAGGTATGTTTACCCTGGCACAGGCGGTTAAAAGTGTCGCTATTGTTGCCTTCGGGGTCGCAATCCTTCTTCCGTGGAACTTATCCCCGGTGTTTGGTCTCACGGGAGCGGCGGCCATTGCAGTTGATCTTATCTTCTTCCTGGTGAAGGTGAGTGTTGTGATGCTTGTGTCTGTTACCCTTGTCAGAACCATGATGGCACGTTTCAGAATCACACAGGTGGTTAAGGTCTACTGGTTTATTCTCGGCGGAATCGCTCTTGCGGCACTGATTCTCTTCGCAATAGATGCATTTGCAGCGGGGGTGATTTAAGATGCTTCCAATGCTTCCGGAGATTGTAAAGCAGGCGTTTAAAAAACCTGCAACAAATCTGTTCCCGGCAAAACATCTGCCAAAGACGATTACAGGGTTCCTTGCAAAAGTCGCAGACGGTCGGGCAGCGATTGTTCCCCCTGTTGAGTCGCCGAAGAACCAGCGCGGAAAACTCGTCTACAACCGTGAGATCTGTACGGGATGCGGTCTGTGTCTGAAGGTCTGCCCGGCACATGCGATTGAGACGGTGGTCTATCCTGCAAAGGAGGGTGAAAAGCCGCAGAAGAGGATCAGAATCTATGTCGGAAACTGTATCTTCTGCGGTCAGTGCATCGATATCTGTGCCAAAAAAGCGCTGTCCCAGAGCCCTGAGTTCCTGCTCGCGGCAGAGGACAGGTTTGCTGAGTCGCAGATTATTGAGTGAAGATAA
>JAUNXT010000019.1:0-19960 GCA_030539655.1 Methanocorpusculum sp.
TACGGGTCAATATGGAAGTTGCTCACCCACTCCCCTGCATACCCGCTTCCGCGAATTTGTACGGCAAAGAGGGTCCATGTTTCACCATTTACTGTGATTTCCTTTTTTGCGATTCCATACGCGGCATAGTCATCTGTTACGTTCAGCGGTTTATCATAATTGTGGAATTTCATTTCAGAAAATCCGAGCTGCTCATATGCGGTTTTCAGATTTGCTGATCGTTTGGCTGCCGCTTCATCACCGGATGCTGCGTACGAAACACCCGGGCTTGAAAACGCGGCGGCGGCCATTGCGAGTGATGCCTGTGCAAGACTGAGATTATAAGTAGTCGCTTGAGGTGAGAAGAGTGCATCCTCATTATAGTCTATTTCTATAAACTCCTCTCCGTATTGTCCGGCAAATTCTATCTGTATGGTATTTTCCGAATTATCTGCACCCTCAGAATCTGTAGCGGCGACGACTCCTGTCAGCAGACATGCTAAAAGCAGCACCGAGAGAGAAGCGCACACCAGTTTCATTACTCTTCGCTCTTTTATTTCCAATTCTTTATTGTTCATCCCTGTGTTTGTCATCATAACCTCATCTGATTAAGAATAAATATTATTGGACGTGTGCACATATAAGAGTGCCTAAAAAATATATGAAAAAGAGATTCGTCTTCCCAGACCGTTACTTCGACAACAGATGATTTGCCGTCCGGATGAACAGACACTCCCCCGTGGAGAGCTCATAGACAGTATCCGCTTTTACATCATGCTTTGCATCCGCACGCCAGAACTTACACTCATTTCCAAGACAGCGGTCATTAATCAGGGGGCATATTGTTCCCATACTATGAGGTGGGACCCATGCTCATAAATAATCATCGGAAATGCTTTGCAGACATCCCGGGAAAAATAAAATCCAAAATCCGAAGAAAAAAAGTATTAGGGGGTGTGGTGCGGAATGTTTATTCCTGCTTTGCTTCTTCTGCCGGTGCTGCAGGTGCAAAAATCTCCTCTAAGGTCTTTGCGCCGTAGACAGTGACCTTTGCGTTAACCTGAACAAAGTCGGGAGCAATCTCGCATCCGCGCTGTCCTTTTCTTCTTCTCTCCCCTTCCTTCTTTGCGTGGAAACCGAATCCATCAGAGATGAGAAGTCCGCGGCGTCCGGATCCCGGAAGGTCTGCACGTGCCGGAGTTCCGGTCTTGTCAGAGCCGCCGGTAATTGTAATCTTGTAGCCTGCAAGTCCGAACGGTGCTGCATCGATTTCTGTTCCAATGGTCTTTCCGATAAGTGCAGATGCTGCTGCATCCTTTGCTTCAATGTTGTATGCCTTTCCGGTTTTCGGGTCGGAAAGAACGAGTTTTAATTCTGTCATATATTAAACAGCTCCTTCGATATTCTCATGGTGAATCTGAAGTATCTATATTATTTAGTTTCTTCTCCTATTTATTAATGCTACTTTCCCCAGAAGGGCTGGGTTTTTCTGTGAATGCCTGTATATTCCTCAAGCGCCTCCACCGTTCCGGCATTCAGGGACTTAATCATCTCCGTTTCCAGAATCTTTACATGGCGTTCCGGAACTGCCACATAGAGGATGTCTCCTACGTCAATCTGACGGCCAATAGTCACTCCTTCAATGGATACAGCGACCTCCTGTCCTTCTTTTGCCTCGTTTATATTTTCCTTGTTCAGCTTAATCTGTTTGATTTCGCCCACGACACGCCCGTCGCGCGTCGCAACATCAACCTTCGGCCGGAGTGTTCCTCCCAAAACGCGCACACCAACCACCGCAGGGCCGCTCATTCTGAAAACGCATCCCGGAAGAATCGTAAACTTTGCAGGGAGCGTTACCGAGTCATACTGTTTTGCCTCGCGCAGACGAATCAGCTCATCACGCCACTCAAGGTAGTCATCGATTAATTTGTAGATGACACGGTTTTCAAACACTTTCACACCGGATTCGTGGGAGTCGATCATTTCTGCGGCATCCGGAAGAAGCGGGACATTGAACAGCAGCACCGCGCGGTGCTCCTCCTCCTTCATGATGTCTATCTCGATTAAGTCCCTGCGCGAGAGAGGACCCACTTCCGCGCGCATAATCGGAATCTTCTTTTCTTCCAGTTCTTTGGAAAGCGCTTCAAGGGCCCCGATTGTATCCGCGCGGACGGTAACTCCCGTTTCGGATAATTTGACGTTAATCTCCTGCATCTCGTTGTTGATAGTGCTAAGAACCTCGTCACGGTTTCCGCGGATGACACGGACGGGGGACCCTGCAAGCACTCCGTCAAGATTCGGCGCGGAAATCTTTACCCCTGCCGCGGCTGCAACTGACTTTACCCGCTGGAACCTGTCTTCGACGAGAATCTCCTTCATCGGGCGCGGCTGCAGAAGAGCGCGCACTTTTGTCGAGACGGCGCCGTTTTCCGAGGAGATGCCTATCTCATCCCCGATGGAGATGATTCCATCGTAGAGGATGACATCAAGCGTTGTCCCGAGACCTTTTTCCTCTTTGACCTCAAGCACTGTTCCAATACCCGGGCCTTCAACGGTGGTTTTGAGGTTTTCTGTCAGAAACTTCTGCGCGAGACCAATCATCACCATTAAGAGATCGCCGATGCCTTCTCCTGTCATGCTGCTGACGGGGACGATGACGAGGTTCCTCTGGAAATCGGAGACACGGTCGAACCGCTCGGAGTTAAAACCGAGCTCCGATAGTTTTCCGACGAGTTCGTACATCTTTGTTTCAACAGTCCCTTTGACAGCATCACTCTGGTTTGCGTATGATTTGATAAAAGATGCATTCGCCGTCGGATTCCAGCCGGGAATACGGTCAAGTTTTGTTGCCGCGATGACAAACGGCGTTTTGCAGTTCCGTAAAATCTGCAGTGCTTCGACTGTCTGCTGTTTGAACCCCTCGTTGATATCGACCACAAGGATTGCAATATCAGCAAGCGCCCCTCCTCTCGCGCGCAGCGTGGTAAATGCATGATGCCCCGGCGTGTCAATGAAAAGAAGGCCCGGCACTGTGGTGTTGATTTTTCCTAAGTTGCTGTTTAATTTGATGATGGACTCGAGAGGGATGAGCGTTGCTCCGATGTGCTGGGTAATAGCCCCTGCCTCTCCTGCAACGACTTTTGAGCCGCGGATTCTGTCAAGGAGAGATGTTTTCCCATGGTCAACATGACCTAAGACACAGACAATTGGTGTTCGCAGATGTTCCGGCATAATTATACTCCTGAGTTACAGCACCCCATGGTTACAGAGGAGGACTGTAATGGTAATAATATTATATTTATGGTGCTTCCGTGGTATTAAAAGAGCAGGAAGCAGGACCGGTTGTTTTTCGGGAAGGGTTTCTAACTAAAAAAGGAATTTGGTTATGCTCTTCTCTTCAGAAGAACAACTGCTGCTGCACCGAGACCTGCAAGAAGCCCTGCAATCGGCATCGGGGTTGCCGGCTGCGGTGTGGGGACTGTCGGTTTTACATCGGAATCGAGTTTTACAACCATCTGGATTGTCTCTCCTGCACCCGGAAGTGTACCGATTTCCATCTGCTTGGTGGTGTATCCATTTGCACTGACAACTGCTGACTTGACAGGGGTTCCGACAAGCATAATTTTAATGGTTACTGCACCTGTATTATCAGTTACACCGCTGCCGCATTCGTTTCCTGAGATATCCAGGAGTTTGACATCTGCACCGATGACATTGGTCAGAACCTGAAGGAATCCAAAGGATCCGCCGATGGTCTGCTCGACCGGGGCAAGGTTTGCAGTAAATGTAGTGGGATTTCCTGCGACAACCGAAACTCCGATAGTCTGCGGTTCATATCCGCTTGCGAAAACGGTTGCATAGGTTGCTCCCTTTGCGGTGTCCACATAGATATCCGCGTGACCTCCGGAAACAACACCATTGGCTACCGGATTCCAGTTAGCATCGTAGACAGTAACATTTGCTCCGTCTGCATTACAATTAATAATAATCTCTCCCTGTGCTGCAGCACCTGCTCCGACGAGGAGGGCAGCTGCGACAAGAAGGGTTGCGACTGCAATGATAGTTTTTTTCATGAGTTTCACCATCCAGAACTGAGTTCTGTTATTTACTTATTTATATTTTTGTGAGTATATACTTTCTTCTGTCAGACGTCTGATTGCTCTTTTTTCTACAAAAACATCACGTCACTTTTACAGACAATAAGAGATACGTTAATATCTGGAGACCGCATATAGTATAAGGCACTATAGCAGATATAGTGTGTTTCAGGCTAAGGTAGGGTAGCTGGACATCCTTTAGGACTGTGGATCCTTAGACCCGGGTTCGATCCCCGGCCTTGGCCCTTCTTTTCAGATTTTATCGTATTTGTGTCAAAGTATTTCAGCGCATTACTGCGTATCGTTTTACTGCATTTTAAACGGAGTCAGCAGCTCAAAGAGTTCGTCTGCCGAATGACAGACCTCCGCTTCCGACTCAAGCATCAGATTCACATCCTCGCGCTCCGAAAACCGTCTGAAATCGGTTCGTAAGGCAATCACCCGTTTTCCAAGCGCCGATGCATAGCCCATCTCCCACGCAGTCCCCGAATCCGCATCCGCTCCGTCGATAATTCCCACCACAATATCCGCATCTTTTAGCGCCTCGAGATTTTTATGGTAGATAGTGCCCTCTCTTTCCATCTCCCGCGCGGATGCGTCATCGTCTAGCTCCTGCGGCAAGTGTACGGAATAAAAAAGAGAAGAAAGCCGGTCGGCAATGATTTTGTTAAATGCGCGCTCCCCTGCGGAGAAAAGAGGTGCTGCAAGATAGACTCTGTATTTTGCAAAATCATATACGTCCACCACAGGAATTTCCGAAAACCGCTTCAGAAACGCGCCCCTGCCCTTTGTTTTTTCCTCTGTATAATAGGTCATGGTCGCCCCGCAGGTCGGGGATGAATTGACGCCGATAAGAGCTACAGGCAACTCCGTTTCAATCTGCTGACGAACCGTCTTTTCAAGATTGTCCATCTGCTCCATACATTCCGGTGTATCCATTCTTCCCGCAAAGGGACCGGGAAGACGCGGGGTGCCAAGCATGACCGATTCGGGACACGGAAGTTCTTTTACATCTATTCCGAACTTCCTGCAGCGCTCAATGCAGCGCGAAAACGCTGCCAGGTCTTCTTCTCTGGTAATACCCTCCGCACGCAGTTTAGGGTGAGGGATACATGGGGATACAAGGACATACATTACTATCATATTTGGGTGGAGCACATATATAAGAATAAGTAAGAGTACGAGATAAGAATACAAGAGAGGGAGAGGAATCAGGACATGCCAATACCGCTAATCGCATACCGTGACAATTCATGTGATCCGAAGAAATGTACGATGAAAAAACTTGAGCGCTTCGGTCTGATGAAAATCGTCGGGAATATCAGACAGATTCCAAAATCATCTCTTGTCCTCGATCCGACAGCAAACGTCATCTCCCCTGCGGACCGGAACAGAATATCTTCTATAACCGCGCTTGACTGTTCGTGGGAGGTGCTTGATACGGCAAATCTTACCCCATGGAAAGGGCGGCGCGCGCTTCCCTTCCTGGTTGCGGCAAATCCGGTCAATTTCGGAAAGCCGTTCACTCTCACCTCTGTGGAGGCAATTGCGGCGGCTCTGGTTATTCTGGGTGAGCAGCCGCAGGCGGAACTCATTTTATCCAAATTTAACTGGGGTATGCACTTTCTGGAACTGAATGCCGAACCATTATCAGAATATGCAGCGGCGAAAAACAGCGAGGAAGTCCTGAAAATCCAGTCTGAATATATGTAATCCGGTGCTGAAAAACAGAAAAAGATTAGGCCTGGTGCTTTTCAGCAATCAGGTCCGCAAGTCTGTGAAGGTTTGATACTGCATCCTCATCGGGAATGCCTGTTATATAGACCGGTTCCAGCATCTGCGCTCCAAGAGGGCTTACCATATCGGAAAGATATTCAACCGCGTTTGTGTGCCATCCGAATGAGCCGATGATTCCTATATACTGCGCCTTCGGACGAAGAATACGCATCAGATAAGCGGCATTTACCGCGAGCGGGTGGGCACCGTAAAGCACCGTCGGCGCTGCAAGAATGATTGTTTTCGCATCGACAAGTGCCTCTGCAAGAATTCCGGAATCGGTCTCTGCAAGATTAAGCTGGGTTACCGGAATCTGTTTTTCAACGAGGTCATCTACCAGAAACTCAACCATCTGTCTGGTGCTTCCATGCATCGATACATACAATACTGCAACCTTGTTTTCCGGCGTGTCGGAAGCCCACTTTGCATAAAGCTCTGTAATCTTTGCAGGCATCCGGAGGGTCGGGCCGTGCGCGGGGGCAACTATATCGGGATTTACGGCATCAACCAGAGCAAGACGCTCAGGGATGTGTGCCCTAAACGGCATCATTATCGCCGCATAATAACGTTTGCAGAGAGAGAGATAAACCGGGTCCGCATCATCCTGATACAGGGTTTCGGGTGCATAATGCGTTCCAAGAAAATCGGAGGTAAAAAGGACTTTATCCTCAACCGCCTCGACAAACATGGTGTCCGGCCAGTGAACATACGGAGCTTCGTGGAACTTCAGTGTCACACCCCCGAGCGCCAGAGTGTCATTGTCTCCTACAACAATAAACCGTTCCTCAGGTTCCCTTAAGCTGTGCATCTTAATCAGCAGGTCTTTGCAGACCGCGCCTGTGACGATTTTTGCCATCGGAAACACATCGAGGAGAAGAGGGAGAAGCCCGGAATGGTCCTGCTCCGCGTGGAGACAGACAATGTAATCCAGTGAGTTCTGGTCGAGTTTCATGAGGTTTGTGATAAACTCAGCCTCTTTCTCTCCTTCAACGGTGTCTATTAGCGCACTTTTTTCGCTTCCGCGAACAAGATATGAGTTGCAGCTGCTTCCGCGCGGCGTCGGCATCACTGCATCGAACATGCGCATATCCCAGTTGATGATACCGACCGACCAGATATGCGCGGTAATCTCGCGGGGTGCCATACCAGATTACACCTTTGTGAAACTGGACTTGCCTGCTCCGCAGATCGGGCATTTCCAGGTATCCGGAAGGGATTCAAAGGCAGTTCCTGCAGGGTACATAATGCCTGCTCCTTTTTCGGGGTCATAAACATATCCGCAGATTGTACAACGATATTTATCCATAATATTTCACGTCCTGACCTTACTTTTCTAAGGGTCTATAGTATGTTGAACAGCATACGTATTAACTCCACCGGACAGGGTAGTATTATCATATCAGAAAGACAAATATATAGGTAATCTATGGCCCGTGTCACTCTGAAGAGATACAAAGAGATAGGTGAGGTTCTGATAAAGTACGGATTCGGGTATGCCATAAATGAGTTTCTTCCCGGATTTGTCAGTAGCCGCACTGCCAGAAGAAAACAGATAGAAGATATAAACGCATACTCCCCCTATGCGAGAATCAGAATGGTCTTAGAGGAACTGGGACCTACCTTTGTCAAGTTCGGTCAGCTGATGAGTACCAGAACCGAGATGTTTCCGCGTGAACTCACCGATGAACTCTCAAAGCTGCAGGACAGAGTGGGCGTTGTTCCGTTCGAAGAGGTTATCCCTACTCTTGACCAGTATATTCCTGACTGGAGAGAACTTTTCACCTCGATTGACCCGAGACCGCTTGCAGCGGCCTCTATCTCGCAGGTGTACCGCGCGGTAACACTCGACGGGACGATTATAGCCCTGAAAGTCCAGCGTCCCGATATCAGAAACAAGATTGAACAGGACATGGTCCTGCTCCGCTCAATCGCAAAGAGACTGGAAGAGAAGAAACCGGAACTGCGTATGTATAACCCGGTCTCTTTAGTGGAGGACTTTGCAACACAGGTCAGGAAAGAACTTGATTTCACCAGAGACGGAATGAATGCCGAGCGTCTCGCGCGCAATATGCGCGCATCGGGTCTTCCCCGGATTAAAGTTCCGAAAATCTACTGGGAGTACTCCGGAAAGGAGCTTCTTGCAATGGAGTTTGTTTCCGGATGCAGAAGTGACGATATTGACAAAATCCGCGCGTACGGCATCGACCCCAAAGAGCTTGCAAGCATCGGGCTTAAAGCCTTCATGATTCAGATATTCCAGAACGGTTTTTATCACGGGGACCCGCACGCAGGAAATATCCGGGTTTCTCCGACGGGTGAGTTAATCTTTCTTGACTTCGGTGTATGTGGAATCCTCTTAAAAGATATCAGAAATAAGTTCATATCGCTGCTTCTCGCAATCCTTCAGGGAGATGCCGACCTGACTCTTAAATATGTGAAAAATCTCGGGGTGAAACTCCCGAATGAAGGCATGGATGATTTCCGCGGAGAACTCTATCTGGCACTCAGGGATTTCAAGGAGATGGGGACACAGGTAAATTTCTCCGGCCTTCTCTCATCCATTCAGACGCTGTTCCAGACCTATAATATCAGAATCCCGCCAAACATCATGCAGCTGTTAAAAGCCCTGATGCTGGTATCAGACGTAGCATTTACCCTGGATCCCGACCTTGACTTCATTGATGAGGTCGAACCGTTCTTAAAGCAGCTTGTCATAGACGAAGCACGCAGTCCCAAGAGTAAAGAAAAGATGCTGATGGACTTAAAGTCCCACATTGAGGATCTGGCAACAATTCCGAAGAAACTCTCAGGCATTCTGGAGATGGCATCCGAAGGGAAACTGAAGGTGGATATCGCCGCAAAGGAGGTGGGTCAACTCAGCAATACCATCAACAGTGCGGTTGATAAACTTGTCATCTGCGTCCTCTTTGCAGCGATTGTGATAGGACTTTCCCTTGTGATGATGAGTCAGAACTTTAACGCAGGCATCTTCCCCATTCTTGCCTATATCTGTGCGGCACTCATAATTATTGTTGTGTTCTTTACGATGCGGCAGCGCATTAAACGGCAGAGGTAATATTTTTTATTTTCTCTTTTTTCACAGTCTTCAGTTCTCCAAAGTTCCGGTTCAGGGATTCAAAAACCGCGAAAAATACAACGCGAAAGTGTACATCTTTATCGATAAGATACAGGGAATCAATCAGAAACTATATTTATAGATAGTTAAATATTATTACTATCAAAAGGAGCGTGTATGAGCGGAAGCATTACATTTAAACAGAAACTGAGGATTTTAGGCATCAGAAGGGTTCTGAAATACATTGATTCAAACCCTGAAAAGTCAATCCCGAAGGTACTGAACTGGGTTAAGAAACTCGACAGAAAGAATACGTTAAGCGGCCCTCTTCCGGTAATCGAACGCCTGCTCTCGGATAAAGACGGTGTCTGGTTCAATTATGTAAAAGATGCATTCACCAACATGAATGTAAATGTCCGCCACAAATTAATGGAAAACTTTGTGGTACACTCGGTTATTATCGGACGTGAGAAAAAACTGGAGATTCGCAAAAAGGAAGGCTGCAACATTCCATGGGCAATTCTGATGGACCCGACAAGCGCCTGTAACCTGAAGTGTGTCGGCTGCTGGGCTGCAGAATACGGACACAAATTAAATCTCACCACCGAGGAGTGGGACTCAATCATTGAACAGGCAAAGGCAATGGGAACCTACTTCTTCATCTACTCCGGCGGAGAGCCGCTCGTGAAGAAGAAGGAGATTATTAAGATGTGTGAAAAGCACAGCGACTGTATCTTCTTATCGTTTACCAACGGAACCTTAATCGACGAGGAGTTTGCCTGTGAGATGGAGCGTGTCGGAAACTTTGTCCCTGCAATTAGTGTTGAAGGAGATGCAAAAGCAACCAACGGACGCCGCGGTGACAATGTTTATGAACGCCTTACCAAAGGCATGGAGATTTTAAAGAAACACAACCTTCCGTTCGGTATCTCCTGCTGCTACACGAGTGCAAACACAGAGTCAATCGGATCTGATGAATTCATCGATGACATGATTGAAAAGGGAGCAAAGTTTGCATGGTTCTTTACCTACATGCCTGTGGGAGCTGACGCAGTCCCCGCACTTCTTGCAACCGCAGACCAGAGAGAGCACATGTACCGCTTTGTGCGCCGCGTAAGAAGTACAAAACCCATCTTTGCCCTTGACTTCTGGAACGACGGAGAGTACGTAAACGGATGCGTCGCAGGCGGAAGATATTATCTCCACATCAACGCTAACGGAGATATCGAGCCGTGTGCATTCATTCACTATTCCGACTCAAACATCAGAAACAAGACTCTTCTTGAAGCATACAAATCCCCGCTCTTCATGCAGTACCACGACAACCAGCCGTTTAACTGCAACCACCTTCGTCCCTGCCCCTGTCTTGATAATCCGGAAAAACTTGCAAAGATGGTGGATGAATCAGGCGCAAAGTCAACCGATATGATGAAGCCCGATGATGTCCACGACTTCACCGGAAGATGCAAAGAGGTCTCCGAAATCTGGGCAGTACGTGCGGAAAAACTCTGGGCTGAAAACCGTGCGGAAAAAGCTGCAAAGATGGAAGCCCGCAAGGCAGAAGCAGAGAAGAAAAAATAATCTAATATTATAATTTTTTTCTTATATTTTTAATTCAGTATTTTATCAATTCCATATCCGGCATGTACCGGACAGTCTTTTTTCCACGGATAAAAAAATAAAAAAAAGTTATGCCACTTTCTTTGTGCCGCCGCCAAACCAGGAAAGAAGGAGAGCTACAATAAGCACACCGATTGAGGCGAGAATTGTTCCATGAAGCATTGTCAGAAACTCCGGGGCATATGTCTCTGCAGCACCTGTGATGAATGCAGTCTCAAGGATTGCAACAATCCCGAAGGATAAGGCCATACCAAGCATTCTGACCGTGGAAAGTGTCCCTGACGCCAGACTGTACTCTTTTTCGGTGACTGAGTTCATAATAGCAGTGGAGTTTGGGGTCACAAAGATGGCAATACCGATTCCAAAGAGCGCTTCAACGATGATAAGAAGCCACAGGTTCATCTGTTCCCCGGAGGTTAAAAAGACTGCCATTCCCGCGATGATTATGAGAAGACCAAGGCATGTTGCAAATTTCGGAGGGGCATTTTTCACAATGCGGTCGATGATTCCAAGAATGATTGAACCGATACCAAATGCGGCAATGCTTGCAAAGATAATGGCTCCCGTAAGCCAGAGCGCGTCTGTCTGTGCAGTGCCCATCAATACTGCACCTGCAATACCGACGACTGTGAGCACGCCGCCAAGACCTAAGATGAATTTCGGAAGCATGTGGTCGAAGAACCTTCCTGCAACGATGGTAAAGAGCGCTAAAATCAGCCCTTCTGTTGTGATAATAAGAGCCCTCAGAAGTGGATCATCGATGCCCCACAGTTCTGCCATGTAGGTGGATATCAGTGAATCCATTGAGTAGATGGCAATATAATAGAGAAGATTTGCACTGCTGTTGAAGGTAAATGATTTGTTATGCAGAATAAGATTGACCGGCACAAGGGGGTTTGCATTGCGTTTTTCGTAGAGGAAAAAGAGAATCATTAAAATGATTCCCGCGACAAGAGATGCGATTGCTGCAGTCTCCGGAAGCTTTGAGAATCCGTAGACCGCAAGCGTCATGCCTGCAATAAAGATGAGAGTGCCAATCCAGTCGAACTTTCCGGTGTCCTTCGGTTTATCTTTTGGAATAAAGATAATTGAGAGAACGAACGAGATAAGTGCTACCGGACATAAGACGATAAAGACCGCAGACCATCCGAAAAGGTTTGTAAGTGCCCCTGCCGTAAGAGGTGCTGCAAGCTGCCCTAAGAAGACTCCGGTCATTGCAACTCCGATAGCTGTTCCGCGGTGTTTTTCAGGAACAATATCTGCAAGGAGCGCAATAGCTGTTCCAAACATCAGAGCGTTTCCGACCCCCTGGACTGCCCGCATGACAAGCATGACCTCAATGGTCGGGGAAAGTCCGATACCAAGCGACCCCGCGCCTAAGAGCAGGACGCCGATGGTGAAGAATATTTTTTTATTGAATTTATCTGCAAGACGGGCTGCCGGAATGAGGAATACGGTTGATGTTAAGGTATAGACCGTAAAAATCCACGGGAAAAGGCCGGAACCAAATGCCGCTTCATATCCGAAGAATCCGATGATATCAGAAGCGATGAGCCCTGTCGCAGAACCGATGAACGGCGGAAGAAAGCAGGCAATCGCAACGGTAATCCCGATGATGAGCTGCTTTGGCGTGAGATGAACTGACGACATACATAATAATGAGTCACGACTCTATTTAAGTCGTTCGACTCGTATGTTACTACTCAAAAATAAGTAAGGTGGCTGTTACTTTATTGCACACGCAGCCCCGCACGGCTCTTCTTTTTCCTTATCAGGGGTCACCACACGATACGCATGCGCCAGAACGGAGGAATTGGACAAAAGCCCTGCAATCAGGACTGTTTCTAAAATTTCCTCCTTGGAGATGCCCATCTTCTGTGCGACATGCATGTGATACGATGTACAGTGGTCGCAGCGAAGAGCAGCACCAACTGCAAGACTGATTAGTTCAACCGTTTTTGCATCGAGAGCACCAAGCGAATTTACCGCATGCTTGTACATCATGTGGGATAAAAGCGCCTCAGGGCATGCTTCGAGCTTTTTATAAATCAGCGGAGCTGACCCGAACTCCTCTTCAACATCTTCGAGCCAGTCTGCTGCGGTTTTTTCTGCACCCTTGTCTTTGATTTCAAGAATCGCGTTCTCAAAGTCCTTGTTTATGTCAACCATAGTACATTACACCACAATGTTTGTTTCCGAGAGCGGCTTTATGCGGATTAGAATATAATCCCGCATGCGGGACTTTCTCACATCGCACACATCTCCTACTTTCACCCCGTTTTCGATTTCGAGGTCGCGGATACGCTGTGCATACTCTCCATAGGGAAGTTTCAGGCGAAGACCCGTTAACTGAACCGCAACCGGCGCAGGAGCCAGGATATCTTCTATCTCCGGAATTTTCTGCTGCAAAAGTGCCTGGAGACGGGCGGGGGAAAGCGACAGCGGGTCTTCCGCGAGTTCTTTTCTCCTGGCATCGATGACGCGTTCGACCTCTTCGATTACTGCATCGAGGCGGGAGATGTCCTCCTCGGTCTGTGTCCGGTGCATAAAGCGCCCGAGGTTTCCAACGTATCCTTCAACCGGCGGGTCAGTGACAGCTTCCAGCGCCTCACGCGAGGGACCGCCCGTTAAGATAATCGGGACCGTGATGCCTGAGCGGAACTTCGGAAACTTCGTTCCGATACAGGAAGCAAAGTTTCCGAGGATGAATACCGCTGCATCGTGCTCGTTGATTAAATCCCGCTCCTCATCGTTCATCTGCGCAATCCTGCGCCCGAAGCCGCGTGCCATTCCGAGCATGTTTGACTTCGAACCATGGGATCTGAGATATTCTGCAACATCGCATGCGGAGTGCGGCAGATGGTGAATCTCAAGACTTGGAATCACAACCGCAATCTCGGTTCCGACAAGCGGTGTTTCCATCACCTCTCCTGCAAGGGGCCGCGAAAAGGTACGAAGGCCTTCAATGTCTTCCGCAGGCATTAAAATCTGTAAAACAACCTCTGATGCGATGTTGTGCCGCTGAACGATGAATCCTCCGAGATCTTCGATGTAGTCGATGACCTCATCCAACTGATACAGTCCTCCTTTGTAGGTGACAGGAACAATAGTCATGCAAGTCCCTCCTCAATCTCGGCAAACGCACGGGAAAGAATCTCCTTTGCCTCATTTTCAGGCAGTGAGTTTTCGGATGCCGCATATGAAAACCGGTTCTTTCCATAGCTTTCACGGCGGACCTTAAACCCTTCAGGGGCGATTACCTGCACCGCGTAGATAAGGTCCTTAAACAAAGATTCCGACGGGTCAATGACAACCCAGTCCTTTAAGTCCTTCGGGATGGTGACCCCGTTAATGAGAACCGTAAACCGGTCAGGCTGATCAACATTGTCGTGCCCGAGCCGGTCCCAGAGCATCTTAAGCATCGGGGCAAGATAGGTCTCGGAACCTACCGCAATCGTTGCTTTTGTCTCCTCCTCGATTAACACATTTCCCACATCCGAGACGGTTATCGCGGAACGCGGAGGTCTGATGACTCCTGCTGCGGCAAACAGCGGCTTTGACGGGTCGATATAGAGATAAAGCCCTTCAACGATGGACAGGAGATTATGGTCCTGTAAAACAGCGGTTGCTATCTGCTCATATTTTTCCCCGCCGTTTTCCGTACACTCGACTTTGAAAAACTCAAGTCCGCTCATTTACGCCCCTTTTTTTCCGCACGCTTCTTCTCGACAAATCCTGAGGAGATAAGCGCTGCCCCGACTGCTCCGATGTACTGCGAGTGGTGAGGCACCACAACCTCGGTCTTCAGCATTCTTCCCATCGCACGGACCAGACCCTGAATCAGAGATGAACCTCCGACCATAATGACCGGCTCTTTGATATCAACTTCCTGAAGCTGCTGCTCATAAACCTGCTGGGCAACCGAATGACAGGCCGCTGCTGCCACATCCTCACGCTTGTATCCTGCAGCAAGGGCGTTTACAAGAGACTGCGTTCCAAAGACGATACAGTAGCTGTTCATCGGAACACCTTCTCCTCCTTCACTCTTCATGGAAAGGGCACCAAGTTCGGTAATGTCGACTCCAAGACGCTTTGAGGTCATCTCAAGGAATCTTCCGGATGCTCCCGCACAGATACCTCCCATCGTAAAGGAGCCGGGGATTCCGTCATTGACGCTGATTGCCTTGTTATCCATTCCCCCGATGTCTATGACTGTTGCAAATCCTTTCTGTGCATCTGCGAGATAGACCGCACCTTTCGAGTTTACGGTAAGTTCCTCCTGAACCAGGTCGGCGTTCAGGTGTTTTCCGATTAGGAACCGCCCGTACCCAGTGGTTCCAATCGCCTCGATATCAGACATCTTTAATCCTGACTCGGCAAGAGCGAGTTCAATGACCTCATCAGCACTCTTTAAGACCTCTGTCGTTGGTCTCCATCCGGTACCAACGATTTCATTATCTTTCATGATGACGCACTTGGTTGTCGACGAACCTGAGTCAACACCCATGGTGATGCCGGTCTGGACCTCGCGTGCCATCAGCTCGCGGCGCTTTGCAATCGTTGAAAGTGCCTCAAGACGCGTCAGAAGCGTGGATGAACCGGTCCGCTCGTTAAACGAGTAGGAAACAACCGGAATACGGGAGTGCTCGACAATGTAGCGGCGAAGCTCATTTCTCACAATAGCCGCCTCCGCACATCTGAAGCAGCTTGCAATAAAGATGCCGTCCGCTTCAATCTTTCCCTCAACAACCGCTTTTGCACGGGCGATTGCAAGTTTTAAGTCCGGACTTTTGACCGGAAGACCGAACTCTTTGTAGGCCGATTTGACATCTGCCAGGGCAACATCAGGGTAAAACATCTGTGCCCCAACCGTTTCCGCCGCACTGGTGATTTCATTCTGAATACCGCTGTACTCGGCCCCGCAGGTAATCTGCGCAATCCTTACCGGTCTTTCGCTCATGCTGTCCCTCCGGGAAGTTCTGTGAGGAATTTTTTAATCTGTGCAACAAACGTAACACCTTCCTCTTTACTCTTCGGATACCGCAGCTCAAGTCTTGGGATGTCCTTTTCTCGGAGCATAAATGCGAGCAGTTCATTGGTACGGGCACATCCCATGCATCCGAAGGCAAGGTCAGGTTCATCGATGATAATTGCCGCCTCGGCCTCTTCTACCAGAGGGCCGTAAAGCGACATTCTGCCGCGGACGCCTGATGGCACCTCGACCGCAGCCCATTTAAGTCCTTTCTGCGGATCTTCTGATGTCATCTGCAGCGGTGGAGAGTCAAAGCCGGGGGTCTGTATATGTTCACGAATCGAAACGGATGAGCCAAGCGGGGTGTGTCCGAATCTGGAGACCAGATCCGACAGCATCAGACTTGTTGCGGGGTATATGAAAACTTTTGCCATAATTTATTTCTCCATAAAGATTTTTTCCAGTTGTCCGATATCCAGATTTTCTTCCACGGGAAGACTTTTTCCCGCAGCTTTATTGAGTTCTGCAGGAGTCATTTTGTCAACCTCGGAAAGACCATATGAGATGTAGGGGGCAAGCTTCATTTCAAACTCGTGCCCCAGGTATCCCGGGCGTGCTCCGCCTAAGTTTGCACGACAGCGTCTGGAATCTCCCGGCGGAAATCCCCGGTCCTTGACGAAAATACGGTACGGGTCAATGGATCTGAGATGAGCTATGATGCGCTCAACATCATCCGGAGTGCCTGTTATCTGACAGCCGAAACAGGTCTCTTTTACCATAACACCCTGTGCAATCTCATAGGCTGCGATTGCGATATCCTGCGGTGTTGTATCAGGGGAGTCCACAAACACATATTTGGTTACAGTCCCCACATACTCAGGGGTATACTCTTTCATTGTTTCACCTCGCGGATGTAGATTACGGTATCCTCCTTCATTTTCGAAAGCTTGTCTGTATCAATCACACGCCCTATGATGTTCGTTCCTGAAAACGGCTCTCCCGTCGGTCCGAACTCGGCGTTTTCCTCAAGACGCACACCGACCATTCCCTGTGCGGGGCGTGAGTCGTTGGAAAGAGCCAGAGCATCTTTTGCCGGAGTCTTTTTCGGGCAGTTTTCCGGGATGATGTTGATACCTTTTGCAAACTGCGGCTTGAAAAGATACATCCCTCCGTCATTGAAGATGAAAGGCATTGTTCCCACCGGATAGCGTTTCAGATTGGTAACACGTCTGAAAAGATCCACGGACAAGGGAGCGTTTTCGTAATCGAGAGTGATGTCAATGACCTCGTCAAGCGATTTGGTATACAAAGAGACCTTCCCTTCTTTGAGCACATCCAGGGTGTATGCAGGTTTCTGGTCGATTACAATGCGGGATTCGACATCACGGTTATCCGCCATGACTTTGAGTCCGCGGCCCTTTGCCATGGCTACCGCGTCTTTTAAGAGCATGCCCCGCAGGTCTAAAAGCGGCGGGACGATTTCGGTCTGCAGTGTGCAGCCGGGGGTTGCAAAGCGGGCCAACTCAATTCCTGCGGTGACGGTTCCAACTATCGTATGTGCAGGATGGCTCTGGATGTCTGCGGTGTAGATGTAAATCGCGCCCGAGCTTTTTCCTGCGGTTCGCGCGGTGACAGCCCCCTCACGGCGGGCAGACTGCAGCTCCTGCGGGACCGCAAGCTTTCCCTCGGTATGGTCCCTGATGCAGGTGGAAACAGACCGGTCTACAACATAGCAGCCGTCTTTTAGGACAAAGAGCAGGTGGTCAACAGACTCTGCGGTATCTGTCCGGATTTCCGCGGGGTTTTCCGCATACCCTTCAGCCGTGATGGTAATTTTTGAAAAGACGCGCATTCCATCCTCTGCTTTGCGTGAGAGGTCGGTAATTAATTCTGCATTATCTGCATCGATGCGGGAGAAGACCTGCTCTGTTTCAAGGATTTTATCCCCGTGCCGCCAGCGGTCCATGATGCCAAGACCGTAGATGACCTTTCCGATTACAGCTCCTCCGGCAGCCGTTCCATGGTCTGCCTTGTGTTCATTTCGGGAAAACATCAGATATGACCGCTTTGAATCATATCCTCCGGACCCGACAAAGACCGAACCGCGGGGGAATCTGAACTCCTGCATCGCAGGAACAAATGAAGAGGGGAAGGGACCGAACGCCGCAGTATTTTTATCTTCAAAATGGATTCGGAGAGAATCCTGCGGGATTTTCGGGAGTTCTGCCCCTTTGAAGAGTTCTATTATGACATCGCCTGCAGTCGTTTTCAGCCGCACACGGGATGTTTTTTCACGGGATGCTGCCTTCGGCTTTAAAAGGACAACTGCTGCTCCCTTTGGATGGTTGGGAAGAAGGGATGAGAGCGCAGTTCCTTTTTTGACCGAGGCCGGATCACCGTTTATTGTGAGCTGGATATCAGTCATTCGCATTACATCTCGAACATTTCGTCGGTGGTCTTGTGAATGGCGTTTTCATCCACTTCCCCTTCGGGAGCACCGCCGGAGAGTGTTGCTTTCTTTGCAGTTCCCGACTCAACCCGCTCGCGTTCACGGGTAACCGCTTCATGCATGGTGATAAGTTCCGCTTCGCTTAACTCCTTTAACACACTCTGTGTCTCGCCGATTGCAACAATTTCACCATCTCTCATGAACATACACCGGTCGCAGACATCGCGGATAAACTCCATATCGTGCGAGACGATGACGAATGTTTCATCCATCTCCTCTCTTGCATGCAGGATTGAGTGCTTGACATCGACCTTTGTAATCGGGTCCATTGTACCTGTAGGTTCGTCGAGGAGGATGATTCTGGGCTCCCGGATTAAAATCTGGGCAAGGGCCACGCGGTGCTTTTCTCCTTCGGATAAGGACGGAGGGTAGCGGTTTAGGACGTCACGGGCTTTCTTTTCGGTAAACCCTGCCATTTTCAGAGTAATCATTGCTTTTCTGACGGCAAGCTCTTTGGGGAACTCAAGACCGATGGCATCCGTTAAGTTGTCGATGATGGTCCGGTGAGGGTATAAATCATACTCCTGGTGAAGAAGACCGATGTACTGTTTCGCACGACCGCGGTTTTCGAATCCGGGTTTTCTCATGTCAACCCATTCATCACCCACGCGCACGTCGAGATGTCCGGATGTCGGCTCGTAAATACCTGCTATCATCCGTGAGAGAGTGGTCTTTCCGCCGCCTGAGACTCCAATGACCCCGAAGACCTCGCGTTCGTTTATCTCGAAGGTGACTCCGTTTACCGCGTTGATAACCCCGCGGTCAACTGCAATGAACTTTTTGTGGACATCTTTTGCGCGGACAATCGGGCTTCCAAGCTCCTGTGCAGTGTAGACGGTGGTATCCGTGCAGTTTTTCATGAACTCTGCAACAATCTCTTCGGGAGAGCCTATCTTTGTAATTTTTCCGTCATCTAAGAGAACCGCACGGTCGCAGGCCTCTTCCAGAACCTGGGAGAAGTGAGAGGTAATGACCATTCCCATGTGGAGATTCTTTGCCGCCTGTTTCAAAAGACCGTGGACAATCTGTGCGGTCTTGGTATCAAGGGTTCCTGTCGGCTCATCGGCGCAGAGGAAGAACGGCTCACGCGCCAGCTGACGGGCTAAGACCACACGCTGTTTTTCTCCGCCTGATAAGTCGCGTGCGACGTGGGTTAGGCGGTGACCTAAGCGCACCTCCTCAAGGAGGTCGATTGCACGGTTAATTGCCTTGTCCGAGGGGTAGTTTACATCTTCTAACGCACGCAGGACATTGTCGATTACGCGGTCATCTCCGTAGAGAGCAAAGGTTCTCTGAAACATGAGAGATGTTCTCTGCATGATTGCTTCTTTGAGCTCCTCGTTTTTCGGGTTCCAGAAGTCGACGTCGAGTTTTTCCATCGCACCGCCGCAGGAAGGACATTTCTTTCCTGCCATGCTCTGGTACTCGATTCTGCCGCATTTTTTACAGCGGGAGACGTGATAGATGATCTTTCCTTCTGTCGGAGCGTGGTCGATTCCGCGCAGGAGGTGGATGAAAACGGATTTCCCGCATCCGCTTCTTCCAATAACTCCCACAATCTCTCCTTCGGCGATTTCCAGATTGATGTTGTCTAATACACGCACCATCGGCTGTTTTTCGCCTGTGTCTTCACCGGACTCGGGAAAGTCCATGCAAAGGTTTTGTATGCTGATGAATGGATTGGTCATGTTTCCCTTCCTTCCAAGAATAGTGTATATATTGGTTGTCTAATGTTATAGTGTTTATGAAGGAGGTCGTTTGGACGGACAGGGCATTTTAGTTTGGTTTTTTCCTGTTGCGCCAACCTTTTGCCGCGGATGATGTTTGTATATGTTGTATCTGACTGTGCAAACATATGACCACAGATCAACTATCCCATGAAGAAGATTTATCCAGTAACACGACATATATGTAAGCAGAGATTTATGAAA
>JAUNXT010000019.1:20060-22499 GCA_030539655.1 Methanocorpusculum sp.
CATGAAGAAGATTTATCCAGTAACACGACATATATGTAAGCAGAGATTTATGAAACTTGTATGTAACCATGTGAAAAATAGATCTGCCGCAGCTGCGGCGTGGGGTATATGATAATCGATTCTACTCTGTTTTCTATTGTTCTTTTTGTAATCCTGCTGATACTATCGGCATGTGCCTCCTCCTCCGAGGTTGCCCTCGTCGGTATAAACCGTGCACGGGTAAACTCCCTTGCAGAGACAAGCAGACGCGGCGTTTACCTGCAGCGCTTAAAAGACAAACCGCACAGATTCCTTGTCGTAATTCTGATTGTAAATAACATTGTAAACACGGCAGCTGCAGCGCTCGCAACGGCAGTCGCTCTCCAGATATTCGGAGATGCCGGTATCGCCATCGCAACAGGGGTTGTTACCCTCTTCCTCTTAATCTTCGGGGAGATTGGGCCAAAGACCTATGCAAACAACCATCCCGACAATGTATCACTCTTCTTTGCACCGCCAATCTACTTCCTGACATGGCTCTTTACACCCTTTTTCGTACTTGCGGAAAAGATAGCAAGCCTCAGGAAAAAAGAAGAAGTACCCGCAGTAACCGAAGAAGAAATTAAAGAATGGATTGATGTGGGTGAGATGGAAGGAGCCATTGAAGAAGATGAAAAAGAGATGCTCTACTCTGTTCTCCGCTTCGATGACACAACGGTTAAGGAGATTATGACACCCCGTCCGGATGTTGCCATGATCGAAGATACCGCAACCCTCGAGGAGGCAGTAACATACATCAAAGAGACGGGGTACTCACGTCTTCCGGTCTATCACGAGGTCCCGGACAATATCATAGGCTCGGTAAACTTCAAAGACATCTTTAACGCATACACCGGTGATAAAGCAAAAGCAGTCACCCTTCGTTCGCTGATGGTCGACGTCTACTGTGTCCCCGAGTCAAAAAAGATTGATGAACTTCTGCGCGAAATGCAGGTGCGCCGCCTCCACATGGCAATTATCCTCGACGAGTTCGGGGGATTTTCGGGAATCGTCACCTTTGAGGATATCTTAGAGGAGCTTGTGGGAGACATCATGGATGAAACCGATGTGGATGAGGTATCGGATATCACAGAGATAGCACCTCTCATGTACATCATCGATGCACAGGTCCGCGTCACACAGATAAATGAGCGGTTTGAACTGCATCTCCCCGAAGATGCAAGCAACTATGAAACAATCGGGGGGCTGGTGTTTTCAAAGATTGGAAGAATCCCGCGTCTGGGCGAGTCCATAACAACCGATGAAGGCGTGATGCTGACCGTTACAAAGATGCGCAGCAGGCAGATTCTGACAATAAAAATGATTCTGCCGGAACAAAAGGGGGAAAATACGAACCCTGAAAAAACGGAATGAGGAAACCTCATTTCATTCTTTTACCATCACTTTTATTTTTCCTGTTCTTTATAAAAAAATTATGCTCTTCTGACCCCTGCCGACACAAGAGCCGAAACCAGAATAGGAAGAGCAATCGTAATATCGCAGAAACACTGAAGCTTGTGCGTTTCCGGTTTTTCCTTACCCCAGCTTACTCCTTCCTCGAACGTACATCCGGAAAGCCCTCCCCAGTGCGGTGCGTCAGTTGTAATCTGCAGGGCAAACGAGTGACCTCCTATGAATTTTTCCTGATATTTGGGAGGAATCACCTCGGTCTGCTGGATAAAGTTCTTCGGTGTTCCGCCGCCTAACAGCACGATGCCTGTCTTTCCTGCAAGTTCCACAAACTCAGAGAGTTCATCAGCATCCTTTACCTGGTCGATGACCAGTTCACAGCCGAATTTTCTGCGCCCGTACACAAGCCCGATACCATATGAAGAATCGGCAATAGCAGGGACATGAATCGGGACATTCAGCTTTGCGCAAAGACCCACAATACTTCTTCCATCGGGACGTTCTTCATTGATGCGGTCCCCTAACAGTTTGAAGAACTCGCGGGAGGAGATGACCCGGCGTCCGAGCTCTGTACCAAACGCTGCAATGTACTCCTCCATGCGTCCCGCATCCTTTTCCGAGGCGTAGACATCATAGATTCTGTTTATCCCGTTTTCATGAAGCTTTGCATCATCTGTGAGGTGGCTTCCCACATAGTGCTTTACCCCCATGTGTTCACAAAAGTCATGGAACATGTTTGCCCCGGTGGATACAATGCAGTCAATATAATGGTTTTCAAGAAGTGTTAAGATACATTCCTGCATTCCTGCAGGGATGATAGCCCCTGAGAGACCAATAATAATCTTTGTTCCCGGAGTTTCAATCATCTCTTTCCAGAGTCTGAATGCCTCCCCGAGCTTTCTTCCCTGAAACCCTGATTTACTCATATTCATCAGCAGTTCATCAACAGCTGCCGCCGGTTTCATCGGGTTGGTTGGTGTATCAAACATGGGTGATAAGTTATGCGTTTCT
>JAUNXT010000020.1:0-2904 GCA_030539655.1 Methanocorpusculum sp.
CATTGGAAAAACATTTTAACATAACGAACACGAATAATATAGAATTATGATATGGAAACGTGACTGGGGTCTCGTCGGCAGACAATTTGTCGCATGGCTCATCATTCTGGCTATCTATGTGGCAATAATTGCCGTCGCCACCGCCTTTATCCGCGGGCCGGTACTTTATTTTATATACGGCCTCGTCTTTATAATCGCATTTGTTCAGTTCTTCTTCTCTGACGCCATTGTGCAGAAAACAATGAATGTGCAGCTTCTTGAAGACGGGCAAAATCCGAAACTGGTAAACATGGTCCGCGAACTCGCAGAAGAAGCAGGAATTCCCATGCCAAGAGTAGGTATCATCATGCACCCGTCAATGACTGCCATTCCAAACGCATTTGCAACCGGCAGAAGCCCGCGGCATGCAGTTGTCGCAGTAACCCCGCGGATTATGGAGCTGCTCACAGAAAAGGAGCTGCGCGGAGTTTTGGCACATGAAATCTCCCACATCAGAAACCGTGACATGCTGACAATGACGATAGGAAGCTTTGCAGTGATGCTTGCTGAAATTATTCTGCACAACTCATTCATCATTGCCCTCTTCGGCGGAATGCGCGACAGCGAAGGCCCGGGGATTCTCATATACATTCTCCTCGTTGCAGTAACCTTTGTCATTTATATCATCGGAACCATGGTGACTATGGCAATCTCCCGGTACCGCGAGTTTGCAGCGGACAGAGGAAGCGGGTATCTGACGCAGGACCCCGACTCCTTAATCTCTGCTCTGCGCAAATTAAGCCGTGCATCAGATGATGTATCTGCGAAAAAGAAGAAAGAGGTCTCCGGCATGAATGCATTCTTTATCACCCCGGCACTCTCCGGCGAGTCGGTCCTGGAACTCTTTTCCACCCACCCGACACTCGAAAAACGTATTGAAAATCTTGAAAAGGTCCGTGCGGAGATTCGCGGATACTAACTTTTTTTCCTGAATTTTTTTTCTTGAAATCTTTCGGCAGGTTTATATCTGACAAGAGATAATCTATATAACGCAAAGCAAACAGGCACTGATGGTCTAGAGGCATGACTTTGGCCTTCCAAGCCAATAGCCCGGGTTCGATTCCCGGTCGGTGCACTCTTTTGGTGTTTTTCGGTTGTGCTTTTTCTGAGGATTCGTGGTCTAGTGGTATGACGTCGCCTTCACACGGCGAAGGTCTTGGGTTCGAGTCCCAACGGATCCATGGGATTTTTCAATATTATTTAATTTTTAAATTAAAAAATCAGTTTTACCGGATTTTAAAATTAAAAAAAAAAGTCAGAAATGAACCGGTTCTCCTTTTGCAAATTCGCGTAAGAAGGCAGTGCTTGGATACTCATGCACTCCTGCGAGAAGGAGCGTTCCCTCTCCGATGTGCCATTCGCAAAGCACCGGGGCATTCACCGTTTTTGAGGTGATGACTGCTTTTCCGTCGGACCTCTCAAACCACCCGTCGCAGGGAAGTTTTTCCAGATTATACCCGTCTGCAAGGCATCCCCATGGGGATGAGGAGTCAGTTTCCGTGCTGTGCTCCATAAACTCGAAGTGATATGACACATCAACCGGAAGCCAGTCATAACGCGAAGGCCCTGCATCCGCCGCTCCGAATACAAGCATCTTCCCTCCTGCTTCCAGATACTCTTCGATTCTCGATGCGCATGCGCGCAGGGCGGGAAGCATACGCGAATACTGATCGTTTCCAAACCCGGTTGGTATAATGACCCCTGCAAAACTCCCGCGGAAAAACGGAGCTGCAAGCATTAAGGGGGACACTGCCTCAACCGGCCCTGCCGCTTCCTCAACGACCTTGTGAAACATCATCTCTCTGTCCCAGAATACTGCTGTCTGACTCATACTATCTTTTATCCCTTATCTTATTCCTCTTATCCTTTATCCGTCTTATTCTTTCGTCCGTCCGTACCCTATCCTTTAATGACCCCGAGCGGCTTCATACGGCAGATGATGCGGGAAAGCCCCGCATCCGCAACGCATCTGACAACCTCGCTGCTTGGCTTATAGACAGCAGGCGACTCCTCCGCGATTGCTGCCGCATTGGGTGCTTTGACAACAATTCCCTGCTCAAGAAGCGATGCTCTGACCTCTTCTCCGGTCTGCATCTTTTTAGCCCCCGCCCTGCTTTTGAGGCGGCCTGCACCATGACAGGTGCTCCCGAAGGTACGTTCCATCGCGGATGCGGTTCCCGCCAGAAGGTATGACGGGGTCCCCATGCTTCCCGGAATAATCACCGGTTGACCTGCCGCGCGGTACGCAGACGGGACCTCCGGGCAGCCCGGTGCGAAGGCGCGGGTGGCACCTTTCCGGTGGACGCAGACTTTGCGGCGAATGCCGTCAGTTATGTGTTCCTCATGTTTTGCGACATTATGCGCCACGTCGTAGACCAGAGGCATCTCTTCATAGGAGATGCCGAACCGCTTTTCAAAGATTCCGCGGACGATATGGGTGATGAACTGCCGGTTTGCCCAGGCATAGTTTGCCGCAGCAGCCATCCCGCCAAAGTATGCCTCTCCCTCTTTCGATGTGAGAGGAGCACAGGCAAGCTGCCGGTCCGGAAGTGCAATTCCATACCGGTCTGCCGCCTCTTCAAGGACCTTTAAGTGGTCTGTGCAGACCTGATGCCCGAGACCTCTCGAGCCGCAGTGAATCATCACACAAATCTGTCCCTCCTCCACTCCGTACACCTTTGCGGTCTCCTCATCAAAAATTTTATCCGCCTTCTGCAGCTCGAGGAAATGATTTCCGGAGCCGAGCGTTCCGCACTGGGGGATTCCGCGTTTCCTCGCCTTGTCGCTCACAGCTGATATGTCAGCGCCTTCAAGGCGGCCGCTTTCCTCACAGTGCTCAATATCCGATTTCATCCCGTATCCCAG
>JAUNXT010000020.1:3004-22236 GCA_030539655.1 Methanocorpusculum sp.
GTCTCCATGATTACCAGAAGCTCCGATAAGAAGTTGACGCAGAGCTCCTCACGGGTTTTTCCCTCTGCCTCTATTCCAACGGAGAGGGTGGGAATCTCACGCGGATAGTTTCCGTATGTTACCTGTGAGAGCGCAAATCCGCTTTCTGAAAGAAGGTCTGAAAAGCCGGATGCGGTTATCCGCATCTTAACATCTGCAGTATGCTCCAGCTCTTCAAAGGGCATATTCGCTGTCGGAAAAGAAAAAGCGGGGAACCATCCGCATGGAGATTTCAGAGATCCATTCGAGCTGATAGCGGGAGATGTAAATGGTGTGTCCCCCTGCTTTTATGACAACGTCGCTCGGTTTCGGCGGTTTTACTTTCACCGACATAAGAACCGGTCCGCTGCATGCGGTACTGACACGGAAATCACCGCCGCGTTCATCCATGTAGGTGATTACTTCATCCGTTACCGGAATTTCATATGCAGGGAGCGGAGACATTGCAGTTCCTTAAAAAAAGAATCAGGTAAGAGATACCAGATGTTCAATCATCGAAGCATACTGGGGCCGGAGTTCGTAGACACCGGCATCCCCGTCCTTCTCACGCTTTACGGAAAGGATACCAAGTTTTGATGCCATTGTTCCAAGCATTGATGCTACAGAGCGCATGCTGACAGTGAATTTGGTACAGAGCATGCTGTAGACCTGGGTTACGGTTACTGATTTCATCTTCAGAAGGAGGGAGAGCAACGCCTTTCTGATACCTGATTTGTCACGTGAAAGGTAATTTTGAAGTCGTTTTTCGATTTCAGCTTTCAAATCAGATGCTGTAAACATAGTTAATTCTTTGTTTTCTCGGTATTTATATTTGTTGTATTTACATGTGTCTGTATTATATTCAAGAAGAGCCAATAGATAATGAGATTATGCGTTTTCTCCCCTACGAAGCAAAACTGGAAGCATCCCTTACGTGTTTTCCGCGGGAGTTGTGCGTTATGGCAGACGGAGCAGAGGTTGAGGCATGTCCGGATAAACTCCCTGAGATTGCACACTGGGTCTCCTCTTTCCCGCAGATTAAGCGGCTGATTTTTCATATATCAACAAAAGAGCTGGAAAAAACCGCAATTGACATAAAAAAACTCCCGGGGACAGTCCGTTTTGTAAACGGCAGCACCGATGAAACATCAGGGTGCGGCAATCCCGAGATAATTATAGCAGTCGGAAAAAGCGGACGTGAGGAAATATGCGAGGCGGTTGCATCGCTTGCAAAGGAGGGGGACTCTTCTGCTGAGGTTGATGAGGCGGCAATTGAGCGGCATCTGAGATTTAAGGTCAGTCCGGACTTTGTGATTAAAACAGGCGGAAGTCATCTGACTGATTTTCTTATCTGGCAGTCTGTATATTCCGAGCTGTTTTTTACGGATGTAAACTGGAACCGGTTCCGTCGTGTGGATTTTCTGCGTGCTCTGCGGGATTTTCAGTCGCGGGAAAGAAGGTTCGGGAAGTAGGTGGTTTGCTGTTGTATCCATAGTAAGCACCTGTTTGTAATGTCCACTTTATTCACTGGTATTCAGGCAAAAAACACCAGAGCTATAACCCTAAAAAACAGATATAATAAGAGATAACCGTGAACCTTTTCGACTATTCGGATGAAGAGCTCCTCGCCTTCGCAAAAGAGAAAAGTCAGGGATTGGCAGCCGCAGTAGACGGTGCGGCGGCTGCCGCCGGCATCCTGCATGTTCTTCAGCGGTTCACGATAAGTGACCTCCAGATAATCGGTGCAAACATCAGATATGAGGTGGAAAAACTCCCTGAGCCGTATCGGAGCAGATATCGCCCTTACGCCTCTGACCTGCTTGACAAATACCACGAGTGCATTGCAGCAGCGAAGGCAGGAACAAGGTTCGAAATAATCGATGAGGAACTTTGGAAAAGTTACTGGTACTCTGCGGCAGAACACCTGTCAGAAGACACTGAAGACTTCACAGATGAACTTCCGAGGCCCTGTACTTCAAGGCTCGCGGGTAAATTTTTTTACCGTCTCGTTTATGGATATGTGATGCTTTTGGCAGGAAAGCCGGGGCACCCCGTGGGAACACCATTCCCTGGAGGATGGAAGGTTTTAGAGGAGAAGGGGGTTATTCTCTGCCCTATCAGGGATAAGGAAAAGGACCTGCCGTTGGCACTCTGCAACTTCTGCCCTGCAGTTCAGGATGAGCGATGCCGGTGAACAGTGCTATGCGTGGTGTCTACGACCGTTTTCTTGTTCTCTGACGGGTAACGTCTCTTTCCGGAATCCCTCTGTCAGGGACCAGGTCCCCGATTAAATCCCGCCGTCCTGCTTTTAAGAGACCTGACACCGCAAAGTCATACTGTTTCGGATCCCGCCACTGAAGAATTGCCCGCTGAATCAGTTTTTCATTCCCGAGCGGCACATGCACACTCTTTCCGGTCCGCGGGTCGAATCCCGTGTAGTACATCGCAGTGGACAGGGTCATGGGGGAGGGGGTAAAGTCCTGTACCTGCTCTGTGTAGAGGTGGTGCTCTCTGAGATAGAGTGCAAGTGTTACCATGTCCTCAATTCTGCATCCGGGGTGCGAGGACATCAGATAGGGGACCAGATACTGCCGCTTGCGCCCCTCATCGGTTTTTTTCTGCTGCAGCGCCTCAAACCGTTTTCGGAAGGCGTCAAATGCGGTAACATCCGGCTTATTCATCATCTGCGTCACCCGGGGCACAATGTGTTCGGGAGCCACCTTCAGATGCCCTGAGATGTGGTGTGCGGAGACTGTCTGTAAGTATTCGTCACCGTCTGCTCCCTCCGGAATCAGGTCATACCGGATGCCTGAACTGATAAAAACATGCTTTACCCGGGGAATATTTCCGAGGGCTTCGAGAAGAGCAAGCTGGCGATTTACTGCAGGTTTAAGTGACGGGCAGCCGATACATGATTTGTTTTTGCACGGACCTTTTGTCTCCCAGTTTTTGCAGAAGCAGCCGTACATGTTGGCAGAGGGTCCTCCCGCATCGGAGATTGTCCCTTTAAACTCCGGCATCTTTGCCATCCGTTCCGCCTCGCGAATGATTGAGGCTTCGCTCCGGGAGATGATGCGTTTTCCCTGATGATGGGTAATCGAACAGAATGAGCAGGCACCGAAACAGCCGCGGTGGGTGGTAATCGAAAACTGCACGGGAGCAAGGGCGGGGACCGTCTCCTTTATTGACGGATGCTGTTTTCTGGTGTAGGGAAGCTCATAGATGCGGTCAAGCTCTTCGGTTGTAAGCGGCTCTGCCGGCCGGTTCTGGACGATGACTGTCTTCGGGTGCGGCTGAATTAAAACGCCTTCTCCTTCTGAAAAGAGTTTCCAGTACTCCGCAAACTTCTCTTTGTTCTCCTTATCCTTTACCTCCGTGTACGAGGGAAGAACCGTTCCGGAAACCTCCCCCCGTTTGAACTCCGCAACACTTACCGTGTGGCAGGTCCCCGGGATTTTGCGAAGGGATTTTCCTGCACGCAGTCTCTCTGCCGCCTCTATAAGGGGCTTTTCCCCCTGTCCATAGACGAGAAGCGATGCAGGGGTGTCGGCAAGGATTCCCTGACGGACAGAGTCCGACCAGTAGTCATAGTGGGCGAACCTTCGAAGCGATGCCTCAACGCCGCCGATAATTACGGGGATTTCCGGATAGAGGCGGTGGAGAATATTTGTGTATACGATTGTCGTCCGTTCCGGACGGGTCAGGCGGCCTCCGGGTGAGTAGAGGTCATCCCGGCGCTTTCTCAGAGCCGGCGTGTAGGCGTTAATCATCGAGTCCACTGCCCCCGGAACTACCGAGAAGAACAGATTCGGAGCACCGAACTCCGTAAAATCCTTTCCCGGGCGGTCGCGCCAGTCGGGCTGACTGATGATACCGACAGTAAATCCTGCATCGATGAGCACCCGCCCGAGAAGAGCCGCTGCAAATGACGGGTGGTCGACGTAGGCGTCGGCACTTACCAGAACAACATCCGGATGCTCAAAACCAGCCGCTTTTGCCTCGGCTGCGGAAACCGGAAGGTACTTCGGCTGCCGCAGGATTTTCTGCTTTTCCTTTTCCATGAACGGTTTATCCGATGAGGACGTCAACGTCTGTTCCGTCTGTCAGGTTCAGTTTATCCCGGAGACGGCAGCCGCTGATGATTTCAATAATCTCCGAGGGGTGGTGGGTCCGAAGAGGGGCTACAATCGCACAGGGGATGCCTTCGATGCTGCACATGAGGCATCTGGCATCACCGAATGAACGGTGCTCGTCCTTAAAGCCCGGAACCACATTCCAGTTTGCGGACTCCAGCCGGTTTTTAATCTGCAGGCTCTGCTGGTTGAGTTTGACGTTCAGTGTTCCGGGGTAGGGGGTAAATCCGCATATTTCGGTAAACATTTTCTGGTAGTAGGGGATTGACATGTAGTATTTGCCTTCTCCCACACCGGATGTTACCACACCTTTTATGGTGTACTGTTCCTCTTTCGGGCTGAATATTTTGCAGTACTCGGTATACTCGCGCCGCAGGTGCTCTTCGCCTAAGGGTGTGATTAAAATAAACTGCCCCGGTGCTTCGATGCTTCGTGTGATAAGTTTTGCGTGTTCAAGGCCCACAACTCTTCGTGATGCTGTCTGCTGGCTTATACCAAGCATTTCGCCAAGCACCTGGGTGGATACCTTAACAGGGCTTTTCAGTCCGCCAAGCGATGCGAGCTGGCGCAGGCATGCCAGGTCCTCTCCGTTTATAGAACTCATACTCCAATATTGGATTGATGACTATTTATGGGTTGATATTTTACGGGTTGATACCGGCATGCCCGAAAAATCCGGGAAAAACACGAAATCACGCCCGAAGATGCCGGATTGAGGCGAATCCGTCCGGAATTTTCCATCCCTGCCGGGGAAACTCCAATACACACATTTACAACCTACAAAAACAAACATATAACGACATACATGCTCGAAGTAAGAAATCTTCATGTGGAAGTGGGAGGGCGCGAGGTCCTGCACGGGGTATCTTTTACCATCCCCGACGGGCAGACCCACGTTCTTCTGGGACCTAACGGCTCGGGTAAGACCACGCTTCTGCGCACATTAATGGGATTTGCCTCATCCCGCGTTACCGAAGGCTCAATAATATACAATGGAACGGATGTCACCGGGAAACCGGTCCATGAACGCGCAAAACTCGGAATGGGAATCATGTTCCAGCGGCCGCCTACCATCTCCGGCTTAAAGCTCGGAAAGTTCATTCAGGCGACCACAAACATCGGAACGGATACCATCCCGGTACTTGCGGAGAATCTGCATATGACAAAGTTCCTCGAACGTGATGTGAACGCAGGATTTTCCGGCGGAGAGATTAAGCGGAGCGAAATCCTCCAGCTCACCGTTCAGAACCCTTCGTTTGTGATGCTCGATGAGCCGGAATCCGGTGTTGATGTTGAAAACATGTCGCTTTTAGGTCACGCCGCGGCGCGTCTCCTTGAAAAGGACCAGCACATCAATGCCCGGACAAAGTCAGGACTTATCATTACACACACCGGCTACATCCTGGACTACATCGAGGCGGACGTCGGATATGTGTTAATCGACGGGCATCTGCAGTGCAGCGGAAACCCGCGGGAGATTCTGAAAAGTGTAAAGGCCTCGGGCTATAAGGAGTGTGCAGCATGCCGCAGATAACAGGGTTTGAAGATATCAGCAAAGAGGACAGGGACCGCTTAACGCTTACCGGCATCAATACGGAGAATATGGACGGCCGGTCCGGCAGTTTCGTTATGGTAAACGACCATGTCCTTCATGCGGGGTCAAATGCGGAAGGAATCGAGACGCTGATGATTGACAAGGCGCTCGAGAAGTATGACTGGGTAAAGGATTACTTCTGGAAGGCGGTGCCGCAGGATAAGGACCAGTACACAAAGTATGTGGCGGAGCATCCGCAGAAGGGGTACTGTATCATCGCCCACAAAGGCGCAAAGGCCACGTTCCCGCTCCAGAGCTGCATGTTCCTGGCAGATGACACCATCCAGGCGGTTCATAATATGGTAATTGCCGAAGAGGGGGCCGAGCTTCATTTAATCTCCGGCTGTGCCAGTTCGATGAAGACCAAGACAGGCGCCCACTATGGTGTCAATGAGATTTATGTCGGGAAGAATGCAAAGGTCACATCCACGATGATTCACACCTGGGGCGAGGAGATTGAGGTGTTTCCGCGGACGGGTGCTGTTATTGAAGAGGGGGGGACATTTCTTTCAAACTATGTCTGTATGCGGCCTACGAAGATGGTGCAGATGTATCCTACAGCATGGCTTAGGGGAGAGCATGCAGTTGCCCGCTTTTCCAGTGTGATTGTTGCAGGGACCGGTTCGTATGTTGATGCAGGTTCCCGTGCCGTTCTGCAGGCGCCAAACACCAGTGCTGAGCTCATCACCCGTGCGATTACCAACGGGGGGACTATCATCTCCCGCGGAGCGGTTGTCGCAGAGGCACCGCGGACGAAGGGTCACATTGAGTGCCGCGGTCTTATCTTAAAGGATGGTATTATGCATGCTATCCCTGAGATTGAAGGGCATGTTGTTGATGTGGAGCTCTCACACGAGGCGGCTGTTGGTAAAATCGCCCGCGATGAGATTGAGTATCTGATGGCCCGCGGTCTTTCTGAGGAGGAGGCAACGGCTACTATCATCCGCGGCTTCCTTGATGTGAAGATTGACGGGCTGCCGCCGGCACTTCAGAAGCAGATTGATGCTGCGATCGATTCAGCGGACGATAACGGATACTGAGCATGATTCTGCTCGAAGCAGTTGAGGCGCTTAAGAAAACCTCCTCCGGTATGGGTACGGAGGACGGCGACCTTATTTTTCAGAAGTTGGATGGTCCGGTCTGTCAGTTCTGCAAAGGAGAATGTATGGGGGCTGAGTTCGGGGGATGTGTTGCAGAGGCTGCAACACCTGAGCCGTTTACCGCCCGCATGCGGCTCGAGAATCTCTATGATGCCCCGCTTAAAAGTCAGAAGACACGGGCGGCAGCACTTGGGGCGCTGAATGCGGCCGCCGGTTTTCTGATGCTTTCACGAAAGACCGGGGCGTGCAATACGGTCTATTTTGAGGACTGTTTATCCGAGCTGCAGGCATTCTGCAAGGGACGGGCGGTCTATATTATCGGAGATGATATCAGGGGAGTTCCGCAGACGCTTGACGCAGATGAGGCGGAGCTGGTTCTTATCCAGGGGGAGGCATTTTTTGATGATGTACTGCTTTCGGAGATTGAGGAGGCGGTGTCTTCTGCAAAGGCAGGGGATAAGGAGGTGCTTCTTGTGGGGGAGAACTGTCACGGTATCGGGGCACTGCTGCATCTTGATGTGTGGTGCCCGTACGGGAGATAAATGGGGTGTGAAGAGTTTTTTTTATCGATAAATTTCAATACTTTTTTGTCACTATTCAGCTACATATCGGTTACAACACCCCGTGGAAAACACAGTGTGAATAGTTACACTTTTTTCGAATTCAGCCGCAAAAATAGAACCTTCCCACTGCCACTGAAGTTGTCTCTGTACAATTAACACCATTTATTAATCTATAAAACCAAATAATACTACATTATGATTCTGGTAGACTGGGAAATAGCAGACCACATAAAACGCGGATTCATCAAAATCGACCCGTTCGACCCCGCACTGATTCAGCCGAACTCGCTGGATATCCGCCTTGGAAACCACTTCGTCTGGTACGACGCCTGCGACGACGTAATCGACCCGTTCAACAAGGAAACCCTCCACTCACACGTAAATGAGCGGAAAAGCTCCTACTTCGACATCCAGCCAGGACAGTTCGTATTAGCAGAAACTCTCGAAACCGTAACACTCCCGGACAACATCGTCTCCTCAATCGAGGGAAAAAGCAGCGTTGCGCGCCTGGGTCTTGAACTCCACCAGACCGGAGGATGGATTGATGCAGGCTTTTCAGGTACCATCACTCTTGAGATGTGCAACTCAAACTGCCGTCCGGTCCGCGTCTATGCCGGAATGCCTGTAGGACAGCTGGTATTCTATGTCACCAAACGCTGTGAGTGTCCGTACGACAAAAAACCGGATGCAAAATATCAGCACCAGAAGGATGCAACAATCTCCCGCTACGACAAAAACACGCTGAAAAACGTCGAGTAAGAGAGACTTTTTTATTTTTTAGTTTATTGTACCGCAGCGAACAATTACGGACAATCATTTACAGACAGAATATAAATAGAATATAACTCCTGCAAATCATCTATCTGAATTTAAAAAAAGTGTGATGCCCGTTTAGTGGCGTAAGAACGCACTGATAAGCATCATAATTGCTGCTGCAAGTCCGCAGAATCCTGCGACCGCAACCAGCTTTGACGGTTTGTATTTTCTCGAGGAGAACACAAAGGTCAGGATGATTTCAACAAGGAGACATCCCCAGCCGCTCCAGAAAAAAGCCATACGGATTGTCTCATCTATTCCCTGAACTGCTGCAGTGGTAATAAGAACCACAGCACCCATGATAAGGCTGATGATACCAAACACCAGTGTTACAATCTGTGCACCCTTACTTGGTGCCTTTTTCTCCAGTACTGGTACAGGAGTAGGGGTACTAACCTCTTCTTCAGTCATAATACTAATATTATACGTGACAGATGATATAACTATCTTTTGAACGGAAAGCCCCATCACACAAATGAAAGGGTCATCTTCCTTACGAACTGTGACACCTGCATCAGTTTCTGATGCACCATCTCCGAAAATGCCCTGCGCCGTGCATAATGCATTACAGGGTCTTCAACCGCCATATTCCCTGCCTCATCAAAGACCGAGACTGCCCCGTGTCCGCAGCAGAGACGAAGATGCTTTCCTTTCTGCTTCAGCTCCGCATCGAGTTCCTTTGCAACAGACACCAGTGCTTTTCTCTCTTCTGCCGCAAGCCTGCTGTTAATATTGGCAGATGTAATCAGATAATTCGGAACAGCTCCGAAAATCCTCCTCGGCTTTGTAATCGTCGCCGGATTTAAAAGGCAGTCACTGGTAAAAAGCAGCCCTTCATTTTCCTCATAGAAAAAGAGCTGACCTGCCAGATGACCGCCTTTGCTCTCCCACACCTCGAAATGCAGTCCTGCGAAGCCGACCTCATCAATCACCGGAAAAATACCCCGATATCGGAGTGGCTCTGTTTTTGCCGGGATAACCTGTTTCGGCATTGCTAAATGTGATATTGTATTGATTGAAAACGTATAGGTCCTGACAAGCTCAGGATAGTCGTTTACTGCAGCAAACCCGCGTGACCCATCGTCCAGCAACTGTTTTGTAATTGGATGCATAAAGGAGGCGCAGGGAAGAAATCCTGCCATTCCGATATGGTCCGCATCCCCGTGAGTACATAAAAGATGCTTTACATCGGAAAAACCGGAAAGCCCCAGATCCTCCAGCGTCCGGCACCAGTCCTCATAATTTATCCCGTAGCCGCAGTCAACAAGGAGTTTTCCATCTTTTGTCTGAACCAGATGGATTGCACCGCCTCCGGGTGCCTGAAGCGTCCAGAGAACGGCACCTTCTGCGAGCGGAATCTTCTGATAGTCAGCATAAAAGTTCTTTCCCGCATTGGAGGTGAGATAGAGCCCTATGCTTTCAATAATCCAGCGTGTCTCCTTCACTTCTTTCCCCATCTCTTTTGAAAGAATTTCAATCGTATGGTCGATATCGGAAAAGCACCTCTCACGCTGATCCTCAGTAAGGGATAAGAAGTACCGCCTGATGCGTTTTTCAAATTTAGGTGTCAGATATTTACGTATTTTCTCTTCTGTCATACAGTCTCCCGTACCATCCGAATTCTGCCGGCAATCAGCGAACTGCAGGTTCCGGAAACAATCTATACTACAAATACCTCCCGACATAAAAATACCCTGCGGTCGAAATCACAGAAGAAAAACTGCTCCGACCAAAAATAATAATATAAATGAGAGGATGCGACCAAAAGGGTTAATTAATGACGATTTCGACAATTGACGCCGCGCAGGGATTTCAAAGGAGAATACAAAAGTGCAGTCATGAAACGGTAAAAAAAGTAATTGTTTGGCGTCCGGCAGACAGCTGTTATCCGCCTGACACAGGCGGGTAGAGGACAATCTCATCGCCATCTTCAACCGTAATCTCCGATGCATCCTCTGCATCAATCCGTTCCCCATTGTACATGAAAACCACATGGCCTTTCAGTGCACCGTTTTCAAATAATCTGGTTTGTGCTGCAGGCACCATCCCTGCAAAAAGAATCAGACAGTCGTAGATGGTTGCTGCATGCGGAGCCTCGATTTTTCTCTCTGCGCCGAACTCATCGCGGAATTTTGCAAAGGATTTGATGAGCACCCCGGTCATTTCTTTTCACAGATCTCCTGGAGGGTTACAGTAAATATGAGGGTTTTTCCGGCAAGTTCAAAGTTTCCGTCAATCTGTACAATCTCCTCATTGATTTTGGTGATGACGACCGGAATCTGGCTGCCGTCTCCTAAGGTTATCATCAGTTTTTCACCGACTTCCGCGGTGAAGTCTTTGGGGAATTCGCTTCGCGGGATGTCTGCTATGAAGTCATCAGACCGGGGTCCGTAGGCTTTCTCCGGCGTGAGGGTGAGTGTTCTGGTCTCTCCGACTTCCATTCCAAGCACTCCCTCGTCGAATCCTGCAACAACCATTCCTGACCCTACGGTAAACTCGAGCGGGTCTCTTCCTTCTGATGAATCAAACTGTGTTCCGTCGGTGAGTTTTCCGACATAGTGAACACGGACGGTATCTCCTTTCTGTACTGCCATAGTATTTCACCTGTTGTGTTTTTTACCTGTAAAGTTTTTATCTGTAATGTATTTTTACCTGTTGACTGGTGCTGTGCTGTTACTTTGCGGGTGTTATCGAGTCAAGCTTGATCGTGAAGGTAAGCGTTTTTCCTGCAAGCGGGTGGTTTACGGCTGCCTCTGCGGTGTCGTTATTCTCGTCGATGGAGAGAATTTCAGCGTTCATCTTTGTGTATCCTGCATATACCTCAACGATGTCTCCGACTGAGACGGTTCCAAAGGCTTCTTTCAGATCTGAAAGCGGAAGTTCAGTCTTCTTTTCCTTTGAATAAACGCCGTATCCGTTTTCAGGGGATACCTCAATCGTCTTTGTCTCGCCGGTTTTCATGCCGATGACGCCGTCATTGAATCCTTTAATCATAGAGCCTGCGCCAATTGTAAACTCGAGCGGTGTCGAGCCGAAGTTTGATTCTTTTTCGACGCCGTCCACGGTTAAGGTGTAGAAGACTGAAACAGTGTCTCCTTCCTTTGCGGCAGGGGTCTGATCGCTTCCAACACATCCTGCGGCGAAGATGAGGAATGCTGCTGCAAGCAGACAGAGTGCTGCTGTTACTGCGGTTTTTTTGTGCATACCTTTATGTTGGACGGGAGATGAGATAAGGTTTTTCAGGGGGAGGAGGTGATTCAGGGGGAGGGGGTGATCGGTTTTGCGTGTCCCCGAGGGAATAAACAATCGGGTATGGGTAGATAAGCAAATTAAGCACCTCCTTTAGCGTGGATGCTATGTGCTGTTCTCACGCCAGATTAGCGTGAATGCTCTTTGACGGAAAGCTGGGTAACCGGGTGTTTAGCGTGTCTTATGAGTAAAATCCGCACCGTCAGTCGCCAGTCCGTTGGACATGGCTCCCGACTCACGGCTCACTCTGTTCGCCCCTCGTCAACTACAGTCCGATAACATCATCCCGTACTAATCTGCAAAAAACAAAAAAAAGAAAATTATTCAGCAGCCTTACTTCCGTCTCAGACCGAAGAGAACCGCCGCCGCACTGAATCCGGCAAGGATACCGAAGAACGGTGCCGGAGTCGTTGCCTGCGGCGTGGGTTTATCAAGCGGCTTTACCGTCGGCACCTCCAGCGTTGAAACCACAGTCGGCTCTGCTGCGGGTGCCTGTGTTGGGGCTGTGGTCGGGGCTGCTGTCAGCCAGATGGAAGAGCCGCCGGAGCTGCTGCTTCCGCTGCTCTTTCTCACCGGAACCTCATAAACAAGGGCGAACGGAGTGTTATAGAAGTCAACCTCGTACACATACTCCAGAATCCCGGAATAACCAGTCTCATTTATATCCTTCGGACGGATGGGAGAACTCCAGGGGTCTCCGTTGACAGATGTGTTATACTGCAGCAGATAGATGTTATCTTTCATCGTTTCATCGTCCAGTTTCACATAAATGTCCAGAAGTGAGGAAACCTCCGGATCGTTCAGCTCTGCCTGAATGTTAAACTGTGCAAGAGACTGGAAATCCGTATATCCGTGTGCTGCAGACGGTGGTGATATGGGCTTATCCGGGACATCGTAATCCGCGAGATAGGAGGGTGTGCTCTCTTCTTTTTTGATGTTGGATGCTGCAAGGACGTAGACTTTTACATTTTCGTTAGTATCAGCGACTCCGCCGTTGACGTAAGCGATATCTGTCCCTTCGATTACGGGGACCTGGTCGAATTCAGACATCCGTTCCCAGAATCCGGTGATGGTTACATCACAATCCGGCATACTAAATATTTTACCTTTTTCTATCCAGTCATCATCTTTCAGATCCTCCGACCTCCATCCCTTGAACTTGAATCCGGAGAATTTCATTTCATCATCCGTCGGAAGGACAATCTCTGTATCAAACGTGACTGCCCATGTTTCGGGAAGAATGTCTCCCGGAACATCCTTTCCTTCGTATACAAAGCTGATTTCGCAGGCAGTTTCAGGATCGATAATGCTAAAGTTTCCCTGTATTGTTCCTTTGTAACGGTTTTTCCCTTCAACAATTACGACGGCAGTACCAATCTTGATATTATTCTGATAACTGACTGTGTAGTCGATGTCCTTAACGAGAAGATTTTCCCCGTCACGGACGGTAACCTTCGGTGTGACCGGTTCACCGGTATATGCCTGAGAACGGATGGGGGAGATTTCTCCTCCTTTATTCAGATCCTTCTTAATGGCGAAGGATACGGTTTTGGTTCCTGAATACGTACCGATTCCGGTTACTGTCACCTTTGCGGTCCCCGGATTGATGTTATCAGTGTATACAGCTGTGTAATCGGTATTCTCAGCAAGGATCTTATCTCCGTCACGAACGGTAATCTCCGGTTTTATTTCAGACCCTGACCAGGTCTGGTCGGGGATGGAACTGATAACACACGTACCGATTCCCCTTTTAATCTCAAAGGATACGGCTTTGGTTCCTGAGTACACACCGATTCCAGTTACTGTCACCTTTGCGGTTCCTGTATTGATGTTATCAGTGTATACAGCTGTGTAATCGGTATTCTCAGCAAGGATCTTATCTCCGTCACGAACGGTAATCTCCGGTTTTATTTCAGACCCTGTCCATGCCTGGTCGGGGATTGAATCGAACTGACACTTATCCAGTTCTTTCTTAATGGTAAAGGATATGGTACGCTCTCCGGCATACGTTCCCTTTCCGGTTACCGTCACCTTTGCGGTCCCCGGATTAATGTTATCTGAATATGCAACTGTGTAATCGGTATCTTTGACAAGGGTTTTCGTACCGTCACGGGCCGTTACCTCCGGTTTTATCTCAGACCCTGTCCAGATCTGGTCGGAGATCGGGTCTACGGTCCATGACTTCCAGAATGTCGCGGTAACGGTGACTGCAGAACCAGGCATGGTGAACTTGTTGTCGGTAACTGTAACCGGATTGGAGGATGCATCCTTCACATCCCACTTTTCAAACACATAACCGCTGTCCGGGGTTGCAGTAAGGGTGACTGTTGCACCCTGTTTGGCAACCCGGGATGAGGAAGTGACGGTTCCATGCTGGATTGAAGAGTCAATCGTAATAATATATCCAGTTTCCCATTTAAGCTGCTTCGGGCTGACGGTTGTATCTAACACCGCTGTCAGTAACGGAGAGGTGCTGTCCGAAATGAAGCATTCGGCATCTGTCTGCTTCGGAGTGTATCCTGCATCTACCACACCGAATTTTCCGACACCTGCAGGGTTTACAATGCGAATCTCGGCGCCTGGCTGTAACGTACCGGTGAGCGTGATATAAGACTTTGGATCTTTATCCATCTTGAGGAATACGTTGTTTGCGGCATTATTTTTCGTGTTTCCTGTGACGATCGGTTTGCCGCTCACTTTGAACATACTTTCACTGCTGGTGTGAGACTGGCTACCCTTATCTGCTCTGACAAATACACCGCCGCCGTCCTGTGTTGCCGTGTTACCGAGTCCGGCACCGCCGATAGTTCCTCCGTACATCTCAAACGTACTTTCACAGTGGGAGTAGGCGCCGGTTTCGTTTGAATAAACAAACACACCGCCGCCGCATTCCGCACTATTTTCGGTGATGGTTCCACCGTTCATTGTGAATATGCTCGTGAATCTGCTTTCTCCGTAGCCCTGGGTGGTACGGTTGTTACTCGAACTGACATACACACCGCCGCCGTTTTTGTTCACATGGTTTTTGGTGATGCTGCCTGCAGACATCGTGAAACGGCTTGTAGTGTATCTGGCGTCGTATATGGGCTCGGTGTTATCCGCACTGACAAATACACCGCCTCCCTCGTTTGCGCGGTTTCCGGCGATTTTGCCGCCGTTCATATCATAGGTACCATTGCTGCTGACATACACACCGCCGCCGTTCCTGTTCGCACGGTTTCCGACGATGCCGGCAGTGCCGGACAGCGTAAATTTACGGTCGCTGGAGCTGTTGGAGACACAGGCACCTCCCCCGTCCCTCGCGCTGTTTCCGACGATGTTTCCGGCGGACATCGTAAACCCGCCGTTTCCGGCATACACACCTCCTCCGGTTCCTGCACGGTTTCCGACGATGTTTCCGCCGGTCATGGTAAACCTGCCTCCCTCGACAAACACGCCGCCACCGTTTCCACTTGCGCTGTTTCCGACGATGTTTCCGCCGCACATGTTGAACCAGCCGCTATAGATATCGACACCGCCGCCGTTGCCATTCCTGCTGCCTCCGACAATGCAGCCACCGGGGATGGAGATAATTAAATCATCAGTCAGCAGAGCAGGATTATCAATTACCTCTGCAAGAGATTTGGTTGCCGTGTCACTGGTTGATGTCCACGGGCCGTCGAGGTCCACCTTAAAGTTATGTGTCAGATTCGCAGAGTTGCAGTCATAGAGATTCAGTGTACGGGAGGTGGAGACAGAGATGGCAGAATCTTTCCCGTCCATCGTGATTACATGCCCGTTCAGGCAGAGATTTGTTGTACCATACGGGACAGACCATTTTTCAGTGATGGTGACATCTGTGTCAAGGTAGTAACTTCCTTCACTGGTCGGAAGGGAGTTAGGATTTGTCCATTTCGTCCAGCTGCTGTGGTCGTCTGTGTCAGCCGCAGCTGCCGCGCCAACCACCGCCCCGCAGAGGATGAGTACTGCAACGGCAGCGAGGAGCACGCGGAAGATTGTTTTGTTCGTATGCGTTTCGGGTTTGTTCATCGGTATCACCTTGTTTTTGTCAGACTCCGTGTTTATACCCGCAGGACGGGTTGTTTTTCATCGGTACATCATCACCTGCCGGCTTTCGGCGGCAGGAGATATCTCGAAAGGGTGTATATAATTATTATATTTATGTGTTCCAATATGTAATATACTTTCCAATTCTTTTTGATTTATATTTTTCTGCTGGGATGGCAGGAGAATCGGATAATGATGCATTTTCTAAAGACTGCACTAAAAAAAGGTAAAAAGATGTTTTTAGGTTACTTTCTTCTCAGTCCGATGAGAACCGCAGTGTACCCGAATCCGGCAAGGATACCGAAGAACGGTATCAGTGTCTTTGCCAGCGGAGTCTCCGCGGGCTGTGCCGCAGGAACGCCCTGTGTTTGTTCTGTTGTCGGAATCACGGTCGGCTGCACCGTCGGCTGTACAGCAGACTCGGATGACGGCTGCATCCAGATGGAAGAACCACCGGAGCTGTTGCTTCCTCCGCTGCTCTTTTTGATCGGCTCCTCATGGACGACTGCGAACGGTGAGCAGTTGTCTACCGGGAACTCAAATCTGAGGTAGCCCCCCCGCAGAACACGCCTGCGAGAAGCATCACTGCTAAAAGAGCGATAAGCCTTGTTTTCAAAAAGCGGTCAGAGTCCCCGAAGGTTTTTCCTGAGGGGCGGAATTTCTTCCGATTTTTTCGCGAAGCGAAAAGGTCTGCAGGGGTCTGCGTCTTGTGAAGAGAATCCACACCGTCAACTATATTTCGACGCATAAAAGACACGCTAAAGAGTCGCGGCATTCCTGCAAATGATTTTATAGATACAGAACAAAAAAAATACACTGAAAATCACCACACAGGTTACCGATATCATGAAACCGGAAACAGTCGCAAAAATGAAAAGCGGAATGAAAGCAGGATTTGTCGCAGGCGTCAAAGCCGGAGCAAAATCATCCGCAGCAGCAGGCGTAAAAGCAGCAGCTGCCGCAGGGGCTAAGGCAGGCATCCGGGCAGGCATCGCATCAGGAGTAATAGCAGGCGGAAGCGCTGTCCTTACCAAAGGTATCGGAGGTGCTGTCCGGACAGGAATATCCGCAGGAGTTAAAACCGGTGTAAAAACCGGGGCAAAAGCAGCCCTTGGCGCGGGGCTTGCCTCAGCTGCCCTGACCCTTGCCGCATGCGGAATCCGCGAGGGGGTAAAAACCGCGATGGAAAACATGAAAGAGGAGGAAGAAACAGAATCCTCTCAACCTGCTTTACTCACAGAACATGCCGGTACCGGACAGGAAGAATTCTGATTCTCTTTTTCCGGACCTTTTTTTTCTCAGCAGTGTAAATAGCTGATTCACTCACGCCGGTTTGGGATTCGTACGTCCGGCGGACAGTAAAATAATCCCCCGTAAAAAAAAGTTAGTGTCTGAAGTGTCTGACACCGGTAAAGACCATAGCAATGCCAAGCTCATCGGCACGCTTCAATACCTCATCGTCGCGGATAGAACCTCCCGGCTGAATAAGTGCTGTAGCCCCTGCCTTTGCAGCGACCTCCAGCGTATCCGGGAACGGCAGAAACGCATCGGATGCAACAACCGTTCCTTTCATCGTGCGGCCGAACTCCGCGGCTTTTTCAATCGCAATCTGCGCAGAGTTAACACGGTTCATCTGTCCGACACCGATACCTACCGTCTCGGTCTTGTTCGTGTAGATGATGGCGTTGCTCTTTGCATACTTAACAACCTTCCACGCGAGCTTCAATGCCTCGGCTTCATCTGCAGTGGGGGCACGTTTGGATACAACCTCCCACCCTTCGGTGTATGCGGGCGTACGCTGCACAAGGATTCCTCCGTCAATGGTGCGAATCTCATCAGCCTCAACCGCCGGCGGAAGAATCAGAAGACGCATGTTCGGCTTGGACTTGGAAAGCTCAAGTGCCTCCTTCGTAAAGGAGGGAGCAACCAGAACCTCAACAAATGTGGAGCAGATCTCCTTCATCACTGCTTCGTCTACTTCAGTGCTCATGGCAACAATGGAACCGTAGGCGGAGACCGGGTCAACCTCACGGGCTTTAATGTAGGACTCCAGCTGGTTTGCGCCAAGAGCGACACCGCAGGGGTTGTTGTGCTTTACAATAACGGTTGCAAAACCGTCAAGCTCGCGGCAGAGGGAAACTGCGGCATGGACATCGAGATAGTTGTTGTAGGACATCTCTTTGCCCTGACCGGAGGTCTGTCCTGCGATGCCTGCTGTTCCGTAAACAGCTGCCTTCTGGTGCGGGTTTTCCCCGTAGCGCAGAACACGGCCGTTTGTGTACTGAACAGTGTATGTGTCCGGGAACTCCTTATCGATTCCCTGGAGATAGTTGGAGATTGCCGCATCGTATGCCGCGGTGCGGGTAAATGCCTTTGCTGCAAGACGGAACCGCTGTTCATAGGTTGTTCCGCCGTTGTTGACGGCCTCAATGACCTCTGCATAATCTGCAGGGTCGACGATGACAGTTACATCCTTAAAGTTCTTGGATGCGGCACGAATCATGGCAGGGCCTCCGATATCAACAAACTCAATCAGTTCATCAATCGGGAGATTCTTTTTCGACATCTCCTCGAATGGATAGAGGTTGACACAGACAATGTCAATGCCTTCGATGCCGTGCTCCTTCATGACTGCATCGTCAATGCCTCTTCTGCCAAGAAGACCGCCGTGAACCTTCGGGTGAAGGGTCTTGACGCGGCCGTCCATCATCTCAGGGAACCCGGTGTACTCGGATACATCTTTTGCAGGGATGCCCGCCTCACGGAGCGCACGCGCGGTGCCTCCTGAGGAAAGAATCCCGATATTCTTTGCTGTCAGGGCTTTTGCGAGCTCAACAATGCCGGTTTTATCCCAGACAGACAGTAATGCGAGTGTCATGATAATATTATATATGTCGTCTCCCTACATTAAGATATGGAAGTGATGGAAAAGGGGAAGAGGAAACAGAAGAGAGTTTGGGGGAAGGCACTGTCTGTAAAATGCTGCATATTCAAAAAGATATACGAAAGGGATGTAAATAATAATAAATCTTTTGCTCTTATGCCGGTATCCTCCAGCCGGTAAACTATTTCAGAATCCTTAAATGTTTAAAACGCTATTTCATCGGTATTAAGCACAGCGAGGCAGTATATCTATGGCCCCAAAGAAAAAACAAAAGGATTTACAGAATCTGTTCGCCAATCTGACACAGAAAACAAAGATTGTTGAGCCGCGTAAAACACTGCACGGAACCCTGCGCGACCAGGACGCGGTTGAACGTGAAATCGCACTGATTATGCGTGAAATTCAGGAACGCGGCTTTTTCAAGACGAAACTCGAGCCAATCCAGCTCGCGCGCCTGGTAACCATGTTCTATGCGGGTAAAAACGATACCGAAATCGGAAGAAATCTGGGAGATGAAAAACTCTCAAAAACAATCGCCCGCGCACGCGTACAGCTGAAACTCTTCCGTGAGCAGGACTTCAACATGCCCTTTGATGAAGCGGAATTAAAAGAGATGCTGAAAAAAGAGATGAACTTAAAAGACATCTCTGCAGCCCTTGGTGTATCCCCCACCTCCCTTCGTGAATACCGCCATATCATTGATATGAGAGATGATACGACACTGGACCCCTATCTGAACAGAATCCGTGATGTGCTCGAAGACCGCGATCTCACAGAAAAGATGGCATCCGCCCTTCAGGAAGATACGTTAGGTGAGGCCATTGATGT
>JAUNXT010000052.1 GCA_030539655.1 Methanocorpusculum sp.
ACAAAAAAAAGAAAAGTTGTTCGTCAGGTTATGCTGTTTCTGCGGCGTCTGCGTCTGCCTGGTAGACGATTTCACCGTCGATGATAGTGGCTACTGCGGGAATCAGCATGGCAAGACCGACAGTGTCCATATCGTCATGTAAGAGGTCTACGGAAAGGACAGTCATGTCTGCGAGTTTTCCCGGCTCAAGGGAACCTAAGCGGTCCTCTTCGTGCCACATGTAGGCAACATTGGAGGTCAGCGACTTCAGGGTGTCCTCTCTGGACATAGCCTCTTCAGGACCTCTGATTCCCTCATCTCCAATAAGTGGACTTGTTCTGGTGACACCAGTGTAGAATGCATTCGGAATACTTACAACCGGAGACACCGGATAGTCAGTGTGACCGACAACGACGGCTCCGGCATTGATGAAGGACTGTGCGGGATATCCTTTTTCGGCATAGTCCGCACCGACAGCTTTCTGCTCGACCGGGTAAGAGAACTCGTTCTTTGCAGTCCACTGATAACCGGAGACAGCAATAATGCCTAACTCGCCGAAGCGTTCGATATCCTCGGGCTTAAGGTACTGCAGGTGTGCTGCGGCATTTCTCTGGTCATAGTTTCCGGTTGTCTCTATAGCCTTTTCAACAGAGTCTGCAAACATTCTGTTTGCAGCATCCCCGACGGAGTGGGCGTGAACAAGCATACCATACTTGTCTGCTGCAATCATGAGGCGTGCCATCTTGTCGACATCATTGAAGCGGCTGACGCCGTAGTATCCTGCCTGGTCCTTGTACTCATCAAGCATCCACCCAGAATGTGCTTCGATAACGCCGTCTAAGAAGACTTTGGCACCGATGACCTTGAAGTGATCGGAGTTGAGTCTCTCTGCAAGTTCGGCAATTTTTGCCATATCCTCTTCAGGAGTGTCGGTGTTGTCGTTTACCATGGAAAGACCATAGATACGCAGTTTCAGTGCATCTTCGTCGATAAGCTGCTCATACGCATCAATCTGTTTTGCACCGAAAAGTTCCATGCCTGCATCAGAAACGCCGGTAAATCCGTCAGAAAGTCCCTCTTCCTGCCATTTCAGGGTGAACTCCTTTAAGTCTTCAACAGTGAACGGAAGGTCTTTGAGCATTTCAATAGCCGGAGTCTCTGAGAGATAACCGGTCGGTTTTCCGTTTGCATCAACACGAATCTGTGCCGGACCGTATGCCTCAATCTGTTCCTGTGTCGGGTTAAGGGCCTCAATACATTTACTGTTTACCCAGACAGAGTGACCGTCCTGAGTCTGCAAAATTACAGGAACATCGGAACACACTGCATCAAGCATGGCTGCAGTCGGTTCTTCCCCGCCGGAGAAGGTCCAGCCTGATCCGATGTAGTAGTCCTTTCCGGGGTTTTCCTTAATGTATGCGGCAATTTCATCAACAGTCTGTTTCAGCGGAGCTCCCGGAGTGAGTTTTGCCATACCAAAGCTGCGCATTCCTGCAAGACTCACGTGGGCATGTGCCTCAAGGAATCCCGGATAAATAGAGTTATCACCAAAGTCGATAACTTCTGTGTTCTCATCACAGAATTTTTCGGCATCCTTTTTGGAGCCGACAAACAGAATGATGCCGTCTTTTACGGCAACAGCCTCCGCCACCGGATTTGCGTCATCTACAGTGATAACGTTTCCGAGGAAGACCTTATCTGCAGGGCCTGTCACTTCGGTGTTGACACATCCTGCGGTCGCGATGACCGCAATCAGGGCAATACCGAGCAGCAGAACTGCTGCAATGGATTTCTTAGATACCATACATTAATGTATCTGTCATCAATGTATATTATATTTGTCGTTCTCTGTCCGGAAATTACATGCCATGCAGAACAGCTGTGCAAAAAAGTTTGAACGGGTTTGAATGAGTTCAGACGCGGAACCCGTAGCCGTGTACGTAATCTTCCTGAACGTGAATCCGAAGTGTGAGATTTTACGCACGCCCGCTGAGGTGCTTTTTGTTGTAAAGGATGCATCACTCCCTCTTCCCGCACCCGCGGTGATGCAGGATTCAGTTGTCTGTCCGGTCTGAGGTGAGCAGGCGGCAAAGGGGTTTTGCAGTGTGGTTGGGGGAAAATATGTGTGCCCTCCGTGTGCGGAAAAGTTGGAAGTGAACCGCCGGAACTGAGCTATCCACAATTTGTCGTCACCTGAAATTACATATCCGGATAATGAGCAGGGAGCCTGTTCGCTGAACATCCCTCCTCCTATTTGTTCCCTCCCCCATCTGAAAAGAATACATACTTAAACACCCAATATTTTATCTCATATTATGGACCTGCAGTGGATGATCCCGGTAATAATTGCAATCATGATTTATGCCTGCATATGTTACTGGATAAAAACAAAAAAGATTCTCCCGCATGTATTTGCCTTCGCAGGTCCGTGTCTCATGATAAAAACCGAGCACACGAAAATCTTCGACAGACTCTCCCGTCCGAAAAAGCTCCTCATGGCCTATGCGTCGGCGGGAATCATCCTTACCGCGATTTCAGGAATCATCCTGACCATTATGTTTGTCGGCTCGGCAGTTCTTACCATGATATCTCCTCCGGAACCGGTTGCTATACAGAACCTGTTCCTCATCCCGGGATTAAATGAATATGTCCCATCCACCATCGCAGTATGGGTTGCCCTTGTACTAGCCCTCGTCATCCACGAAGGAGGTCACGGCATCCTCTCCCGTGCGGAGAACATCCGGGTAAAATCCACCGGCATATTAGCACTTGTTATTCCGATTGGTGCCTTTGTCGAGCCGGACGAAGAGGATGTTGAAAAATCAAAACTCGGCACCAAACTCAGGATGCTTGCTGCAGGCATCACCAACAACTTAGTCTTTGGTGCAATATGCCTCGTCATTCTCTGTATCCTCCTCGGAATGGTTATCCCGGGTGCAAACCCGTATGTCTACGGGGTATACGACGGATACCCTGCAGCGGATGCAGGGGTGCTTCCCGGAATGATTGTCACCTCTGTAAATGACGTTCCGGTCCACTCAATGGCAGACATCACGCAGGCTCTTACGGGGACCTCCGCAGGGGAAACCGTCTCCTTAAACGGCGAATACAAAGGAGAGGCATGTCACTATGACATCACACTTGCCTCTGTGCCAGAAGATGCCGCGGCATCCGGAACACCGGCAAATTCAGGATTTATGGGAATCTCGTTTTCCGACCCGCAAAACCTTGTAACGATGGTAAACACCCTGACGCAGCCCGCCTCATTCGGAGATGCTGTCACTTCATTCCTCTACTTCCTTGTGCTTCCGCTCAGATCATTTACAGGCATGGAGATGCTGAGTTTTGTAACAGCAGACTCTCCGGACCCTGCGATTTTATCTGCGCCGTTTCCTGGATTCTGGGGAATAATCCATCTCCTCTTCTGGTGTGCATGGATAAACATCCTCCTCGGGACCTTTAATGCGATTCCAATCAGGGCATTTGACGGGGGACAGATGCTTCGTGAGGTGCTTCGAAGCTTTGCGAAGAAACGCGGCATCAAAGAGGACGGTGTTCTTCGCCTCTGCAGTGTCATCTCCTTTGTCCTTGTAATGCTCATCATCCTCTCGATTCTTATCCCGTATCTTGCGGCGTGACTCTGCGAAACACTCATCTTCGAGGAGCGCCAAACTATAATAAATCATGACTGCACCAGTTTTCATTCCCGGGCGCGTCTGGCAGGCAAACGCATACGTTGCAGACTCCATCCTTTTCGATGCAGGTGCCTCCCCTGATAAAATCATGCCTTATAAGGATATGATAGACACCATTGTTTTAACCCACGGACACTATGACCATATTGTCTATGCGCAGGAGATGGCCGACCTGTGCGGCGCGGAACTCTGCATCGGTGAGGGAGATTTTGAGTTTCTGTCAAATCCTGCCCTTTCACTTTCGCGGCATTTTGGTGCGGACCAGCCGGAGATTAAAGCTGCGCGGATTCTGAAAGAAGGAGACATGGTGGGACGGTTTAAAGTGTATGAGACACCAGGTCATACCATTGGAAGCATCTCGCTCTTCTCCGCGGAAGACGGGGTGTTAATCTGCGGGGATACCGTGTTTCCGGACGGCTCATACGGGAGGTGTGACCTTCCGACAGGAGACATGTCCGCACTGAAACACTCGCTTCAAAAGCTTGCAGCGCTTCCTGTCGAGTCGCTCTGGTGCGGACACGGAAACCCGGTGCCGATGAATGCCCGGCAGCATGTTCTTTTATCCGCGGAGAATGTAAAGCAGGAAATCTGACGCGGGCGGATGAAACAGGGAAGATGAAAAAAGGAAGTTACTGTCTGCTGCTCAGGGTTGATGCAGGAAAGACCATACGAATCGGGGCGCTCGGGGAGAGGTATTTTCCCGCGGGATACTATATCTACACAGGGTCAGCACTCGGCTCAGGGGGACTTTCCCGCGTCTCACGCCATATCAGGTTCTTTCGCGAACGGTACCGGAAGCCGAAGTGGCATATTGATTATCTGATGGAGGAGGCACTGCTCATAAAGACGTTTTGTGCGGAGACCGAAGAGCGTCTTGAGTGCCGTCTGGCAGCGGCACTCGGGGGAGCGTGTGTTGCACGTTTCGGGTGCTCCGACTGCAGCTGTGAAAGTCATCTGTTTTACCGTGCGGAAAATCCCGAAGAGGAGATACGCGGGGTGTTTCGCAGGATTGGGTTTTCCGCAGCAGAGCATACAGTGTAAAGCGGACCTGGTAAAGGGGACATGATAAAGAGGGCGTTGCCGTCTACCATTCCATCTGTCTCCTCCCAACGATAAAATACTCACACTTAATACAGTATCCGACGAATAATATTATACTCTTTACAGGAGGAGAACAAAGAGATGAAATATGTTGTTGTAACAGGAGGTGTGATGAGCGGACTTGGAAAAGGAATTACAGCCGCATCCATCGGCCGCATCCTTAAGAACCGCGGATATCATGTAACAAGCGTCAAGATTGACCCCTACTTAAATATCGATGCGGGTCTCATGAATCCCGCTCAGCACGGCGAGGTCTTCGTCTTAAAAGACGGCGGAGAAACCGACCTTGATTTAGGAAACTACGAACGGTTCCTGGATATCGAACTGACCTCGGACCACAACTTAACAACCGGAAAAATTTACCAGTCTGTCATCCACAAGGAGCGACACGGCGACTACCTCGGGGCCACTGTGCAGATTATTCCCCATATCACCAACGAAATCAAAGAGCGCATCCGCCGCGCGGCTGAGACATGGACCGATGCGGAGGGAAACCACGCGGAAATCTGTATCGTTGAGGTGGGAGGCACCGTAGGTGATATCGAAAGCATGCCGTTCCTCGAAGCCGTGCGCCAGATGCACTGGGAGTACGGAAACGGAGACTTCGCACTGGTGCATGTCACCCTGCTTCCGTCGGATACCATGGGCGACCTCAAGACAAAGCCAACCCAGCACTCCATAAAAGCTCTCCGTGAGCTTGGTCTTGAAGCGGATGTTATCGTCGGCAGAAGCTCCTACCCCATCTCCCCTGCAACCAAACGCA
>JAUNXT010000021.1 GCA_030539655.1 Methanocorpusculum sp.
ACCAAATAAAGCGGCCAGTGAAAAGCCGCGCAGATCTCGGGAAGGCTAACACCCAACCTTCGCTTAATATAGAAGGAAAGACAATAAATAAACAATGGACATACGGATATCCCGGATTCTTATCGGACTTGGTGCGGCACTCATTTTACTTATATCGCCGTTTATAAGCCCTGCTATTACAGGAATTGCAGGGATTATTTTTGCCATTGCCATCTACTTTGGTGCAAAAGTCCGCTATTTTGCAATAGCTGCCGCAATCCTTTCATTACTATATGCCCTATCGATAATCCCCCTTCTTGCTCTTGTTGGTCCGCTCGTTATGATTCTGGCAGGTGAAGGCGCGCGCGTATTATTCAAAAACGCAGGACACGAAATGCTGTTCTTTGGAATAGGTTCTTCCGCAGCACTGACATTTGCAATGTTTTACACCGGAACACTCGAACCCCTGGTTGGAGCTCTTGGTGAATTGGTCCTGCTGATGTTAAGAAGTATCTTAACGAACCGGACCGACGGATCAATGATTAGTCTCCTGGGCGTTTCAATGACGATGACTCTCTTTATGGAACTGGAGATCCTGGTTGATTTCCGCTTACTGGCACTCGCCATTCTTCTTTGCGCAGCCTTCGGATACTTTGCATACCGCGCGAAAACCATTGACATGAGCGGGCTTTTTTCACTGGTTCTCTTCGGTGTTATTCTAATTGTATTTACCAGAGGATTTTTCTGGTTCTTTATTGTACTCACATTTTTTATAATCGGTTCTATATTCACGAAATTTAAGTACGCGAAGAAGAAAACGATGGGGGTCGCGCAGAATAAAAGCGGGAGGCGCGGATACAAAAATGCATTTGCAAATGTAGGCATAGGAATTATCGCATGTATTTTATTCGGGATAACAGAAAACCCGGTCTTTGCAGTAATTTTCTTAGGGTCAATTGCAACAGCGGCTGCAGATACACTCGCAAGTGAGATAGGAGTAGTAGCAGGTAAAAATCCGCGGATGATTACAACAATGAAACCCTGTACCCCGGGGGAAAACGGAGGAGTGACTCTTGCAGGAGAACTTGCCTGCGCAGGAGGTGCAATCATTATCTCCCTTCTCGGATATCTATTCGGGATTGTACCCTTATGGGGAGCGGTTGCTGCATGTATCGCAGGGATTATCGGGACAAACATAGACAGCCTGATTGGCGCGCTCATCGAAAACAAAGGACTAGTCGGAAATGCCGGAACGAATCTTCTGGCAACCCTTTCCGGCGGACTGGCCGCGGCAGGAATTTTTGCACTGGTAAATCTCATCTGAGATTACTGGATTATAAACACAAAGGAATCTGGAAAAAAATCTAGAAATAGGACTTTGATTATTACTTAATGGTTGCTGAAATACAGAAAACAACTGCAGTAAGACGGCACCGAATTAATTAAAACAGAATTTGGAAAAACAAGTGATTCGGGGGTTTTCCCGAACATTTGTTTAGTTTTCGAGAACAATCTCGATGCTGATATCTTTTGGAACCTGGATCCGCATCAGCTGTCTGAGCGCGCGCTCATCCGCATCAAGGTCGATTAAACGCTTGTGCACTCTCATCTGCCAGCGGTCCCATGTTGCCGTTCCTTCTCCATCCGGGGATTTCCGGATTGGGACTACAAGTCTCTTGGTCGGCAGCGGGATAGGTCCAGCCATATTTACACCGGTACGCTCTGCTATCTCACGGATACGGCTGCACACCGTCTCCACTTTCTCATAATCTGTCCCCGTAAGGCGTATTCTGGCTTTCTGCATTTTTCTCACCCAAAAAAATCGTGTGATGATGAGATTATCTCATCTGCTTTGCTTTAACTGCGAGAACAAGACCTGCTGCAACAGTCATACCCATATCACGGACTGCGAATCTTCCAAGCTGCGGGAATTCTTTTGCGGTCTCGATGACAAGCGGGCGGGTCGGTGCAATGGTACAGATTGCTGCGTCGCCTGCCTTGAGGAATGCCGGGTTTTCTTCCTTAACCTGACCAGATCTCGGGTCGAGTTTCTTGTTCAGTTCTGCAAAGACACATGCAGTCTGAGAGGTGTGGCAGTGGAAAACCGGAGTGTATCCGACAGAGATGACGGACGGGTGCTGAAGGACAACAACCTGTGCGGTGAACTCTTCTGCAACTGTCGGCGGGTTTTCGACCGGACCGCAGACATCTCCGCGGCGGACATCGTTCTTTGCGATACCGCGGACGTTGAATCCGACGTTGTCTCCCGGAATTGCTTCGGGGAACTCTTCGTGGTGCATTTCAATGGACTTAACTTCTCCAACGACGTTTGCCGGCATAAAGGAAACTTTCATTCCTTTCTTCATGACACCGGTCTCAACACGTCCTACCGGGACAGTTCCGACACCGGAGATGGTGTAGACATCCTGAATCGGGAGTCTGAGTGCTTTGTCAGTCGGGATAGCCGGCTGCTTGAAGTCATCAAGTGCTGCAATAAGGGTAGTTCCCTTGTACCACGGAGTGTTTGCAGACGGGGTCTTGATGTTGTCACCGCAGAATGCGGAAATTGGGATGAACGGAGTCTCGGCCGGTTTGAATCCGACAGATGCGATAAGCTTGGACATCTTGTCTTTTGCTTCGTTGAACTTCTCTTCGGAGTAGTTTACTGCATCCATCTTGTTGATTGCAACGATAATCTGGTTGATACCAAGAGTCTTGGATAAGAAAACGTGTTCCTTGGTCTGTTCCATCGGACCTTCAGTTCCGGAAACAACGATGATTGCTGCATCTGCCTGGGATGCACCGGTAATCATGTTCTTAACGAAGTCACGGTGTCCGGGGCAGTCCACGACGGTAAAATTGTATTTTGCGGTTTCGAACTTCTTGTGTGCGATATCGATAGTGATACCACGCTCACGTTCTTCCTTGAGTGAGTCCATTACCCAGGCGAACTCGAAAGTTCCCTTTCCTTTGGATTCTGCTTCTTTCTTGTATGCGTCAAGAACGTGCTGTGCGACTACACCGGACTCGAATAAGATACGTCCAACAGTAGTAGACTTACCGTGGTCAATGTGACCGATAACGGCAAGGTTCATGTGGGGCTTTGCTGCTGCCATAGATAATTTCTCCACTTTGACTCATTGAAACAACACCGGCACTGATACCGGATATCGTTTTCAACACGAGTGTAAACAGTTTCGCTGTCAACACATATAAACCTATCTCGAAAATGACCTCTACCGATGAATTTTAATCCGGGATACTGTGCAAACACAACCTCTGACCCTGCAGATAATCAGGATGAAGGTAAAAGCGCGCCGGGAAAACAAAGGACACAAAAGAGTGAATCCCTCTCTTTTTTAAACCTGCGCACCCTATCTAAAAGTATGTGGGAAAAGGTACAAACAGAAATAACAGAGGAAGACCTGAAGACACATAATTATTGTTTGTCACGGAAGTTGTGGAATGGGGATTTGTACGAAAAGGAATATCTTTGGAAAGACGGAGTATTATATTTGTTTCAAAACATGCGGTCAGGAGGTATCTGGAACCGGATGCCTGAAGAGATGATTCCCGAAGAACAGTATGGAAATGTTATTGATGTGTTAAATGAACGAAAAAAATATTTTACCGTTACCGGTGAAAAGATATAGGCACAGGCATCAGATACAGCAAATGTATCACAACCCGTAAAACTACACCCGAAACTGACTTTTCCTGAGACGGCGGTGTGCCTCAGCGCGCCGTGAAACTGCTCCTGCACCGGATTTTGCAGAAGACACCGCAGATTCGCTGCCGCGATTTTTTGCACCTAAAACAGCAACCTTCCCCCGGACTGCAAGTACATCTGCAGATACAAAGGCTGCAAGCGCTGAAACCTCTTCCTCATCCACCTCGGCACTTGAAAGCCACTTAACCTTAACAACCCCGCGGACCTTCAGCTGACGTTTTAACTCCTCGGCAATTTCTCCGCTAAATCCGTTTTTCCCAACCCAGACCGTCGGCTTCAGCGTCTGGATGTAAGAATCATCACGTCTTCTTCCTGCTGTCACAATTTAACCCTCCTTTTTTTCATATTTTATACCCTCGGATTCTTCACGCGGAGTCTCTCCACCCGATAATGGAAACCGATACACTGCACCGCATGATTTACAGGTATAAATTACCCGTCCGCGGAGTACACGCACCGAAAGATTGTCGCCCGGGACAAAATATGCTCCGCACCTGCGGCAGAAAGAGCGGCGCTGCTCTTTCGTAAACCTGACGCGCTGCTTCATGGAAATCGCGCGCGCAAGCGCAACGTACCGTGCGGAAACAGAGGGGGATGAACGATTCTCCTCTGCCGCCCCCAGAAGAATCCCGATGCGTTCTCGGGCAATCTCTTTTACTGAAACACCTTTCTCATATTTTGCCATACAAAATATCCAATCCCGATTTATGTCCGCGGAAGAACACGGACATGGCGTCCCTCAATCCGAAGCCGGTCCTCGCAGAAAAGTGATACTGCCTCGGTGTATGCAATATGCTCCTGCTCTAAAATTCTATCCGAGAGTGAATCTTCCGTATCATCATCAAGCACAGGGACTGCACGCTGCACAATGACCGGACCCGAATCAACACCTGCATCCACAAAGTGTACAGTACAACCGGCAATTTTCACACCATAGTCAAGTGCCTGCTTCTGTCCGTGAAGCCCCGGAAATGAAGGGAGAAGAGCAGGATGAATATTAATCATCTTCCCTGCAAATGTGTTTGCTATCTCTGCACCGATTATCCGCATGTATCCGGCGCAGACGAACAAATCCGCACCGGTTTTCTGCATCGATGAAAGCAAATCTTTCTCATAATCATCCCTCGACGGATAATCCTTAAAATGATGGACAATAACAGGAATTCCTGCCTGTTTTGCACGTTCAATGGCAAACGCATCCTTATTGTCGGTAATCATCGCAACACAGTGCCCGTTAATCTTTCCAGCGGCAATGCTTTCCAGAAGCGCCTGGAAATTTGACCCGCGTCCTGATGCAAGTACTGCGATTTTTTTCCCGGAAGACATACCCGTCACCTCACGGTTTTCCAATGATAACTGTCGTCTTGTCTGTCAGCTTCGAAAAGATTCCGCACTCCAGAACACCAGGTATCGCGTTTACCGCATCCTCAAGCATCTTCGGGTCAGCAATCTCTCCAAACGCACAGTCAAAGATAAAGTTCCCGTTATCAGAAACAACAGGACCGTCCTTTTTCACACCGCACCGCATAACCGCATCCCCGCCAAGCTCGCGAAGTCTGCGACAGACGCTGCCGTAAGCAAACGGAAGAATCTCCAGCGGAACCGCTGCAGACAAACCGGATACAGATTTTGATTCATCGATAACAACAACAAACCGGTCTGCTGCATCAGCGACAATCTTTTCACGCAGAAGTGCTGCGCCGCGCCCTTTAATCAGAAACTTCTCCGGAGATACCTGATCTGCACCATCAATTGCGATATCAAGTTTAGGATGGAGCGAAAGTGTTGTAAGCGGAATCCCGTACTCTTCCGCGCGCTGCGCGGTCTGATATGAAGTGGGGACTCCTGAAATCCGGAGCCCTTCCGATTTAATTCTCTCTCCCAGGCGTTCCATTGCAAAAAAAACGGTAGATCCGGTTCCAAGCCCGACATACATCCCGTCTTTTACCATATCTGCCGCACGGAACCCTGCATCCCGCTTGGCAGCTGCTGCGTCACTCATACAGAATATATTGGTTTTAGATATAGTAATCCCTTTGGATATTGATGCCGCGGACCTATAAACGGAGAGACGAAAAACAATTCGCCAAACCTCATGCGGCAACAATCTATTATACTATCATAACCGAAACTTATACTCATGTTGCCTCTATCAGAAAACATCACTGCGGTACCTCCCTCGGCAACCATGGCGATGAACAACAAATCAAAGGAAATGATTGCGGAAGGAATAGATGTAATCAGTCTCGCGGTAGGAGAGCCTGACTTTGCAACCCCGAAACACATCGTACAGGCCGCTGCAGATGCGCTTGCACGCGGCGAGACACATTATGCCCCGTCCCGCGGAATTCCTGAACTCACAAAAGCAATTTCAGAAAAACTCAACCGCGAAAATCATCTTGCATATTCGCAAAAACAGATTCTTGTCACCTCCGGTGCAAAAGATGCTATCAGAATCACCATGAATGCGGTCTTAAATCCGGGTGACGAGGTAATCATTCTCGACCCTGCATGGGTATCATATGACCCGGCAGTAAGAATTGTGCGCGGAAAACCGGTACATCATCGCTTAAACGAAAGATTCCAGGTAGATGAAAGCCTCGGTGAAGCGATTACCCCGAAAACAAAAATGATTGTGGTAAACTCTCCGTCAAACCCGACGGGCTCTGTTCTGGAGCGTTCTTCGCTTCGCCTGATTGCAGACCTCTGCATTGACCATGACATCTACTGTATGTCCGATGAAATCTATGAAAAACTGGTCTACGGAAAAGAGCATGTCTCAATCGGTTCATACCCTGATATGCTGGAGCGCACAATTACCATCAACGGATTTTCCAAAGCGTTTGCAATGACCGGATGGAGACTCGGCTATGCGGCAGCACCGGATGCCGTAATCGCCCAGATGGATAAGGTGATGCAGCACTCAGTTGGAAACGTTACAACATTTTCACAGTGGGGAGGTGTGGCTGCACTCACAGGAGGTCTATCCTGTGTTGAAGATATGCGCAAAGAGTTTGAAAAACGCCGTGATTATGTCATCTCACGTCTTACAAAAATGGGACTTGAAACCGCCCCTGCAGAAGGTGCATTTTATGCATTCATCCACTGCGGCGGAGATGACGCAGCAGTTGCAAACCGCTGGCTTGAGGAAGGACATGTGGCAGCAACTCCCGGATTTGCATTCGGCGCACCAGGATGGATTCGCATCTCCTACGCAGCATCAATGAAACGGCTCGAAGAAGCACTGGACAGAATTGAAAAACTGCTCTGAGCAGAAATACAAAATCTCTCTATTTCTTTTTTCAAATAGAACGCTACTAACAGAGTTGCGAGCACACCTGATGATGCCGTAAAAAAAGAATATTATTATTTCAGAGCCAGTGATAAAATCATCTGTCTCTCGGTCTTTGCAACAGTCTCTCTGATCTTCGGGATTGCATCAATGTTGGACGAAACACTGTAGATTCCCTGCTGGACGAGCCACTTGACGAACTTCGGGTCAGATCCTGCCTGACCGCAGATAGAGCACTCGACGCCTGCCTCTCTGCACTGTTTGATACAGTTTGCAATCAGGCGCTTAACCGCCGGATGCTCCGGGTCATACATGTCTCCAATCATACCGTTGTTTCTGTCGATGGCAAGCGTGTACTGGATAAGGTCATTCGTTCCGAAGGAACAGAACTTGATGCCTGCTTTGATGAACTCATCGATGATAACTGCAGATGCCGGAATCTCTACCATTATTCCAAGTGCCATCTCATCAACCGGAAGGCCCCAGGCCCGGAACTGCTCCTTTGCCTCAATAAATTCGCGCGGGTGCTGGACTAACGGGAACATGATACCTAAGTTATCATATCCTGCTTCCCAGAGGCGCTTGAATGCTTCTGCCTGCATGCGGAACTGTTCTTTCTGGCGCAGGTCGCGGCGCAAACCTCTGAATCCGAGCATCGGGTTGTGCTCGTGCGGCTCGTCTTCGCCGCCTGCCATGTTGAGGAACTCATCAGTCGGGGAATCGATTGTTCTGACCCAGACCGGCTTTCCGCGGAACTCATCGAGTACTGTCCGGATTCCTTTTTCAAGTTCTCCGATGAACTCTTCCTGTTTGTTGTTTTTGATGTACCAGGATGGGGTCTTGTTTAATCCGATAATGAGATGTTCGATACGCAGCAGACCAACTCCGTCTGCTCCGGTTGCAGCTGCACGCTTTGCAGCCTCGGGCATAGAGACGTTAACCTTCACATACGTTGCGGTAATAACCGGTGCAGGGGCTGCGGAAACAACCGTCGCTGCTGCTGCGGGAACTGCAGCAGGTGCAGCTGCTGCCGGTTTTCCTTCGTAGATAAGACCCTTTTCACCGTCAATGGTTACAATCTGACCGTCTTTTAAGATGCTTGTTGCCTGCTTTGTACCGACAACAGCAGGCGTTCCAAGCTCGCGGGATACGATAGCCGCATGACAGGTCATACCTCCTTCATCGGTGATAATTCCTGCAACTTTCTTCATCGCAGGAACCATGTCCGGATTGGTCATCGTTGCAACCATAATGTCTCCTTCCTGAACCTTGGAAGTCTCACGAACATCCATTACAATACATACTTTTCCGGAAACAATTCCGGGGGATGCACCATAGCCGTGAAGAATTGCTTTTACTTCACCCGAATCTGCAGCAGATTCCTGTGTTGCTGCAGGAGCTTTTGCTTTCTGAATCGTGGTAATCGGTCTGGACTGTAAAATGTAGACCTTTCCACCGACCATACCCCATTCCATATCCTGCGGGTTCTGATAGTGTTCCTCGGACTTTTCCGCAAAGGATGCAAGTGCCATGATCTCTTCATCTGACAAGACCTGCACGTTCTTCCGGTCATCCGGAACCTCAGATACTTTTGTTCCCTTGTTTCCGTCAGGGATAATCTCAACTGATTTCTCAGCAATGGTCTTGTTGATAATCTTACGGTTCTGACGGTCAAAGACGTAGTTATCAGGCGAGACTGTACCTGAAACAATTGCTTCACCAAGTCCCCAGGACCCTTCGATAATCACAGTTTTTGCGCCGGAAATCGGATGGGATGAAAACATCACACCTGCCTTTTCCGAGAAGACAAGCTGCTGTACAACAACAGCGATGTTTACCGTGCGGTCTTCAAAGCCATTCTTTGCGCGGTAGTAAATAGCGCGCGCAGTGTAAAGAGAGGCCCAGCAGCGCTGTACTGCATCAATGACATCCTCATCACCGATGATATTCAGGTAGGTATCCTGCTGTCCGGCAAATGAGGCTCCCGGAAGGTCTTCCGCAGTTGCGGATGAGCGGACTGCAACAACAACATCTGAACCCATACTCCTGTACGAGGAGAGAATCTCCTGTCTGATGCGTTCAGGCATTACTGCAGTCTCAACCATTGCCTTTGCTTTATCCGATGTTGCATTTAATGCGTCATTGTCATCTACATCAAGTGACTCGAGCATCGGAAAGAGCGTGTCGACAAGGCCGGTCATCTGAAGGAAACGACGGAAGGCCTGTGCGGTGACCACAAATGCCGGGGGCACCGGAAGACCTACGTGCGTCATTTCTCCAAGTGATGCACCCTTTCCGCCCACTGACGGGATGTCTGTGTTGCGAATCTGGGTGAGCCATAAAATATTAGGTGCTTCGTCCATGTTCTCATATATACATAGTCTCTGTTTAGATAAATATACTCTGTCTGGAGACGCCGGATGCCAGGGGCAGTAAACCAAGGCAGAAACTATATAATTGTCAATCTAATTATCAATCCCGTTTATTATTACAAAACCTCAATATATTTCTTCTTTCAGCATCAATGTATTATTAATGGGAATATCTGCTGAAGACATAAAAAACCTTCATCCGTATGAAATACGCATATTACGTGCCATAGAACGCCTCATGCGGCACTCGCGCTGGGTCGCGGAAGACGAGCTGCGCGCGGCAGTTCACCTCTCGGAACCAGAATTAAAGTACCGCGCAGGCTGCCTTATTGAAAAAGACATGATCCGCTCTGATTCTGTCCCTTACAAAGGATATTCCCTCATATTCGGCGGATACGACACACTGGCTCTTCTCTCCCTGTCCGCAAAAAAGACAGTATCTGCACTCGGCTCTCATATCGCTGTAGGAAAGGAGTCTGAGATTTACGAGGCACTCGGGTTTGGAATTGTTATTTTAAAGTTCCATAAGGTGGGGCAGCGTTCATTCAACACTGTAAAAACAAACCGGGAGTATATGGAAAGCGGACACTGCCCGTGGATATTTGCCTCGGCAAAGTCTGCCAAACGTGAATATGAGGCACTAACCGCGCTGAACGGAAAAATAAACGTCCCGGTCCCCGTCGACATTGACCGCCACACCATCGTCATGTCCCATATTGAGGGAATAAACCTGAACCGCGCAAAACTTGAAGACCCCGAAAAAACATGGAACGATATTATATCGCAGGTTAAAACCGCATATCAGGAGGGCTACATCCACGGAGATCTATCCGAGTACAATATCATGATATCCGGAGATAAAGTCTGGATTATCGACTGGCCGCAGTGGATTCACCCAGACCATGTAAATGCAGACCAGACCCTTGTCCATGATGTGGACACCGTTGCAGAGCATTTCAGAAAAAAATACCGCATCGAAATAAACAGTGATGATGCAGTCTCCTTTGTAAAAAGCCCATGAGCACCGTATTCGGTATCGACATCCGGAAAGGAAACATCAGAAGCACAACCGTACACCCGCGGTTCTCCTTAACAGAAGTTGAAGACGGAAGAATTGTCTCTGAAGAAAAAAGTATCTCAATCCCGCGTCTGTTTCGCCTTATGCGGCAGAAACTTCCAGATGTGCTTGCTGTTGATTCCGTACAGGAAATTGCCGGAAACGATGCAGGAATCTGGCGGTTTATGGTAGCGATGCCCGCAGAAACTTCCCTCGTACAGGTAACAGGAGACGGTGTTTCCATGGAATCGCTCCCAGTCATCGCCGCACGATACAACCTGAAGTTTGACAAAACAAACCCGACAGAGGAAGCGCGGGTATCTGCTCTGATTGCTTCATATGGAGGAGGATATGAAGTCCTCGCCTTCGAAGGGGTTACCACGGTTATCGTAAGCAGGGCACGTTCCCCCGGGCACGGCGGCTGGAGTCAGAACCGATACGTGAGAAAAATTCACGGAAGGGTGAAAACAAAGGCACGGGAAATTGAGGTAAAACTAAAAGAAGCAGGGCTTTCCTACACAACATCCACAAAAGAAGCATTCGGTGGTGTAAGCAGAATCCTCTATGAGGTAAAAGCAGAACGTGCAAAAGTCCCTGTGGCCTCTGCAAGGTGCGGAGACATCCAGACACGTGTCATCCCTAAAAGACGGGATAAAATTCTCTACGTTCCAAGGGAAAGGAAAAACCCCTATGTAATTGTCGGTGTTGACCCTGGAACAACAGTAGGTGTTGCGGTTCTGGGACTTGACGGCACCCTGCTCCATCTTGAAAGTGTACGGGCACAGTCTCCTGCCGAACTCATTTCCGTGATATCAGACTTGGGAATTCCAGTGCTTGTTGCAACCGACAAGGCAGAGATGCCTGCAGGTGTTGAAAAAATACGGCGGGTGTTTGGTGCAGTCGGATGGACGCCGAAAAAGGATGTCCTGATAAAAGAAAAGTATGCTGCGGCAAAGGAGTATACATTTGCTGACGATCATCAGCGGGACGCCCTCTCAGCCGCTCTGATGGCATACAAATCATATCTTCCAAAGTTTGAAAACATCAGACGGCGTATCCCAAGGGGAGCTGATGTTAATGCTGTCTTTGCAGGAATCATCCGCGGAAAGACAATCGATGAAATCCTTGTATCTGACGAAAAAACACCGAAAACTACCGAACCAGGGCCGCAAAACCCGCAGACATTCGATGAAAATGATCTGGAAATTCTCCGCCTTGAAGGAGAGGTATTAAAACTGCGTAAACTTTCCACAGATTTATCAAAAGAACTTGAGGTAAAGGATGCGGCACTCAGAAGCCTCCAGAAACGTGTCTCACAGGACAGGAATGAACAGCTCGCAGCCGTTCTCCAGTCTGAAGAGGTTACATCACGCGACCGTGAACTTGAGCAGACGAAAAAAGCCCTGAGAAAAGAAGAACGGCGCTGCAAAAATCTCCGCATACGTCTGGAGAGAATGAAGCGCTACATTGCACTTACTGCAGGCGACGGAGCGCTTGCCCTGAAGGTGCTTCAGCAGTTCTCCCGTGATGAAATCCGAAGCATGGATGATGAAATGGGCATCTTAGATGACGATATCCTCTACATCTTAAAAATTGACGGATGGGGTAAAACTGCACTCCGTGACCTTGCAGAAGCCCATATCCGTGCCGTTATATTCCCGAAACACACCTATGCAAAAGCCTGCAGTCAGCATTTAATAGATGCATTCCGCGAAGTAAATCTCCCGGCACTTTCCGGAGCGGACTTATCCCCGCGTGTCAGAGGAAAAATCGGTATAGTAGACGAAGAAGCATTTTGCCGTGCAGAATCTGCATGGAAAAACACTCAGGATATCTATCTGAAGGACAAACAGACAAATGCGCTCAGCGGCATGGTATCTGAGTATCAGGTCCAGCGAAAACATGATGTCATGATAATGGGAATTGACCCTGCAACGTGGTCTTCTGAACCGGATAATGCCGAAATCCCTCTTAAAAAAACAGACATATCATCCGGAAAGATAAAAATGCCAAAGGCACACACGAAGGTTCCTGCTGCAAAAACAGACAGTAAAAACACCGGAAAGACTAAACCGCAGAAACAATACGGCCCCGCAGAAACGATACAGGATATAAACATCAGTTCCGAACATGAACAATCCGAAGAAGGGGAGACGGCAACTCAGAACAGAGAGGCTGCAGATGAACAAAGCGGCAGTGAGAAAAAAGACTTAGGGATAAAAACAGATATCATAACTACAGTACTGGACACCTACCGGAAGGAACGGCAAAAGGAGCTGATGCAATAATGGATGACAGAGAACTTTTAAAAACCATACAACCCCTCATCGGAAAAACAGAAACCGCAGATGACTGTGCTGCATATCCGCTTCAAAACGATATGCTTCTCATATCAAGTACAGATATGCTCCATGAAACAACAGATTTTCCCAAAGGGATGTCCGAATTTCAGATGGGATGGATGAGTGTTGCAGTATCACTATCAGACGTTGCATCCTCCGGAGCGAAACCGGTATCCGTCCTCGTTGCAGCAGGAATTGACAAACCTGAACGATTAAAGCCGTTCATGGAAGGGGCATGCGCCTGTGCAGCAGCATTCGGCGCAAAAGTATCAGGCGGAGACATTGACTCACATACAGAATTCACGGTTGTGACAACGGCATTCGGTGTTGTCGCAAAACAGAACTACTGCCCGCGGACCGGAGCAAAACCTGGAGATGTTATCTGTGTCAGCGGAATACTAGGGCGCGCGCAGCGTGCTTTAGACGGAGATGATAGATATCTTCCATATCTTTTAACCCCTGAACCCCAGGTAGCACTCGGCGTCTCCATCGCAGAACACGGGGCGACTGCTATGATGGATATCTCAGACGGACTGGCGCTATCTCTCTGGGATTTGTCAGAGGCATCCGGTGTTGCACTTGAAATTGATTCCTCATCTCTTCCCCTCACGGGAGATGATGCGTATGCATTTGACTGCGGGGTTTTTGGCGGAGGAGACTTTGGTCTGCTCTTTACAATGCCGGAAAATCTTACTGATTTCAGATGCAGTGAATACACTGTTATCGGAAGGGTGAAAAAAGGCAGAGGGGTTTATTTTGGGAGAGTGGAGCTCGAAAGACGGGGATTTGTGCACAAATGGTGACAAAATGTCACCATTTTGTCACCAGTTTTTATTATAATTTTCCAGCACATATAAATACGTATGAAGAAAAAGAGGGAGATAGTTTCATATCCCGCATACGATGAAAAACGTGCAGGCCCGCTGGTGAAAACACCCCCTCCGGAAAATGCAACTGAAACCCGCTGGCTCATCCCGGGGGTTGTCCGCATATCCATTGCTGAAGACGCCGCGGGACTTCTGTACATTGTATCCGAACCGGAACTCACACCATTTTATCAAAACCTGTTCCAACGCATATCATCCGAGGTTAGATGCCGCCTGACAGACGGCAGGGCAGAGACTATAGACGAGGCACTTCCCCTGTTCCTTTCAGAGGCAAAACTCACGCTTCCGCCGCGCATAATCCACGCTTATCGCTATTATCTGAAACGTGATTTTTTACGGCTTGGAAAAATTGATGCACTGTGTATGGATTCGGAAATCGAGGATATATCCTGCGGCGGATACAGACATCCTGTATTCATCTATCACCGGCGGTTTAAGAGCATGCGGACAAATATCACTTATTCACGCGAAGAACTGGACTCCGCAGTTGTCCTCTATGCCGAGCGCGGAGGCGTGCAGATTTCCCTCGGCCATTGTATGGCAGATGCTACTCTTCCCGACGGATCGCGTCTTCAGCTGACCTATGGGGACGCGGTTTCTGCCAACGGATCGACCTTTTCTCTCCGGAGATTTAAAAAGTATCCCTTAACTCCGGTTCAGCTGATAAACTTCAATACATTTTCCATAGACGAGATGGCATACCTCTGGTATGCGGTAGAAACAGGACACTCTGTATTAATCATCGGTGAAACTGCAAGCGGAAAAACCACCACCTTAAATGTACTGGCACAGTTTATCCCGCCTGCCGCAAAAATTGTTTCCATCGAAGATACCCGTGAGATAATGCTTTATCATGAAAACTGGATTCCAAACCAGATTCCGGTATCTGGCGAAGAGGAAGTTTCCATGTTCGATCTGCTGCGGGCCGCAATGCGGCAAAGACCGGAATATCTTCTGGTAGGAGAGGTCCGCGGAACTGAAACCCTCACCATGTTTCAGGCGATGAACACAGGCCATGTCACCTTTTCCACCTTCCACGCGGGAGATATTGATTCAGCTGTCCACCGGCTTTTAAATGAACCGCTGAATGTTCCGCTCACCCTTCTCGAATCCCTTGACATTGTGATTGCACAAAAAACCATCACCAACAACTTAGGATATCCTGAACGACGCTGCAGTGAGATTACTGAGATTGTCGGAATGAGCGACATGGGCGCCCCGCACAGCAACCAGGTCTTTTCCGGCGGGATTCTGCGAAATCCTCCAGCAGTTTTTTCAGGAGATACCAAGGACTGGAACGCTGAGATATCACGCCGCAGAAAAGCCCTTGAAAAGATGCTTGACTGTCCGGACTATGCATCGTTTTCTGTTGCATTAAAGGAGTTTTATGGCTGATACCACACTGCCTCTTTCCGAACTGGTATCATGGCTGTACGGGATGCACAAGGCATCTGCCTCAATGTATGATGCAGTCAGGTCGTATGCGGAAAATGCCGGGGGATTCTATGCGGATGAACTGCAGAAAGCGGTTTTCGCAACAGAACGCTCGGGAGCTGACATTTACACAGCAATATCCTATATCGCAGGATGCACAAAAAATCCTGCATTTCAGAAGTTTCTATCAGAATATCTAACAACTGTCAAAACCTCCGGGAATCCGGAATGGTATCTCAAAAAGAAACTGGATGAACTGCGTACTGAGGAAAAAACAGCCGAGGAGAAACGTGCATCATCACTATCCGTGTTCGCAGAAATCTTTGTCTCAGTATTTGTAGCAGGGATTTTATTTGCCGTAATTGTATTCCTGATTCTGGGAATTATCTCCGGAGGGAGCCCGCTGCCGCTTGGTGCTGTGGTATATGGGATTCTCCCCTTAGGAACAGTCGGTTTCCTGCTGGCCCTTGACATACTCTGCCCGTCTCCGGAACAACCGGATAACCGACAGGGTCGAAAGACAATGCCGACGACTGACAAAATAATGGGGGGAAAAACAACACAAAAATCACATCAGCACCCGGCAGCCGCACCTGAAGAATTTACTGCTGAAGAACAAACCATCCGGAAAAAACTCGAGAGGTACGACAAACATCTTCGTACACGGCAGTTTCTGCACAATCCGGCAGCAGAACTGCTCAAAAAACCGCATCTCGTCTTTGTGTTCAGCGCACCGGCTGCAGCATTTGCAGGCCTTCTTCTTTTCTTTTCCGCACACATCCCGTACCGGTTCGTCCTCCCATCTATATTGCTTGTCTGTTTTACCCCGTATGCAGTTTTATCCCTCCTCCAAAGGAAAAAACGCTCGGAGGCCGAAGCGGAGTTTCCATCGGTTTGCCGCATCATCTCATCAGCTGCAGACCGTGGACTGCCGCTGTCAAAATGCCTCGCCGCAGCAGCAACAGAAAACAGCGGTGTTCTAAAAAAAGAACTTACAGCAACCGTCCGCGATATTTCATTCGGGGGAGAGGTATACCAGAGTCTTTTCCGGTTTGCAGACCGACTGTCATTTCCCTCCGCAAAGCGGACTGTACTGTTTGCAGCAGAAACCGGGCATTATTCCGGAGATGTATCACTACCGTTTCAGACAGGAGCAGATGATGCGGCACATTCCCTCTCCCTCCGGGTGGGACAGAAAAGCGGAATGCAGTTATATGTACTCATTATGTACATCTCATACTTCGTCTTCATCTTTGTGCAGTTCATTTTATCCGGGGTGTTTATTGATGCAGTATCATCTGCAAACACAGCAGCAGACACCGGCATGTATCTAGGAATATTAACAGATGCTGTGCTAATTCACGGAGCATGCTGCGGACTTGCCGCGGGAAAAATGTCAGGAGGAGGGATTTCCTCCGGGATATTTCATGCCTGCGTTCTGCTCGCAACAGGGCTTGCGGCATCGGCAGCAGCATGGATTTTGTGAGAGACGGCGGCAATGCAGTAGCAGAATTCAGACATCGAGGGCTTCGGAAGAGAATACTTATCTTAATACGGTTTTAGTACAAATATATATGCAGAAAATACTATGGCAGAAGAAACCGAGGGACTTCCCCCAAAATCAGACTTTAGTGCATGGTACAATGAAGTAATCCGCAGTGCGGAGATTATGGATGTCAGATACCCCGTAAAAGGACTCTATGTCTGGTATCCGTTCGGATTTGCCCTGCGTCAGCACACCTACACCTACCTCCGTTCGCTCTTAAACCGCGACCATGAGGAATGTCTCTTTCCGCTTCTCATCCCGGAAACCTCACTCGCAACCGAAGGAGAGCATGTCAAGGGATTTGAAGACGAAGTATACTGGGTAACACACGGCGGGCTGTCTCCGCTGGATGTGAAGCTTGCCCTGCGCCCGACGAGTGAAACCGCAATATATCCGATGTACTCACTCTGGATCAGATCACACGCAGACCTCCCGTTAAAACTCTATCAGGTGGTCAATACCTTCAGATATGAGACGAAACACACGCGCCCCCTTATCCGTCTGCGGGAGATTACCTCCTTTATGGAATCGCACACCGTCCACACCGACTGGGACGATGCAAACAAACAGGTTGAGTATGAACTTGGTCTGTCCCTCGAATTCTATAAGACATTAGGAGTCCCGGTTATCATCTCCAAGCGCCCAGACTGGGATAAATTCCCGGGAGCGGACTTTACCATGGCGATTGATGCGGTAATGCCTGACGGGAGGACTCTGCAGATTGGAACGGTTCACCATCTTGGAAGCCACTTCTCCAAAGCATTCAACATCACCTATGAAGACATAAACGGAGAGCAGCAGTTTGCCTCACAGACCTGCTTTGGTATCTCCGAGCGCTGTATCGCAGCAGTCATAGGTGTCCACGGAGATGACAAAGGTCTGGTGCTCCCGGCAACTGTTGCCCCGACCCAGGTTGTTATCATCCCGATTATTGTCGGAAAACGCGGAGAAGAAATTTTATCCGCGGTAAAGGTTCTCGAAGAGGAACTGAAAGGTGCAGGTCTCAGAGTGAAAACCGATACGCGCGACATGCGCCCCGGAGCAAAATACTATCACTGGGAACTTCATGGTGTGCCGCTCAGAGTTGAACTAGGCCCCCGTGACCTCGATTCAGGTCAGCTTGTCTGTGTAAACCGCCTTGGGGTTAAAACAACCATTCCGCGGGAAAATGCAACAGAGTCTGTGGCGCGTCTTTTACAGGAGGCACATGACCAGATTTTAGAAAAGGCTGAAAACAACCTCGAAGCCCACATTAAAAACGCGACATCTGTTGATGAAGCGAATGCAATGCTTGAAGGAAACGTAGTTGCTGTCCACTGGTGCGGAGACAAAGCGTGCGCGGACAAGCTGGAAGAACTGACCAATTCAGCACTTCTCGGAACCGAGGTCAGAAGTCAGTATATCACCGATGACGAAGGATGCTGCGTCATCTGCGGAAAACCGGGCAGAAAAGCAATCATCGGCAGATCATACTAAGACATCCAACCGAAGGGAAAAGTCAAACGATGCAGGAGAATACAGGAGAACTCTCATCAGGCCCCGGAATGCTTCCAGACTGGGATGTTCTTGAGCGGAGTCTCGGGTTTAAGGAGCGGCGGTACATTGAAGAGCTCCGGATATTAACCCGTTCCACTGCACTCGACTGCATTATTGATGACCGGTATGCCAGGATTATCTACATCATCAAAAAAGGCGGAATGGGACTTGCCATCGGAAAGAACGGCGAGAATATCCGAAGGCTTTCGAACATTTTCGGCAAACGGGTGGAGATGGTTGAGTATGATGAAAACAGAGAGACATTTGTTGAAAACATGTTTAAGCCGGCAGATGTGGTAAAGGTCTCTTTTTCCGAAGGTACTGTCAGGATTGTTGTACGGGAAAAAGAGCATCTCGGCCTTGCCATCGGAAGGAATGGGACAACCGTAGAAAAGGCAAAAATTCTTATTATGCGCTTTTTCGGCTGTGAAATTGAGGAAGTTACAGCTGCGGACAATACAGGAGGCAGTACAGCTTTTGCATCTGTTGCTGTATCGAAGGATTATTAATAATAGAGAGAGAATATTGTAACGCAATTACGGGCTCGTATATCAGGGGTAGATAGCTACGTTCGCAACGTAGATGCCGCGGGTTCAAATCCCGCCGGGTCCACTTTTCTTTTCAGTATTTTTTATTTCTTCGTTTCAGAGTTCCCTCATGCAAACTGCGCTGTTCCGACAGCAGATTCAGGCATTCTCACATTCAATGCAGCGAAAAACAGCAGCAGAGATACTGCCAAACGCCAGATGGTATTAAAAAAGGAGTGGGAGATCTGTTTATTCTTCCCATATATCATAATGGGCATGATCTTCGGGATTCATTCGTCCGGGAGACGACGGGGAGAGTGAACCCGCACCGACTGAAAGGATTGCAACCGGCCTTACATGTGCAGGAAGTTCCAATACCTCCTTTACTGCCGCCTCGTCAAAGGCACCAATCCAGCATGTCTGAAGCCGGATTGCATGCGCTGCAAGCATCATATATGTTGCAGCAATTGTTGCATCCTGAACCGCATACAATATCCCGCGCTCCCCGTAACGCGACATTGAGCGCACATAATTTGCACAGACAACAAAGGCGCAGCCGGATTCAAGCATCTGACGCTGTCCTCCCGCTGCATCGGACAAAAACTCAAGCTGTCCTTCATCTGATACGATTACTACATCCCATGCTTCCAGATTGCCTGCCGTGGGGCATGCAGATGCAGCAGATAAGATGTAGTCTTTTTCCTCAACTGTGATACCTCCTGCCTCATACTCACGGACTGAACGGCGTGATAAGAGAAATGACTGAAATTCAGACGGGTCCATAGCATCCAGGCCTGATTCAGATAAGTTTTTCGGCGGCAAGCACCGAAAATGCATCTGCCGCAACGGATGTGACAGGAATCATCGCTTCCCCGCATTTGTCTGATGCGATACCAAACTGATTGGTCGAGACCAGGGAAAGCACCTCATCGATTCCTTCCGCTGCTTTGCCGAACTCGGCACGTCCGGTAACCGATGCCGCACCATTCATATCCGCACGAAGAACAGAGAGGAGCTCCAT
>JAUNXT010000022.1 GCA_030539655.1 Methanocorpusculum sp.
GGATTGCCATAACCATCCCGTCCAGCATACAGCTCGGGGCAACCATGTCTGCCCCTGCACGTGCCTGACTGACCGCAATCTTCTGCATCAGACGAAGCGATGCGTCATTGTCAAGCTCCGGGGTGCCGGAGCATTCCCGGATAATCCCGCAGTGTCCGTGATTTGTGTATTCGCAGGCACAAAGGTCGGTTATGACCACAAGGTCAGGGGCCGCCTGTTTCATTGCGGTGACGGCCTTCTGAATGACACCGTCTGCGGCATACGCAGACGAGGCCTTTTCATCTTTTACCTTCGGGATGCCGAATAAAAGAACGGAACGGATTCCCTCGGATACGAGCTCTTCTGCAAGAGATGCGGCATCTGCTACGGGGTATCTGACCTGTCCGGGCATTGAGGGGATGGGTGTCTGTTCTTCTGCCGCCTCGTCAAAGAAGACGGGCATGCAGAACTCTTCGGGACTTAAGCGGGTCTCGGTAAATATCGGGAGGAGATTTTTTCTCCTCAGTCTTCTCATGCGTGTCTGCGGGTACATGGTTTATGTCCTTCCTGTAATGGATGATATGATGTTTTCGGCAAGTTCTGGCTCTGCATTCTCTGCGGATTTTCTGACAGCCCGTGCGGCATCCTCGAGCAGTTTTTTGGTAATCGAGGAGGTGAGGTCCTCGATAACTGCTGACACATCAGCACCTCCTGCGATGCGTTTTTGCGCACGGCAGACCTCGCGGCGGCGGATGTCTTCAGCCCAGGTGTAAAGCTCTGCAAGAGCATCTCCTGCCGCTGTCCGGTTGACGATTTTTACAAACTCCGGAAGATAGTCAGAGATGATTTTTTCCGCCAGCTCCGCCTCATGGATGCGGGACTTCATGTTCGCATCGGAAATCCCTCTGAGATCGTCGATGCCGCAGAGAGTGACCCCCGGAATACTGCCGCAGGATTTTTCCACGTCCGGAGGATTTGCGATGTCAATAATCAGCAGTTTCCGGGGTTCTGTATCGAGCGGCCAGAGGCGGTCCTTCATCACCTCCGAAAGCGGCCCTGCTTTGATTATCTCATGCGGGGCCGAGGTGCAGGAGATGACGACATCCGAGAGTCCGATGCAGGGATAGAGCTGGTCTAAGTGCATCGCACACCCTCCGACATCCTCTGCGATTTTTACCGCATTTTCATACGTGCGGTTTGTCACATAGATAGCACGGAGGTCTTTTTCGGAAAGCGCTTTTGCAACAAGACGCCCCATCTCGCCGCCGCCTGCAACAAGGATGTTTTTCCCGGACAATCCCCCTAAGACCTCTTCAGCGAGGGTTACTGCAGCTGACCCCATGGATACCGCCCCGCGACTGATTGCGGTATTCTGCCGCACGTACGAGCCGAGGTTTACTGCGGCACCCATACATGCGGAAATGACTTCATCTGCGCCTCCGTGTTTTTCCGCGGACAAAAGCGCAGACCGCATCTGGCCGAGAATCTGGTCTTCACCTACAATCAGCGACTCGGTCCCTGCAGCAAGACGCCCGAGGTGGAGCAAAACATCCTCCCCTTCAGACACGGAAAATCCGCTACGGCTCTGCTCTGCAAGAAAGGAGCTAAGGTCTGATGCTCTGCCGTGTACCAGAATCTCAACCCGCCCGCAGGTCTGCAGAAGGCATACGCCGGGGAAGACGGACTTTGCCGCTTCATAGAATACATCCTCGTCCCCGAAACGGATTTCTGCAATCTCTGCCGCGCTGTGATGTGATAAACCAAATGATGCGACGGCGATATCCGTGTTCACTGATACCTCCGGAGAAGTTCTTCGATATCAGGCTCTTTTCCGTCGGCTAAGTCCTTCCAGACCTCTTTGTCTTTTAGAACGGACTTCAGGATTTCAGCCCGCTTTTCCTGCGAGGGCTCCACATCCGGAAGATGACGGCGAAGCGTTTCCTGCAGCTCTATCATCCGGGAAAGCGGATGGTTGGAGGTGGTTTTTTTCAGTTCGTCCCGGATAAATGCCGCTGCTGCCGGTGCTTTTCCATTGGTTGAAATACCGATAGAGACGTCCCCGCTCTTAAATGCAGCAGGGATGAGGAAGTTTCCGGTTCCTGTTGCCGAGTTGTACCATTTTTTTGCTTCTTTTGCGATGGTACAGACCTTTGCATTAAATGCGGCATCGTCAGTTGCCGCAATGATAAAATCATACGATCCGATGCGCGAGAGGGCTTCTGCCTCCTCTTCCGGAGACGCTGCTTTGTCAAGCACCGTCACCTCTTTTGCTTCTCCGCTGAAGTACTGCGCTTTGCGGCTTCCGACTGCGCCGTTTCCGAAGACAAGTACACGGGTCTCTGATATATCAAGCATTAATGGAATCATGGAATTCTTCTCACAGGGGGTGGAGATAAACTTATAATATATTTGTTCTGGATATGTTTTAATGTGTGGATATGTATCAGGTAATTCGTCGTGAATGATTGTATCTGTGATTCGTTGTAATGAACGAACGGCACATGCCGTATCTCCCGATTTAGCACCCTGTTCGGAAAAATAAGGAAGAATCCCCCGTTTCACGACCGACATCCCTGAACAGCATAACTGAATGAATGTATTCATCCTCTTCTCTCCTCTTTCCTCTTCTTTCATTCTCTTTATATCCGGGGAAAACCGAATTATACTATTATTTATGACAAGATGCGGCATTCTGCTTGTCGGTCACGGCAGCAGACTGGAATACAATAAAGAGCTTGTAACGGCAACTGTGGAGATGATGAGGGAAAAACGTCCGGAAAACGTCATAAAATCGTGTTTTCTTGAGTACTGCAGCCCTAATATTCCCGATGGCCTGGATTCCATGAGATGTGAGGACATCGATGTTTTGATTGCTGTCCCTCTGTTCCTTTCGAAAGGAGTCCACATTTTGCACGACATTCCGGAGCTCCTCGGCCTTGAGACCGGAAAAAAGAGCGGACGCTTCATTCTTGAAAACGGGAAGGAGATTCCGCTCGTTTATGCGGAGCCGATCGGGTGCGGCCCCCTTCTTACAGAGCTGCTGCTGCAGAATGCAGATGCCGCGCTGCAGGGGATAGACGAGAAAAGCCGGTGAGAATCACCGGCTGTGCGGGAAAGGCCGGGGCTGCGACCGGAAAAACGTCGCAGCGAGAGGGTGTTTGAACTGGAAAAACGTCGCAGAGAGGAGGTGTTTAGACTGGAAAAACGTCGCAGATATGGAAAACAGATATATACAATTAAAGCTAAAATAATGAGTAACAAAGATACAGGGCTGAAATTAAAGAGATTCAGCAAACATCAGACGGACAGAATATGTTATACCGGAAATTCAGCACATATCTTGAAGAGTGGTCTGAGCTGGAGGAAAAACCCGCTCTTCTTATCGAAGGCGCACGACAGATAGGAAAAACAACGCTGATACGTGAGTTTGCAAAGAATAAATACGGGAAGAACTTTGCGGAGATAAATTTCATAACAACTCCTTCCGCGAAAAAGATTTTTGAAGGAGACATAAACGCAGAGGAGATTTTAAGCAAACTCTCTCTGTTTCTGAAAAAAACATTTGTCCCGCACAAAACCCTCATCTTCTTTGATGAGGTACAGGAGTGTCCTGCAGTCAGAACCGCGATAAAGTTTCTCGTTGAAGACGGGAGGTTTGACTACATTGAATCCGGCTCGCTTCTTGGAATCAACTACGGGGAAATCACCTCATATGCCGTGGGCTTTGAAGACATACAGATGATGTATCCAATGGACTTTGAGGAGTTTGCAATCGCTGCAGGCGTTCCAGCCGATACATTCCCCCTGCTGAAGGAATGTTATGATGCGGAAAAACCGGTTGATTCCTTCATTCATCAGCAGATGCTGCGGCTGTTTACCACGTACATGATCGTAGGCGGGATGCCTGCCGCTGTTCAGGAGTATGTGTCCTCGAAGGACATGGGAAAAATTGCCGGGATACAGTCTGCAATCTTAAAACTCTACCGGAAAGACATCATCAGATATGCAGGAGATGATAAAGCAAAAATCACCAATATCTTTGACACCATCCCTGCGGAGCTGAATGCGAAAAATAAACGGTTCAAACTTTCCGACCTCTCTAGGTCAGCACGGATGGAACGCTATGAGAGCTGCTTTAACTGGCTGACTGATGCGGGAATAGGCCTCCCCTGCTTTAATCTTTCAGAGGTGAAACAGCCGCTGGAGATTAATATGCGCAGGAATCTCTTTAAGTATTTCTTCTGTGATACAGGGCTTTTATGTGCTCTCTGTTCAGGGGATGTGCAGTTTCAGATAATGAGCGGAAACTATTGGATAAATGAGGGAAGCATTGTGGAGAATCTGATTGCACAGCAGCTTCTTGGAAACGGGTTTGCGCTCTATTATTATGATAAAAAGGGAATGGGGGAAGTTGATTTTGTCGCGGCACAGCATACAGAGCTTATTCCGGTCGAGGTCAAATCTGGAGAGGATTACCATGCACACAGGGCTCTGGATAATCTGCTTTCAAACGAGGAGTTCGCACTGAACCGGGCCATTGTATTTTCCCGCGGAAATGTTGAGACCGCAGGGAAAATCACATATCTTCCCCTCTACATGGTTATGTTCTTCAAAAAGGAAACCATGATGGATAAAATCAGGTTTTCCGATTGATACAGGAGACACTGACCTGCACAGTGTTCTTTATGAGGGAAGATACTGACTGCGGGCAGAAACTGACAGTGCGCTGACAGTGCATTTTCCTGGTGTTCACACCGACCGTTACAACACGTACGAAAAAACAGAATAAACAGTTCTAAAAAAAAGAAATTATCTCCTCTTCAGAAGGAGTGCCGCGCCCAGCAGAGCACCGAGAACGGGAATTACTGCAAATCCGGGAGTCTGTGCCGCAGTGGTCTGTTCTGCTTCTCCGAAGATTTCAGGGTGAATGATTTTTACGAGCGTCTCAAGGGCTTCCACAACTCTGGGTCCCCCGCGGTCGAAGATATCTGCGTCCACTACAAACACCTTATCATTTTTGACCGCAGATAGAGTGGAGAGGCGGTGCTCTTTCCTAAAGGACTCTGCAAGAGAATCAAATCCCGGAACAGCCCTGTCTGCTCCAGCGTCTGTTAAAATAATATCAGGGTCTGCTATGAGAAGCCGTTCGAGTGTTACTATCCCCCATCCGTCAACATCAGCAAATGCATTCACTCCTCCTGCAAGAGAGATGAGCTCATCCTGGAAGGTGTTTTTCCCGGAGATGTAGTACGGGTCAATTGACAAGGCATGCATAACGGTCGGAGTTTTTCCGGGGGCCGCTTTTGCTTTTGCAGAGATTTCCTCAATCGAGGATTTAATATCAGCGTTTACCTTATCTGCATTTTCTTTGCAGCCGACTGCAGTCCCGATGAGGTCGATTGCTTTGTAGATGTCATCTACCGATTTCATGTCGATAACTACCACGGTGCACCCATGCTGCTTCAGGTAGTCGAGGGATTCTTTTCCATTCTCCGGGTTTGCAAAGACAATACTGTTTCCGCCGCACAGAGTTATGATGCGCTCGGTGCTGATAGTGGAAAATCCTCCGATTTTTTCCACGGATTTGGCCTCTTCAGGATAGTTGCAGTAGGTAGTGTTTCCAACAACCCGGTCTCCTGCACCCACTGCATAGATAATCTCTGTGCAGGCAGGGGCGAGTGAGATAATTTTATCAGGTTTTTCGGTAAGAGTGACCTGATTTCCATCAAAGTCTGTTACAGTGACAGGCGTCCATTCCGCAGCAGCTGCCCCTCCGACGAGGAGTGCTGTCAGGAAGACGGTGATAAAAGAAACGGTAAGTATGCGGTTCATAGTATCGTAAATATATCTGTGTTATAGATTATTTATTTGTTTTTGTTCAACATATTTTTTTAAAATAAACATTATTTCAATATTATTGTTTGTTGTCAACAAAATTATAAAACAACATAGTTTGTAAAATAATTTGTAACTAAAATTAAATTGATATATCGCAAATGTATTGACAGGCTTAAATAGGAGAAACGACCAATAATTAAGACAGGCAGTAACTTACAGATGTGTGCTGGAGGCGACCTGCAGATGTTTTCTGCGGATTACCTGCAGAAGTGTGTTGTATGTACTGCTCTATGCACCAATGCTTTGCCCGGACAACGGGCAAATGAAAAATGTGCCTGATGCGCGAACATCAGGCGGTACCGAAGTCTCCCTTACAAGAAAAATCGGCAATATATCTATGTGAGAATACTATTTAATCTTTCTCATCAGCTAACTATAGGTCATTCTCATCAGGATATCTTTCCTTTTTTTCTTCTGCATCTGATGGCTAAGTGTTTATCTCTTTCTTGTCGTAAATTCTTTGTTCCATCACGGGTTTGTGTGTTCCCGCAATAAATACACAGATGAGATAGAGAAGAAATGAAAGGTAAACAAAACAGTTTATGCCCGCGAAGCAAAACCCGTGTGGAGCAGACTGATGATGCAATATCACCGGTCGTCGGCATTATGCTGCTGATTGTAGTCACTGTAATCATTGCAGCAATGGTCGCTGCGTTCGCAGGAGGACTTTCCGCGACGCAGGAAAAAGCCCCGAGCACTGTACTTTCAGTTGAGATTTCCGCAAGCAATGCGGATGATATGGTAAAAATTACCAGCATGTCCGGAGAGGAACTTCCAACAAAGGATATGAAGATTGTAACCACATATATCGTTCCGGAAAAAAACGGTGACACAAAAGTAACGGAAGCAAATGTTGGAAAGGTAATTAAACATACAATTGACGGAACACTTGATATTAAAGATAATCAGGTAAAGACTGATGTTGATGGATATCCGTTCACCCCGCAGACGACAATCCCAAAGGACCGGGTTGCAGGCCCCATTCTTTCTCAAGGTGTCGGCAGTTATTTTGGAACAAATGTTATGAAGGCCGGACAGACAATTCAGATTTCCCGCCTTGAATTCCTTGGATTTAACGTGAAAGAACGAACAAAATACGGCTTTGGTGAAGGTGCTGTTGTTCATGTAACAATAACCCACATCCCAAGCAACAAAGTAATCTATGACAAGGATGTGATTGCAACATGGTAAAAGAAGACCATACAAAACACCGGCAGAAAAAAGAATCTGCAGTATCTCCGGTCATTGGCGTTATGCTAATGCTTGCAATAACAATTATTATTGCCGGGACTGTGACTATCTTTGCAACACAGTTTGCTGACGGTTCAAAGAATGACATCAGCATTACCAAAGTTTCATATGTCGGATTCGATGACGGAGGAAGCTCTGCATTTTCCGGACATAGTATGGATGTGAAGGATAAAACTCTGTATGCGGTACCATTTGGTCTGGTTTTTGAAGTAGAATCAGGAAACCCCGTTGACCTGAAAAACTTAAGACTTGATTTGGATGATTTCAACAAACCGGGAGGCGGAGGCAAATGTACAATTTCTTACAACGACTACATTGCAGAAGATTACGCCAAAGGAAGTGGAAAAGGGATAGGAGCCACAAGGTTACTTCCCCCGGCAGGCTCTACAAAACGTTTTGTACCCTATCCATATAATCCAAACGGCTCGACAATTATACAGCCAGGAGAAAAGTTCATGATTATGGGCGAGTACTATACTCCACCTGGAACAAGTGCTCTGACCAATATGCTCGGCATTGCAACAGTCCGAGCGGACGAAGGAAGTACTGCAAGATACAACAGTGCAGGATACAATATTGATTCCTCAACGTACTATACTCTTGTGGATGAGAGTACCGGATACGTTCTTGCCAAAGGAAACTTAGGGGAGGGGAAACGGATATGAAACCTGAGACAAAAAAAGATGATGGAGTAGCTCCGGTTGTCGGAGTCATGCTGATGATTGTAGTAACTGTTATCATTGCAGCAGTTGTTGCAGGATTTGCAACCGGATTCATATCAGGAAACACCGGTGCTCCGAATGCATTCTTTGATGTCAGACTCAATGCAAATGCAGGAAACACTGGTGACCAGTACGTAATGACCATTGAACATCTTGGGGGACAGACGATAAACACCTCAGAACTGGAGATAAAAACTGACTATACCTACACCGGGTTTAAAGCTGGTTCTACAGCTGGAAAAGAACTCATCAACAGAGTACAGAAAAGTTCGTCAGTTACCAGCTCATCTCAACTTACCAAGCTCTCTGATGGAACACAGGTTCGATTCCCCTACCTTGCAGATGTCAGCATTGGTGCCCCGGGTGCTTCAGAAGTGAACTTTGGAAACTTCGATTTCAAATCCGGACAGATGATGACTACCGGAACATCAAAAGGTACAGAAGCAGTGCTTGGGTTTGATGTAACAAAGAGTGAGAACGGCTTTGGACCCGGTTCTGTTGTTAATGTAAGAATTATTCATAAGCCGTCCGGTGTGTCCCTCTTTGATAAAGAGGTGAGAGTTGCATGAAGCCGCAAAAAAGATCTCAGAAAAAAGAGGATGCAGTATCACCGGTTATTGGTGTTATGCTTATGCTCGTACTTACCATTGTCATAGCAGGGCTTGTTGCAGCATTTGCCGGGGGGTTGTTTACGACAGTCGAAAAACCAACGCAGGCTGTGTTTAAAGTGAATTCAGCTATTAACAGCCTTCCGGACACTGATAAAACCAATGCACAGCCGGATGGAGACACAAAGGTAAACAACGGAATTCAGTTCAGGCATACCGGTGGAGACACTGTGTACCTTGAAGACATCACCGTCCAGCTGAAAACAGATTCCGCAGAAATGGGCATTAATTTTGCAACCAAACAGGGTGCGTCACGTGCAAAAGCTGAAACAATTAAGTCTATGAGTCATCCGACGTACTTCTACATGGGAGGAGTGGAGTATACAGAACTCAATGCAGGAGATTCATTTACCATCCTTGCTGACAACTGGTATGACAGCACCGCGGCAACCGATCCGGATATCGTAAAAGGAAGATATATCATTTTCCAGCCTGAGGGATCAACCGGAAAACTTGTTCTTCAGAAGGGGAAGGAAGTGACGTACTCAATAATAAAGACATCAACCGGTGATGTCCTTCAGAGAGGGACGTTTATCCTGTAATATGTATCTATCTGAAACTGCCGGACAGAGACACCGGAAATTACAGCAGGGGGGCCACTCTTTAAAGAAAAATACAACCCAGACGGAAGGAAAAGCTCTTTTTTCCTTCCTTCAAGTTTCAATTTACGGCAGGCAGCACAGATTCGTGAGGGTGAGCCCACAGCACCTCTGAATCGCTGAAACCTGGATGACAGGAATACATACTATGAACTATAATAAACACAATCACAACACTTGCGAAAGAGAAACGATTACAGCTCTCCGGAGGAGAAAAGTGAAACGTGTACTCATCGGCCTTCTTATAGCAGCAGCTGTGCTTTCGATACTCGTATCTCCTGTATCAGCAAGAGGCACTGATAACACGATAATTCTCAACGGAGACACAGTCTATCCTGGAGAAGAGAATCTTGATTTTTCCGACCTTGTCGTGCCCACCGGTACTTCAATAGCATATCTCGAAGAGCAGGATGGAACATATAAGATTTATTTGTCTGATGGTAATAAAGGAACTATCCCCTCAGGGGCAGCACCCGGAATTTATTATGCATACGACAGTGCATCACAACGAATTGGAACAACAAAAATCAACATAAAATCTCTTGATCCCGGATTACTTACCATCTGGGATTTCCAGACGAAAAATACCTTATCCCCCGAATCTATCCCACGTTCTGCACAAATCATTGTAACTGAAACAGAGGGGACAATCATACCATCGGAACTGAAAGGAGACTGGAACTCCTACATCCTGAAAAATTTGGACACAGGAATTGAAACCAGCACTATCAAAAATGTTGACGGAGCTACACAAAGCCTGATTGGTGTTTCAAACCCTGCGGATAAAAATAACCGTCAGTATGCATTTAAAGCTGCAGAACAAAGTATCGTAGGGACTGCAGATTCGGTTCGAATGCTGATGACCTTCAAAGTAGAACTAAACGGTGTGAAAAAGACGGCCACTCTTCTGTTTACAGTAAAACAAAGTTCCATCTCACTTACACTTACTTCAAAGGAAGCAAATCCCGGAGACAGCATAATTGCAGAATTCAGCGCAGCACCATACTCAACATACGATGTCACCCTCTCAGAAGAAGGAGATTCAGCTCCGTTTTTCGATGTCTCGGAAACCGAGAAAATCCACATCATAGATAAGCAGCACATTCGGATAAAACCTGATGCCGAAGGACAGGTAAATTTCAGCATCAAAATACCGGATGAGGCAAAAGAAGGGACATACACGGTATCCGCAAACGGACCTGAAGGGACAAAAAGCGCATCATTCAAGGTTAAAAAGAACAAAAAGAAAATCATCCTCTACGACACAGCAGAACTGAATACCGGGAAATTCACCACAGGTGATGAGATTTATTTCGAAGGTTCATTAACAAACTCTCCATATGCACTGGTCCCAATCTATCTTTATGTGACCGGCGGTACAAACATCCCGGAAAACGGAGTAAATCTGGAGACCGGAAAGGCAGTCGTTGACGGAGACCCCCATAGTTTTACGATAACCTACTATGATGCTATAATCACTCTCAAATGGGAATATCTGTGGGACACACTCGGATTTGAACAGGGAATGTATACTATTCATGCGAATCTTGTGCCGGAAGGAGGAATCGCAGCCAAAAATCCGACATCAGCAGGGTATGATACACACATATCGTGGGATGTTGTTTTAACAGCACAGTCCCTTCAGATAAAAGGTTCGGCCGGTGAAACATCTGTTGTCCCGGGTAATGAAATAAGCTACACCTATTTCGCATCAGGAAGCCCGGGGAAAAATATGACAGGCGGTGACGATAAGTCTCCTCATCAGGGACATACCCGCATCTATCTGTTCGGAACAAACTACAATTATACCAGACTCTGCAGTTTTGATCTTGTGGACAATGCCGATGACTATGGAAAAGTTATACCAAATCACCTCGGAGATGTTGAGTTCAACCGTGAATTTACCTGGAATCTGGCAGACGGAAATTATTATTTCATCATACAGCACCCTGGTTTTGACGGTGTTTTCGATGTAATCCCGGATAAAGATGAAGGAATCATCCACTCAGTAACATCATCCGGGGACGGGGAGATTCCACTGGGTAATTTACTTTCGGAAAATGCAGCATATGCCCTGACGAATCTCATCAGCAAAGCAGGCCATGATGACCTTTACACAATTACAAAACTCACGATTGGAAACGGAAAAATCAGCATAAATCCGATAGGAAATATTCACATCGGGGACGAACTTTCCATTGCAGGGACAACCAACTACAAGGATTCCGACACATTTTCGCTGAACATCCGTCTCCTCAATTTTGAACCGGTGAGAAACACTGAAGCAATGCAAATGACAGCCCTTCGTACAACACCAAAACAGGATTCGTTTGAATTTGACAAAATTGACACATCAACATGGGTGCCTGGAACGTATATGGCAGAGGTCACAAATATCAATACAGGATGCTCTGATTCGGTAACATTTGACGTAACATCTGCCGACATCGCAGAAGATACAACAGAAACTGCAGATCTAGAACCAAAATCAACACCTCTTCCGATAGAGACCCCGACACCTGTGACGTTCAAACCAACCCCAACCAAAGCATCATCATCTCCCATCTCACTTCTGACCGTTGCCGCAGGACTCGCGGCAGCGTGGTTTGCACTCAGGAGGAAGTAAGGATGACGTTTTCCCTCACCAAAAAGAGCTTCAAAATCATCATCCTGATAATGGTTGTGATTATCATTTTGTTTGCGGGAATAATCGTCGTCGTATCCCTTGATATTCCGGGAAAAATTATCCAATCGTCCGGTGACAGCAGCAGAAACCCGGGTAGTGACCAGACAGATGAGAAAACACCATGGGGGTACAAATCCCGTGAATGGGAGTACAATGGCGAAACACTGTACTGCGACTACGAAATCTATGAAAATGAGTACAAGACACAGCATGCCTCTGCCTTTGGAACGAAACGCCCGGATGGGCTTGAATCGTACATATCAGACGATGCGGTGATTCAGGAAATTTCAGACCGTTTAACCGATATTGCTCAGGAACACTCCTGCACCGACCGTGAAACGGTTGATCTGATTCTCTCCTTCGCCCATTCAATCCCATATCTGACAGATGAGGAAAGCGGACATGCAAAAAGCTTCCCGAGAACACCTCTGGTAACACTCGCTGATGAATGCGGAGACAGTGAAGACTTATCCCTTCTTGCAGTCTCACTTTTAAGAGGTGCAGGCTATGCTGCAGTTGTTGCATGGTATCCTGCAACTGTTGACAGAAACACGTTAATTCCGGAGGCTGCCGCTGTGGGAATAATAAGCAACGATACTTCAGACGGACCGGTCTATGAGACAGTCTCCAATAACACAGTAATTCCGGTAAAAATCCTCTGGGCTGCAGATACAAATGAAAAGGGATTCCCCGTTGCCGCATACAATGGAATCACACCGCAGATTGTATCTCCTGACGCCCTCCTTTCCGGAAAAGAGGTTTCAACCGCACCAAAACAGAAAAAAATCAGACTGATTGAAACCGCGGAAAAACTACCGGCAGGCCCCCTGCAGGATTATCCAAAAGAAGAATACTGGAGAGATGAATGTATCAGATATTATGAGGAAGAGTGGCTTACCTCACCTCTTGAATGGAGAAACGGAGGGCACGGGAATCTGAAAGACATCTATGTGAATGTAAAAGGGGACAGTGTTCCCCTGTATACTGCAGAGCAGACTGCAGAATACACATCAGCTGTTCCCTGGAGATTATCCTATGCCATAAATAAAATAGATGCCGTATCAGAAAAAGGAATGTCCCCGTTTGCAGTTCTGGATATTGCAGTATTCCGTATCACAGACAAAAACCCCGAACTGATAGAAATGTTCGGATGGCAGGGACATGATGATGCAAATACAACCGGAACGTCAAAGATCTACACGCCGGGAAAATACGCAGTAAGTATCTTCAGCAGGAATGTCGATGCAGAAATCTCATTGCAGTATCCTGGAAAAGATGCTCCGGAATACCACGGGGGAATCTGATAAAATTGCATAAGGTAAGATGATGGAACCGATGAATATCCCAACCAATGAAAAAAAAGAGAAGTCCGTTCTTTCGATGATTCTCAAAGCAAAGTCATTCAAAGAGTTACAGGAGTACTTCGATAATAAAAAGAACGGGAAAAGAGCAGAGGCAAAAGTATTCAATGAAGAACCGGTACCCGTTGAACTTCCGCCGTATACCGGACCTGGAACACTCATCGAACAATACTGGCTTACAGCCCCCTTTGCATATGCGAATATCTATCGATTGGAAGGTTCTGGTATTTACTATCAGATGGTTGAACCAAAACTCACTGAAAAGGAACTAATTGTTCTGGAAGAGACCTTCAACCAGTTTCGCGGGCAGCTAATATATGATACTGTAAAACGCAGAGGAGAGTTTGAAATAAAAGACGCGGACTTCATTGAGACAATTGAAAAATTCGACCCGGAAATTCAAAAAGACAGAACACACGTTCTCATTTATTATCTGCGGCGGAATTTCTTTGGTTATGGAAAACTTGACCCGCTGCTTCGGGATGAGAAAATAGAGGATGTCACCTGCAACGGAGCGAATCTTCCCATTTATATTTACCACAGAAAATATGCAAACGTTGAAACAGACTGTGTTTTTACGACCGATGAACTCAACGCCTATGTCATGAAACTGGCACAAAAAGGCGATAAACAGATATCTCTGACCTCCCCCCTTGTTGATGCAGCGCTTCCCGACGGATCACGTGCACAGATTACCTATTCTGATATTATCTCTGCAAAAGGCAGTTCGTTTACCATCAGAAAATTCCAGGCAGAACCCATGACGCCTGCAAACCTCGTGCTCTCAAACACCTATTCCGCAGAGGTGATGGCACACATCTGGCTCGCAGTCGAAAACCGAAAAAGTATGATTATTGCCGGGGGGACTGCAAGCGGAAAAACATCAACCATGAATGCTGCGTCATTTTTTATCCCGAGAAAAGCAAAAATCGTATCTATTGAAGACACACGTGAGATTCAGCTTCCGCATATAAACTGGCTTCCTATGAAAACCAGGGAAAGCGTGGCAAATCTTACCGGGATGGGGAACATCACTATGTTCTCCCTGTTAAAGGCGGCCCTCAGACAGAGACCGGAATTTATTATTGTCGGAGAGGTACGCGGAGAAGAGGCACAGACACTCTTTCAGGCAATGAATACAGGGCACACCACCTACTCGACCCTTCATGCAGGAAATGTCAAGGAAGCAGTAAACCGTCTGATTAACGACCCGATTAACGTTCCGGAGGCAATGTTTGGGGCACTCAATTTTGTTGTCATTCAAAGCCTTCTCTATGCAAACGGAAAAGGATTCAGACGCTGCCTGTCTCTTAATGAGATTGTCATGAAAGACGATAAGGTAACATGGGCTCCGCTCTTTCTCTGGAACAACAAAACAGATACCTTCGACAAGGTCTACACAAGGTCAGTGGTGCTGGACAGTATTGCCTATCAGAACGGATGGTCTGACGAGGAACTGAATGCGCATCTTGAGAGGAGAAAAAAAGCTCTGACGGAGATGGTAAAGACAGGGGATGTACACCCATCAACAGTCACCGCTGCAATCCGTCAGCTTGAACTGAATGAACAGGACCATTCATGATTGGGAGAAAAAACGCTGGAGACCAGGCTGCGTCAGAACCTGTGAAGAAACAGGATTTCATCGATACTATTCTCTATAGCAAAAAGTATGAACTCCAGCTCCGTGCCGCTCATATCAGACTGCCGGTAGACCAGTATATGATGCTTACAATTCTCGTAAGTTTATTTACGGGGATTATGACAGCAATGGCCGGAATCCTGATTGCGGTTCTCGACATTCAGATTTTCCCGAATCTCTTCCCCCGGATTCCGGATATCTTTTTTGGAGCCATAGCAGGGATTCTGGCAGCTGCAGGAACATTTGCCTGTATCTATTTCATTCCTCTGCTCCAGGCACAGGGAAGAAAAAACAAAATTGAACAGGATTTGCCGTACGCAGTAACATACATGCAGTCACTATCTTCGACAATGACGCTGTACAACATATTCCGCAGCGTATATGAAGCAGTTGACCTTTATGGAGAGGTCTCTAAAGAATGCGGATTAATCATTCGTGATGTTGAACTTTTCGGCCTTGATTTGTTATCCGCCATCGAAAACACGATTGAGGTCACTCCGTCTGAAAATTTCAAGGAACTCCTGAACGATTTATCACTCATTTACCGCAGCGGAGGGTCCCTTACAAACTTCTTTGCGGCAAAATCAGACTCCTATCGTGAACAGGCAAAGCAGCAGCTGGAATCCCTCCTTCAGTTTCTTGAAATGATTGCAGAGGTCTATGTTACTGCTTTTGTTGCAGGACCTATTGCTGTCTGTATCATGCTCGTCGCACAAAACATTTCCGGACAAAACACTCTCGGAGATCTAATGCCCCTTCTGCTGATAGGCCTTCCTATTGGTGCAGCAATCCTTGTCGGAATCCTTGCCATTCTGTTACCCTCTGATAATCTGAATATTTCAAGAGTGAGAAAAACCTCCAGCGAGTTCGGGCAAAGCCTTCTGGATAGTAAGAACGAAACAAAAACAGATGATGCATTTATCAAACAGATTAACAAACGTAAACAGGCAATCCATCTTGAGTATATTTTAAAACATCCGGTAAAGTTTTTCATATCCACATATTATGTACCGGCAGTTTTTGGAACAGCCCTCCTGCTCATTGTGTTTATGATGTGGATAAACGGGGCACTTCAACAGATATTTCCCGAGCAGACATTCGAAGTTTTTATCTGTATTGCAATAATTGCATTTGTCACACCGCTTATGGTTGCCTATGAAATCAGAAAACGCTATGTGAACAAAGTTGAACGTGAACTCCCCGGATTCCTTCGTGAGATTTCCGACATGAGAGACATAGGAATGACACTGCAAAGTGCAGTGTTTATGCTTTCCGAAAACAAAACCGGTGTTTTATCATCAGAGATTGAAATTGTGTCAACCGACCTTAAAAGCGGGGAGAAACTCTCTGATTCTCTGGTCAGGATGGAAGAACGTATCGGTCTTGTATCTGTTAAACGTGCAATCTCACTTCTGGTAAAAGCAAGTGAGGTAACGGACTATATCAGGGAAATTCTGGCCATCGCAATTGCAGATCTCGAACACTATGTGAAAATGAAGGGTAAACGGACAAGTGTTTCTTTTGTCTATCTTGCAGTTATTTACCTTTCCTTTGCCATCTATCTCTACTGTGCCTATCAGATGAATGTTGCCTTTGTATCCAGCTTCTCATCATTCAATATGACATTTGATCTCTCGTCAAACAAGGGTGATATGTTTCACCTTGGAATCATTCTTGCTTTTTTCTCAGGGATTATGGCAGGTCAGATGTCAGCAAACAACATTCTTGCCGGACTGAAACATGTAATTATTCTTCTGACTGCAACAGTAATCACGTTCATTTATATTATATAATGGAGGAAACATGAAAATAAACAACACACATGGAAAAGCATCACAGAAAAAAACAATGCAGCGGAACAAAGACGATGCCGTGACATCAGTTGTTGGTGAAATGCTTATGATTGGCATCGCGATTGTTCTTGTCGGTATCTTTGCTATAACCGCATACTCACTTGTACCCGACGAAAGAACACCCACCATCACTGTTGGCGTGGAATATCCCAAAACAGACACAGACCCGATTACCATCTGGCACAAAGGCGGAGACTGGATTGAAGCACAGTCACTTTCCCTCACACTTACGCCGGAAGACGAAGGTTCGGAGATAAAGAAATACACTCTTTCTGCCAAAGTCTCAGATGAGGCCGGGTCGGCTAAAAATACCTTTGACCTTGGGTATAAAGCAGAGTTTGACATAAAAACCGTTCCACCCGGAACATATAGTCTCAGGCTTATTGGAAAGGATACACTCCTCTGGGCAAAAGATAAGGTGAAGGTGAAAATATCATGAAACAAACGAAGAATCAGAAGAAGAAATGCCGTCCGTTTAAAAAAGACGGGGGAAAAGACGATGCTGTTGCAGCAGTTGTTGCACTTATGCTGGTACTTGCAGTTGTCGTAACCTGTCTTGCAGTCTATACAACATCATACATCCCGTCCTTAAAACAGCAGGCGGAAATCAGCCATGCAGACGAGGTTTTGTATACATTCAAAGGGTTTTCCGCGGAAATGGACAGTATTTACGCAACCGGAGAACTTCGTGAGTACTCAAACCCGATTGTCCTTGGTGCAGGGGATATTCTTTTATCCCCTTCAAAATCATCCGGAACAATAGAGATAACAGGTAATCCGATCGGATCTTTGAAAGTTGGAACCGGAAGCGGATATACGATAAACTCCATTGATGTCTCATACACACCATCTTTTACTGTCTGGGAACCGCAAGGAATCCATTATGAAAATGGTGTTCTGTGGATAACCAAAGAAGATAAAAAAACACCTGCATCCCTAACCGATTATACGATTGAAAGCGGTCTTAACCAGGAAGAAAAGATTGTAAAAAACCGGCTTGGAAAAATAGAGAAAACAATGCCTGAAACTATGGACGAAAATATGGTACTTACGATAATTACAGCAGAAAACAAAATGAACCAGAGTGAAATCACCGGTTCCGGAATAGCTGACCTCCACGTAGAGACAAAAATGGAAAATACAGATATTCTCCTGAACAACGGAGACAAACTGATTCTCACATCCTGGGATGGAAAAACGCTGAAGGAAACCACAGTATCCACTGAATCCGTGAATCCGCTTACCCTGACACTTCATCGGATAATTATTGAGGTGAGTGTCCAATGAAGGATGATGCCGTGTCAGCCCCTGTGGGAGTCATGCTTCTCCTCGCAATAACTATTGTAATCGGCGGAATTATTGCTGCTTTTGCATTTGGAGCAATCGGAAACAGCAGCACAGAGCTTCCTGCTGCAGAGTTTTCCACATCAGTTACCGGTGCCGGAGACAATCTTACCCTTGTTTTTGAACACAAAAGCGGTCAGCCGCTGAATACATCCGATTTAAAGGTAACAACGTTTATCGGGACTCAGGGGGAAGAGGAGTCGGTCGGAAGTTTTTCCGCAGAAAATCTGTATATGTCCGGTAAAAAAATCCAGTCAGGGGTGTGGACCGCAGGGATGAAACTTACCCTGCCTGTTACAGAGGAAAACGCCCGTCTCCTTGGTACGGAGAAAGAAAAAATTATCGACGCCGCAAAAAAGGCAACCCCGATGGATGTTAAAATCTATTATATCCCCTCTGGAAAAATCATTTATAATTCATCATTTATCCTTCAGGAGAAAAACAGATGATACAAAAACACACACTGGTTAAAAAACACACACTGGTTAAAAAAGAACCGGCAGTATCCGAGGTAGTGGGCGTAATTCTTATGCTGAGCATCACAGTGATTATTGCAGGGATTGTAATTGTCGTGGCAAGCAGCCATACCCCGATGCCAAACACTGGGATTACTGCCGATATCAAAGCGATTTCTGCCGGGAACAATACACTGTCTCTCGAACAGATATCAGGAAGTTCCTTTTCCGTGAATGATATTGAAGTAAGGCTTGGCATCAGGGAAGACAAAACAGTCTCGGTTCTCATCAGAAATGATGGAACGGAAAAGTCAATCATTTCCTCCTCGGGGACTGAAATTGTTGAACCAGGGGATGTACTCAGAATTAAAGGAAATAAAATCGCCGGAGAATCCGGAACTGAATGGAATGGGATGAAGGTAAAGTCCGGTCAGCACCTCACATATGCAATTTATGATAAAACAGGAAACCCGGTATCCGCCGGGGAAATCCGTGTGCCGTAATAGATTCTGTTAGAACTTTCGTGTGATGAGAAGACAGATTAATTATTTTCCTGCTCTCACTCATATTTTTCCCGGATTCTCTCAAGCGTTCCTCTAAGACTTCCATCGCCTGTAACCTCCGGCATAACCCCTGCTTTTTTCATCGCTTTCGCGGTGATTTCCCCGATTGCCATCGGGATAACTCCGTTCATCTCCGGAAGCACCGCATCAGAAAATGACTTTGCACTGGTGAAAAGAACCGCGTCACACCCGTCAAGCGAAAGCGGCATGCCTGATGCCCGAAGTGAATAAATCCGATACTCATAGGCAAGTGCTCCCGCATCACTGATTGAATCAGAGAGCTCCTTATTCGGAACATCTGCGCGGGGAATGCCGATGCGTTTTCCGGATATCCAGGCACCCAGATAGGAGACAAAATCCCGTGAATAGTATGAAGAAAGCATCTCTGCCATCAGCCCGTATGAGCGGAGCGTCTCTGTCGTCTTCGGACCGATTCCTATTACGCGGTATGTTCTGGATGCCGTCC